>NZ_CP022260.1:571323-925147 GCF_003119195.2 Azospirillum baldaniorum | reverse complement strand
ATCGCCGACAACCCGCGGCGCCTTCGGCAGAGGCCCTGGAACTGCTCATCCAGCGCCGACGGGACAAGGCTGCGGCACGCAAGCTCATGCGCAAGATGTTCAAGAAGCAGGGCTTCGCACCCACACAGGTCACCACCGACAAGCTTGGTCCTACGGAGTCGCTTTCCGTGAGATCGGTCTGACGGCGCGCCTTGAGCAAAGCCGGCGACAGAACAACCGGGCCGAGGTCTCGCACCAGCCAGTCCGTTGACGCAAGCTTAGGATGCAGCGGTTCATCTCCATGCACGCTGCCGCTTCCGGCATCTTCAACCTCCAGCACCATCTGATCTCCCGCCGCATCCTGCACCTCTCGGGCGCAGGCGATGGCCAATTGGCGGGCCGTGAGGGGCGCGCACCCACTGCCCTCGGTCGGCGTGGTGTCGCGATGTGGTGTGCCGGCCCAGCGCCACTTATGACGAGGATATGAATGTTACAAATTCCGACAAACTAGGACTAACACCCAATCCGAAATCGTATGATAGAAATAGCTACCTCAGATGGAGATCCGGTGGGTCTTCGTTAATCAAAGGTTAGCAACGAACATCGCGTGAAGGTACCGCTCCAATGAATTCGTCCACCAAGGTCGCCTCCTTCATCTTCATCCATAAAGAAGATGTGGGTAAGAGAAAAGCGTCTTGGTGGGTTTGCTTGGCGGCAAGCTCTATCGTCGCGGGCGTGGCGTCGCCAGCGCTCGCGCAACAGTTGCCGGCCCAGCTCCCCTCGGGCGCGGAACCGCGTCCGGAGGCGCCGCGTCCGGTGATGCCACTGCCCTCGGTGCCGGTGGTGCGGTGACGGTGCCGAAGGCGCCCGCGGCGGAGGCGCCGGCGGGGCCGAGAATTACCGCCTTACGTTGCGGAGTGTTTCTGTCGAAGGCGCCACCGCCTACAGCCAGGACAGCCTCAAGACGGCCTACCAGGACATGCTGGGCCGCGAGGTGTCGGTGGCGGACCTGTTCAAGATCGCCAACGACATCGAGTTCCGCTACCGCAACGACGGCTTCATCACCAGCCGGGTCATCGTTCCGGCCCAGACGATCGAGGACGGCACCTTCCGCCTCCAGGTGGTCGAGGGCTTCGTGTCCGACATCACCTATCCCGACGACATCGGCCCGGCGCTCGCCGCGGTGAAGCGGCTGGTGGAGCCCGCGTGGTGTCAAGCCGATCAACGTCGCCGAGGTCGAGCGCCGCCTTCTCCTGGCGAACGACCTTGCCGGCCTGACCGTGCGCGCCAGCCTGGAGCCGGCGCCGGACACGCTCGGCGCCTCGGTGGTGGTGGTGAAGACGGACCGCAAGGCGGTGGACGCCCTGGTGTCGTCTCGGCACCGCCCAGACGACCGCGACGGCGGCGCTGAACTCCTTCGGGCCGAACGCCGACTGAACCTCAGCGGGCGCGTGTCCTCCCCGGCGTCGCGGGCTTGGTCGGTCGGCGCCGGCTACCAAGCGCTGGTGACGGGCTGACCTTCTCCGGCTCCTACTCCAAGTCGCGGCCCGGCCTGACGCTCGACCCGCTGGACGTGGAAAGCTGGGTGCGGGCGTGGGAACGCTCAGCTACCCGGTGATCCGCTCGCGCCTGGAAAACCTGCGCGCCGTCGGCGAGTTCGAATACCGCGACGTGAACACCGACATTTCCGGCGACCGCTTCAACCGCGACCGCCTGCGCATCCTGCGCGGCGGTTTCAGCTATGACCGGACCGACAATTGGGACGGCATCACCGCGGTGCGCGGCCTCGTGCATCAGGGTCTGGACATCCTCGACGCGACGAAGCTCGGCTCCGCCTACGCATCGCGGGAGCGCGGGCGCAGCGACTTCACCAAGCTCACCGCCGACATCACCCGCGTGCAGCAGTTGCCGGCCAACTTCAGCATCCTGGCAACGGCCACCATGCAGGCCGCGGCACACCGCTGCTGGCCAGCGAGCAGATCGCGTTGGGCGGCCCGAGCTACGGCCGTGCCTTCGACGAGGGCGAGATCTCCGGCGACAACGGCTGGGCCGGGTCGCTGGAGCTGCGCTACACGCCGGTGCTGCCGGACAACGCCTTCGCGCAGGCCGTCCAGATTTACGGCTTCGTCGATGGCGGCGAGGTGTGGAACCGCTCCAGCCTGGAGCAGAACAGCCGGAATTCGCTGGTCTCCGTGGGCGGCGGCGTGCGCGCCAGCCTCGTGGAACGGCTTTTCGCGACGCTTGAGCGCTGACCCGCCGCGTCGCGACCGAGGGCGACAAGGACATGCGGGTCTTCTTCAACATCACTGCGCAATACTGATAGGGCCGGGGGATACAGGACATGGGCAAGGGCAACGTCACCACCACCTCCGGCTTCACCGAGATTCCCGGCGCGCGCCGCCACCGCCAGACGCTGCGCCAGCGGCTGCTGCTGTCGTCCGCGGGAGGCGCCCCAGCGCGGCGGCGCACCCGGCATCAGCGCCGCGCGGCGAAGGCCCGGGGAGGCATCGACTTCGCGCGGCTGGCGCTGCGCAGCGTGATCGGTGTGGCGCTGTCCACCCTGTTCGCCGGCGCGGCCTACGCCAACCCGCTGGAGGGCACCGTCACCGCGGGCGCGGCGACCATCCAGTCGTCGACCCCGAAATCGATGGAGATCCTGCAGTCCACCGACAAAGCCATCATCAACTGGAAGTCCTTCAGCATCGACGCCGGTGAGAAGGTCACCTTCCAGCAGCCCTCGGCGTCCAGCGTCACGCTGAACCGGGTCACCGGCAACGACCCGTCCAAGATCATGGGCAGCCTGTCGGCCAACGGCACGGTCATGCTGGTCAACCCGAACGGCGTGGTGATCGGCGCCGGGCGAAGGTGGATGTCGGCGGGTTGGTGGCGACCACCGCCAACATCTCGACGCCAAACCAGTTCGACCAGGCCTCCGCCAAGCCGAACGCCATGGTGGTGAACGAGGGGACATCACCGTCAAGGACAGCGGTTTGGCCGCCCTGGTGGCCCCGCACGTCCGCAATTCCGGCGTCATCCGCGCGAAGCTGGGCAAGGTGGCGCTGGGCGGTGCCGAGACCTTCACGCTCGACTTCCACGGCGACGGGCTGATCAGCTTCGACGCCAGCTCCGCCGTCAAGACGGTGGCGAAGGACGCGGACGGCAAGCCGGTCGCGGCGCTGGTCGTCAATTCCCGGCCGAGGGCGGCAGCGTCACCCTGTCGGCGCGCGCCGTGAAGGGCGTGATCGACAACGTCATCAACACCGACGGCGTCATCAAGGCCACCTCGGTCGGCAGCGCCAACGGCAAGATCGTCCTCTCCGGGGGCGACACCGGCACGGTCAACATCGGCGGCACCGTCGACGCCAGCGGGCGCGGGGAGGGGCAGACCGGCGGCACCGTCGTCGCCACCGGCGCCGAGATCGCCGTGAAGAAGAACGCCCGCGTCGACGCCTCCGGCAGCAAGGGCGGCGGCGAGGTCGCCATCGGCAGCAAGACGGGCCGTTCCGGCACCTGGTCGGACAAGGTGACGGTCGAGGCCGGCGCCACCCTGTCCGCCGACGCGGTGAAGTCCGGCAAGGGCGGCAGCGTGACGGTGCTGTCGCAGAAAAGCACGAAGCACGCCGGTAAGATCTCCGCCCGCGGCGGTGCCGAGGGTGGCGACGGCGGCTTCGCCGAGGTGTCCAGCCACAAGGACATCACGCTGACCGGCAGCGTCGACCTGACCGCCGAAGGGCGCGGCGGGCACCTTCCTGCTCGATCCGGAGAGCCTGCGCATCGTCAGCTCCGCCGGGGGCAGCCAGGACGGCGCCGCGGCGGACGGCACGATCGGCGTCAACGACCCCAACCTGGGCAGCGGCGATGCCGTCAACACGGTGTCGAAGCAGGTGCTGGAGAGCATCGCCGGCAACGCGAACATCGTGCTGGAGGCGTCGGGCCTCATCACGGTGGAGACCAGCCTCGATCTTCAGACCATCGCCGGCCACAGCTTCACGCTGCGGTCGCTGACCAGCAGCGGCATCGCCTTCACCGACGCCAGCTACGAGATCCGCACCAACGGCGGCGACATCGTGCTGGAAGCCAACGGCATGGCCAGCAGCCTAACCAATCGGCAGCTGACGACCCGTGGCGGCGCGGTGCGGCTGACGGCCACCGACAATGTCCAGCTCGGCAACCTGATCGACACCACGCCGGTCTCGGGAAGCGCCGGGGCGGTCTCCGTCAAGGCCGAGAGCGGGTCGCTGACCGCGTTGGACGCCGGCCGGATCGTCGGCGGCCCGGTCACCCTGACCGCCGGCGGCTCCATCGGCGCCAGCGGTGCGGCGGTGACCAGCAGCACCCAGCTCTCCCTGGTCACCGGCGGCAACCTGTTCGTCACCAACGACCAGACGGCGACCTCTCCGTCACCAGCACGCACCGGACGGTCGGGGTCGACAGCCACTTCTTCCTGGCCTCCACGGGCCTGATCTTCACCGTCACCGGCAGCACCGCGCTCGACGCCACAGCTTCGCCAACATCCAGGTCGGCACGGTCAACGGGATCCGTCGCGCTGACCCACCGCCGGCCGGCGCGCTGACGACCGCAAAGGCTCGTCGGCAGCAATGGCGCCATCCTGGCCAGCCTGACCGCCACGGCCGGCAGCGGCGGCATCAACCTGTCGAACACTGGCGCGCTGACCCTGGCCAGCCTGACCAGACACCGTCGCGGCCACCGGCAACCTGACGGTCGGCGCGGTGGCCATCGGCAGCAACACGCTGACCCTGACCAGCAGCGGCGGCAGCATCCTGAACGACGCCGACGCCTCGACCACCATCAGCTCCTACAGCCTGGTCCTGAACGCCGCCGGCAGCATCGGCACCAGCGGCACGGCCCTGACCGCCGGCTCCTACAACATCGACGCCACTTCCGGCGCGGGGCGTCTTCCTGACGATGTCGGGCTCGGCGGTGCTGGGCTCCATCGTCTCGACCAACGGCGACGTCGCGATCACCACCGGCGGCACGACCACCATCGGGACGATCACCAGCGCCAACGGGACCAGCAGCATCGCCGTCACGGCGAACGGCACGGTGTCCGACATCACCGCGACCACGGTCGATGCCGGGGCCGCCGGTAACGTCACCCTGACGACCGCCAACGGCAGCATCTCCGCCTTGTCCGGCACGATCACCGGCGACAACGTCACTCTCGCCGCCGGAGGCAGCACCTCCACCGTGATGGTGAACACCGCGGCGAAGCGGCTGACGGTCACCAACAACGCGGGCAACGTCACGGTCATGCAGACCGGTGCCGTGACGGTGGACAACATCACCTCCACCGGCTCGTCGATCTCGCTCACTGTGAACGGCGGCGCGCTACGCTGGGACGATCAAGACGACCGCCGGCGCGAATCTCTGTGACGGCCACCGGCGGGGCGATCCTGGGCAAGGACGCGAACAACCGGCTGTCCGCCAACGCCATCAGCCTGAGCACGGACGGCGCCATCGGGAGCGTCGGCACCCATCTGCGCACCTCCACGGGGTCGCTGACGCTGAGCAAACGTCGGGGATCTGTATCTCGACAACAGCGGCGTGATCCTGACGGCCTGTCGATCACGAACCGGCACGTTGGCGGGGCCGCCAACGCGCTGGAACTCACCTCCGAATACTTCAACTTCGTGGTCGCGACAACGGCACCGCGACCATTCTGGAGCGGTCGGCAGCCGAAGCTATCCACCCTCACCTTCGACAGCGACATCGACCTGATCGTCGGCGATCTCGCCACGGTGGGGGCGGGCGGCACGGTCAAGCTGACCTCCACCACCGGCAGCATCCGCGACGACGGCAGCGTGAACACGCGGATCAACGCCGACACCGTGACGCTGAGCGCCGCGGCGGGCAGCGTGGGCGACGCCAACGCTCCGCTGGCGCTCAACGCCACGAAGCTGACACTGACCACCGGCGGCGACCTGCACGTCACCAACCTGTCCGACATGGCGGAACTGACCGTCACCAGCACGCATGCGGACACGACGGTGGTGAACAGCTACTCGATCACCGCGCCGAACTTCACCTTCGACCTGACCGACGACGCCACCAACGGCTATCTGCTGCGCACGCTGGTCGACACCACCGGCCAGATCTTCTCCTTCAAGGGCGACCGCGACATCCGGCTGGGCCGGGTCGACCTGACTTACAAGAACGGCGTCCTTCCCGACAACGGGACGCCCTCGCCCAGCGAAACCTACAGCATCTTCAACGCCGAGACGACGAACGGCTCCATCCTGGACGACGGGACGAAGACCACCCTGGTGCTGGCCGGGTCGGTCAATCTGGTCGCCAGCAAGGCGATCGGCAGCGGTTCGGGCACCGAGTATCTGGACATCGTCACCCCGGTCCTGAACGCCCGCGCGTCGGACGGCGGCATCTACGTCACCCTGCCGACCTCGACGGGCGTCGACAACCAGAAGAACCTGATCACGCTGGGCAGCCGCTTCTTCAGCGCCGCCGGCAATCCCATCGTGGTGACGGCGACCCGGGCGACATCGCCTTCGGTTCCAACTTCTCGTCCAGCGCCAGCAGCGATATCACGGTCACGGCGACCAACGGCTCGATTCTGAACCCGAACAACGCCACGTTGCGCACGAGTTCCGCCGGGACGGTGACCCTCACCGCCGGAAGAACATCGGCACGTCCGGAAAGGCGCTGAACGCGGAGGCCGGCACGGTCGTGGCCACCGCCGGCGGTTCGATGTGGCTCGGCCTGGGCACCGGCCCGACCGGGCTGGACAGCCTGACGGCCGGCGGTGACATCACCGTCACGAAGTCCAACGGCGTCATGACCGTCGGGTCGGTCAACGCCAACAACGGCACCGGAACGGTCACGCTGACGAACACCAGCGGCAGCATCCAGGACGATTCGGACAGCACGACGCTCATCGCTGCCGGCAAGGTGATCCTGAGCGCCAATGGAAGCGTCGGCGGCACCAACGCGCTGAATCTGGCGACGGCGAACCTATCGATCACGACGGGCGGGTCCGTCGGCATCACCAGCACGATGGCGCTGACCGACCTGACGCTGACGCGCGGCTCCTACTCCGGCGGCACCATCGGGATCACCACGGTCAACGGGCAGGTCTTCACCCTGTCGGACAGCTCGTCGCAGTCCACGATCCAGACCGTCACCAGCAGCACGGCGCTGAACTTCGCCTTCAATTCGTCGCGCGCGGTCAAGGTCGGCACCGTCAGCGTCGGAACGGGCGGCAGCGTCGCCATCGTCTCGTCCAACGGTGTCACCAACACCGGCAACGGCAGCAAGATCACCGCCGGCAAGGTGTCGCTGGAGGCGGGGAGCAGCTCCTCCATCGGTGATTCGACCCTCTACGGTGCCATCAGCCTCGACACCGGCAACCTGTCGGTGACCTCGGGACGCGACATCTACGTCGACAACAATGGGCGCGCCTTCAACAGCCTGGCGATCACCAGCACGAACAGCACCACCAGCTCCTCGACCGCGAGCACTTTCTCCATCGGCAGCACCGGTGCCCAGATCTATACGCTGGTCGACAGCGGCACCAAGGTTGCCATCGACATCGCGAGCGCCCAGAACAGCAACTTCAGCTTCGTCGGCAAGAAGAACATCGAGGTCAACCAGATCACCGCCGGCGGCGGTGCCGTCAGCCTGACCACCGCGGGCGGCGGAGAAAACTCGACGATCACCATGGTGGGAGCCGGAACCATCACGGCGTCCTCCGTCACCCTGTCGGCCAACGGCTCCGGCACCAACGGCGGTTCCATCGGCACCAGCACGCGGGCGGTGAAGACCTCCGCCGCGTCGCTGACCCTGGTGAGCAACGGTGACCTCTACATCAACAACAGCAACACCGCGCTGACCGCGCTGGACGTCACCGTCACGCACAAGACGTCCACCGCCACGGGGACCTATCAGTTCAACGCCCTCGGCTCCAACCGCAGCTTCACGGTGACGGAGGCCAGCGGCATCCAGACGCTGGCCCTGTCCACGCCGAGCAACGGAAGCATGGACCTGCGCTACAGCGTGGATCGCGGCATCGTGGCCGGCACGATCGACGCCGGCACCAGCTCAACCGGCTCGGTGGCGCTGACCTCCACCGGGGCGGCTTCGGGCGCGTCCGGCGGTCCGTCGATCAACGGGTCGGGCACGATCACGGCGGGCTCGGTCTCCCTGACCGCGACCGGCGGCAACGGCAACGTCGGCGGCACCAACCAGGTGCAGACCAGCACCCAGAAGCTGTCCATCGCGTCGGGCGGCAACGTGACGGTCAGCAACAACACAACCCTGACCGATCTGACGCTGGACTTCCGGCACAACAAGTCCGGCGGCGGCAGCAACAGCTACTCCATCAGCTCGACCGGCCTGACCGCCAGCTTCAGCGATTCGTCGTTGCAGGAAGGCCTGACGGTGACGAACGTCACCCAGAGCGGTCTGAAGCTGAACATCAGCAACGACAAGGCCCTGCGGATCGCCAAGATCGACGTCGGGAACAGCGGCACCGTCGATCTGACCGCCAATTCCGGCAGCTCCAGCATCAGCGCCACGAACAGCAGCGGCGCCGCGGTCACTGCGGGCAGCCTGACGCTGAAGGGGACCAGCGTCGGCCACACCAACAGCGGCTCCTACTTCACCACCCAGGTCGGCACGCTGTCGGCCAATCTGACGGGATCGCTGACGCTCAGCAACACCGGCACCCTGACGCTGAAGGATGTGAAGGCCGGTTCCTCGGCGGACATCAAGGTGACCAACAACGGGTCGCTGCTGCAGTCCGGAACCAAGCCGCTGAGCGCGGACAAGGTGACGCTGACGGTCGAAGGGGGCTCCATCGGGGCGTCCGGCACGCCGCTGCTGACCGAGACGCGGACCCTGGAGGTGATCGCCGGGCGCAACGTCTATCTGACGAACGGCGCCGACCTGCACGCCCTCAGCCTGGATGTCAGGCACGCCTCGACCGGCGCGCAGAACGCCTACGACATCCGGTCGGAAGGGCTGACCTTCGCGCTCACCGACAGCAACACCGGCAGCCAGTACACGCTCGGCAGCGTCGTGGACGCAAGCGGCCTCGACTTCTCGTTCAAGAGCGACAACAGCGTCGCTCTGGGAACGATCAACAGCGGCCTCGCCCGCAAGGTGACCATCGAGACCACCGGCACCGGCAAGGACATCTTCAGCAACGGCAGCTCGATGGTGACCGCCGGCACGGTCACCCTCACCGCGACCGGCGGCATCGGTCAGGCGGGGTCGTCCGCCAACCACATCGCGACGATGGCCGACACGCTGGCGCTGACCACGGCGACCGACGCCTTCGTGGACAACGGCAAGGACCTGACCGCGCTGTCGCTGACCAGCTCGCGGACGACCGGTGCGGGCACCTATCAGATCACCGCGCCGCAGCTCGTCTTCACCATGACGGACGACGGCGTCACCACCACGCTGAGCGAGCTGACCGACACCACCGGTCTCGCCTTCAAGCTGGACACCCAGCACGCGTTGTCCATCGGCACGCTCAACGCGCAGAACTGGGGCACCGTCGACCTGACCAGCGCAGGCGCCATCACGGGCGCCGCCTCGGCGAACGCGGGCAACCCGGCCAACCGCATCACCGCGGGCACCGCGACCCTGAGCAGCGGCGGCGGCATCGGCTCCTCCAGCAACAAGATCCATCTGTCGGCGTCGTCCGCGACCTTCAACGTGAAGGGCGATCTCTACGTCGAATCCGACACCCGCATCGGCACACTCAAGATCAAGAGCACCTCGTCCAGCATCAACGACCGCAATTACAGCCTGACCTCGGTCGACACGTCCGGCTCGGCCATCGCGCTGACCGGTGCCGAGAGCAGCACCCAAGCGGTGCTGGCCGCGCTGACTGACCGCAGCGGCGTGCGCTTCACCTTCGACAGCCACCGCAAGCTGGTCGTCGGCGGCCTTGACGTCGGCAAGACCGGCACGATCGCCCTGATCGCCGACGCCGGCATCGTCGGGAACGGCCATTCGGTCCTCAAGATCAACGCCGGCGTCACCAGCCTGACGTCCTCCTCCAACGTGGTCGGTGCGCAAGGGGGTGAATTCATCAGCATCACCACCGGCAACCTGACGGTGAACGCCAACAACGGCGCCGTGATCAACCTGCACGGTTCGACGGTCATCGACTCCATGAGCCTGGGCGGTGCGCTGACCCTGAACAACTCGATCGGCGACATCGCGCTCGGCTCGATCTCCATGTACGGCGCCAACGCGGTCATCAACAACCAGGGCGGCTCGATCCTCAGCGGTTCGATCAGCGGCAGCAATCTGGTGAACCTGACGGCGACCGGGTCCATCGGCAACGTCTCCGCCATCTCGACGCAGGCCAACTCCACCAGCACCACGCTGACCGCCAGCGCCGCCGGCAGCATCGCGGTGTCGGAAGGCAAGGCCCTGATCGCCCAGTCGGTGGTGAGCACCGGCGGCGGTTCGATCAAGCTGTCGACCGGCTCCTCGGGGACCAGCCTCCTGACGGCCGGCACCATCACCACGACCGGGACGGTGTCGCTGACCAGCGGCGAGGGCAACATCCGCGCCAACAGCGGCAATCTGGTGAGCGGCGGCAGCGTCGAGCTGTCCGCCACCAAGGGCGGCATCGCCGACACGGGCTCCACGCTGAACGTCGCGACGACCGACCTGACGCTGAAGACGCCCGGCACCTTCAACATTGCCGACACGCTCGACCTCGACAAGCTGACCATCGACCGCACGCCGGGCACGACGGGGGCGTCGACCTCCGGCACGATGAGCCTGACGGCGGCCAACCTGAGCTGGAACGTCACGGACAGCGGCGGCACCACCACCTTCACCACGCTGACCGACAGCACCGGCCTGGACTTCACCTTCAAGGCGCCCGGGGCCATCGCCATCGGCACGGTGAACACGGGCGCCTCCAGCACGGTCAGCCTGACGGCGACGGGCAACAGCGCGACCGCCGGCAGCATCACGGCGGTGAACAACAGTTCCACCATCACCGCCGGCTCCCTGAAGCTGGACGCCCAGAAGAAGACCAACGAGCAGGGCAACAGCAGCGCCATCGGCAGCAACGCCACGGCGCTGGGCATGAACGTGTCCAGCCTGACCGCCAGCAGCGGCACCGGTGGGCTGTTCGTGAAGAACGCGGCGGGGCTGAACCTCAGCTCGGTCACCACGGGCGGCGCCCTGACGGTGATCGCGGCGGCCGGCGACCTGACCGTCTCCAACCTCTCCTACGACAGCACCAAGGCGCTGACCCTGACGGCAACGGCCGGCCGGATACTCAACGGCGGCTCCAGCCTGAGCCTCGGCACCGGCAGCGCCACGCTGACGGCGGGGGCCGGCATCGGAACGGCGGACTCGGCGTTCAAGGTCACGACGTCCAGCACCGGGGCGCTGACCACCAACGTCACGGGGGCGGGTGGCGTCTACCTCGACATCGCCGGGTCTCTGACGGGCGGGCTGACGGCCGCCGTCCAGAACGGTCCGGTGGTGGTGTCGGGCAGCGGCAACATCACGCTGACCAACGTCGCCATCGCCACCGACGCGGCGGGCAACAGCATCACCGTGACCTCGACCGGCGGGTCCATCACCGCCGGGACGGTGACGGCGGGCGCCAACAACGGCTTGGTCACGCTGAGCGCCACAGGCAACGGCGGCAAGATCCTGGCCGCCAACGGCGGCTCCGCGGTCACCGGCAAGACCGTCGCGCTGAACGGCGCCGGCGGCATCGGCACCTCCTCCGCCCGTGTCGGCGTTGGCGGGGCCCAGGTGCAGGTGAACGGCGGGTCGGGTGACATCTATCTGAGCACGACCGGCGCCTCCGCGCTGGCCTATGCCGCGACGACCGGCGGCAAGATCGACGTGCAGGCCGGCGACCGCCTCCAGGTGGTCAGCGCCAGCACCGGCGGTGGTGCGATCACGATCTCCTCCACCGCGGTGGACGCCGACATCATCGCCGGCAGCATCAACGCCGGCACCGGGGCGGTCACTCTCAGCTCCACCGGCGGCGGCGTCTATGACGACGGCCTCGCCGAGACGCGGATCGTCGGCGGTTCGGCCTCGTTGACCGGCAGCAAGGGCATCGGCACCTCCAGCCGGTCGGTCCAGACCACCACCGGCAGCCTGACCCTGGCGAGCGCCACCGGCAGCGTCTACCTGACCGACGCCTCCACCGGCGGCGTCACCGTTGCCTCGGCCACCGCCTCCAGCGGTTCGGTCACAATCGAGTCTGCCGGCACGATGACGGTCCAGTCGGTGTCGGCCAGCACCACCAACGGAGCGGTCGCGCTGACCGCCGCCGGCTCCATCCTGGGCAGCGGCAACGGCACCCATGTGACCGGCCATTCGGCCAGCCTGACCGCCAACGGCGGCAGCATCGGCACCGTCACCGACGCCGCCACCGGCGCCGGCACGCCGATCAAGATGAACGTGTCGAGCCTGACCGGCCTGACCGCCACCGGCACCACGCCGGTCATCTCGGTCGACAACATCAACAGCGCCGCCCTGACGCTGACCGGCAACCTCGTCACCCTCGGGTCGGGCGGGTCGGCCTACATCCGCACGGCCGGCAACCTGGACGCCAGCGCCGGCCTGTCGATGACCAGCGGCAACCTGCTGCTGCAGTCCGGCGGGGTGCTGACCCTGCCGACCGCGGCGATCAACCTCGGCACGGGCGCGCTGACCCTGAAGGGCGCCACCGACGTGGTGGCCGCGGGGGCCTCGCCGCGGTCGCTGTCGATCACCGCGGGCTCGCTGACCTTCGCCAGCGGCTCCAACGGCGGCGACACCACCCTCAACACCACGGTCGGCACCATCGACGCCAGCCTGACCGGCTCCGGCAAGAATCTGACCGTCAACAACACCGGCACGCTGACGGCGGCGACCCTCGGCGCCAACGGCACCGTCACCGCCACCAGCAGCACCGGCATGACCGCGACCTCGGTGACCGGCGTCGGCACGGTCAGCCTGACCGCGACGACGGGCGACCTGACGGTCGGTACGGTCAACGCCGGGGCGAGCGGCGTCATCAACCTGTCGGCGGCGGGTGGCAGCCTGCTGACCGGCAACGGCACCAGCCTGACCGGCGGCACGCTGAACCTGACCTCCAACACCGGGATCGGGACCAGCAGCGCCGCCTTCACCAGCACCATCGCCAACATCTCGGCGATGGTGACCGGGACGGGCGGAATCTATCTGGCCGGCACCAGCTTCAACCTGGGCAATCTTGCCACCACCGACGGCGACATCGCCGTCACCGCCAGCGGCGCCATCACCGACAGCAACGCCACCACCGGCATCAACGCCGGCGGCAGCGGCACCATCTCCCTGATCTCCACGGGGGGTGCGGTGTCCTTGACCAAGGCGGTGTACAGCGTCGGTTCGGACGCCACCCGGGCCAGCGTGACGGTGCAGGGCACCAGCATCGCCCTGGGCAACGTCACCACCACAGGCACGCAGACCTACACCGGCAACACCACCTTGAACGGCACGCTGTCCGGCAAGTCGGTGACCGTCACCGGGAACCTGACCCTGTCCGGCGCCAACCGCATGGTGAGCGCGACCGGCGGCGACCTGTCGGTGACCGGCACGCTGAACGGCGGTGGGTACGGGGCGACCCTGAACGCGGCGCAGGGCGGCGTGACGCTGGGCGGGGCGGCCAGCAACCTGGCCTATCTGACGGTCACCGCGGGGACCATCGGCCTGCGCGCCGTGACGACGACGGGTGCGCAGACCTACACCGGCGCGACCAGCCTCCAGGGCGCCTACGCCACCGGAAACGGCGCCTTCACGGTGACCGGCGCGACGACGCTGGCGGGCGGCACCACGGTGAACTCCGGCAGCGGAAACGTGCTGTTCAGCGGCACGGTGAACGGGGCCAACTCACTCGTGATCACCAGCAGCGGCGCGACGCAGTTCACCGGTACGGTGGGCGGCACGACGGCGTTGACGAGCCTGACCATCGATGCCGGCGGGACGGCCAGCGTGAAGTCGGTTTCGACCACGGGCGGCCAGACCTACAGCGGCACGGTGACGCTGGATGGCACCTACACCACCGGCGCGGTCTTCTCGGCCATCGGCGCGGTGACGCTGGGCGGCAATACGACGGTGGACGGCACGTCGAGCGTTGTGTTCATGAGCACGGTGGACGGCGCTTACACCCTGGCGGTCAACAATCAGGGCATGGCGCAGTTCAACGGCGCCGTGGGCGGCACGACGGCGCTGATGAGCCTGACCACGGACGCCGGCGGCTCCAGCAGCCTGAAGTCGGTGACAACCAACGGCGCCCAGACCTACAACGACGCTGTGACGTTGGACGGCACCTACACCACCGGCAGCGGTGCCTTCACTGCCAACGGTGCGGCGACGCTGGCCGGCGGCACGACGGTGAACGGCGGGTCGAGCGTGCTGTTCGCCGGCACGGTGGACGGTGCCTACGCCCTGGCCGTCAACAGCAAGGCCGCCACGCAGTTCACCGGCACGGTGGGCGGCGCGACGGCTCTGGCCAGCCTGACCACGGACGCCGGCGGCACCAGCAGCCTGAAGTCGGTGACGACGACGGGCGCGCAGACCTACAACGACGCGGTCACGCTGAACGGCACCTACACCACCGGCAGCGGCAACTTCGCCGCCAACGGTGCGGCGACGCTGGCCGGCGACACGACGGTGAACGGCGGGTCGAGCGTGCTGTTCGCTGGCACGGTGGACGGCGCCTACGCCCTGGCGGTCAACAACAAGGGCACGACGCAGTTCGCCGGCGCGGTGGGCGGCACGACGGCTCTGGCCAGCCTGACCACGGACGCCGGCGGCACCAGCAGCCTGAAGTCGGTGACGACGACGGGTGCGCAGACCTACAACGACGCGGTGACGCTGGACGGCACCTACACCGGCGGCACCGTCACGACCAACGAGGCGGCGACGCTGGGCGGAGCGACGACGGTGAACGCCGGGACGGCGACCTTCAACGGCACGGTGAACGGCGCCCAGGCGCTGACCATCGCCGGGACGGGCACGGCGCAGTTCAACGCGGCGGTGGGCGGCACGACGGCTCTGTCCAGCCTGACCACCAACGCGGGCACCACGGCCAGCTTCCTGAACGTCACCACCACGAGTGACCAGACCCACAACGCCGCTACGACGCTGAACGGCACCTACACGACCACCACCGGTGTCTTCACCGCTAATGGCGCGACGACGCTGGCCGGCGACACGACGGTGAACGGCGGGTCGAGCGTGCTGTTCGCCGGCACGGTGGATGGCGCCTACGCCCTGGCGATCAACAACAAGGGCGCCACGCAGTTCACCGGCACGGTGGGTGGCACGACGGCGCTCGCCAGCCTGACGACGGATGCCGGCGGCACCAGCAGCCTGCGCAACGTCACCACCACGGGTGACCAGACCTACAACGATGCGGTCACCCTGAACGGCACCTACACCACCGGCAGCGGCGCCTTCACCGCCAACGCGGCGACGACGCTGGCTGGTGCGACGACGGTGAACGGTGGGGCGGTGTTGTTCGCCGGCACGGTGGACGGCGCCCAGGCCCTGGTCATCAACAGCAAGGGCACGACGCAGTTCACCGGCACGGTGGGCGGCACGACGGCGCTCGCCAGCCTGACCACGGACGCCGGTGGCACGAGCAGCCTGCGCAACGTCACCACCACGGGTGCCCAGACCTACAACGACGCGGTCACCCTGAACGGCATCTACACGACCACCACCGGCGCCTTCACCGCCAACGGTGCGGCGACGCTGGCCGGCGACACGACGGTGAATGGCGGGTCGAGCGTGCTGTTCGCCGGCACGGTGGACGGCGCCCAGGCCCTGGTCATCAACAGCAAGGGCACGACGCAGTTCACCGGCACGGTGGGCGGCACGACGGCTCTGGCCAGCCTGACCACGGACGCCGGCGGCACCAGCAGCCTGAAGTCGGTGACGACGACGGGCGCGCAGACCTACAACGACGCGGTCACGCTGAACGGCATCTACACGACCACCACCGGCGCCTTCACCGCCAACGGTGCGGCGACACTGGCCGGCGACACGACGGTCAACGGCGGGGCGAGCGTGCTGTTCGCCGGCACGGTGGACGGCGCCTACGCCCTGGCGGTCAACAACAAGGGCACGACGCAGTTCGCCGGCGCGGTGGGCGGCACGACGGCGCTCGCCAGCCTGATCACCGACGCCACCGGCACCAGCAGCCTGAAGTCGGTGACGACGACGGGTGCGCAGACCTACAACGACGCGGTGACGCTGGACGGCACCTACACCGGCGGCACCGTCACGACCAACGAGGCGGCGACGCTGGGCGGAGCGACGACGGTGAACGCCGGGACGGCGACCTTCAACGGCACGGTGAACGGCGCCCAGGCGCTGACCATCGCCGGGACGGGCACGGCGCAGTTCAACGCGGCGGTGGGCGGCACGACGGCTCTGGCCAGCCTGATCACCAATGCGGGTGCCACGGCCAGCTTCCTGAACGTCACCACCAGCGGCACCCAGACCCACAACGCCGCCACGACGCTGAACGGCACCTACAGCTCGACCAACAGCGCGATCACCTTCAACGGTGCGACGACGCTGGCGGGGACCACGGCCGTGAATGCGGGCTACGGCACGATCACCTTCAACGGGACGGTGAACGGCGCCCAGGCGCTGACGGCGACCTCGACCGGGGCGATGGTGTTCAACGCGGCGGTGGGCGGCACGACGGCGCTCGCCAGCCTGACCACCGGCACGGGCTACACCAGCTTGGTCAACGTGACCACGGCGGGGGACCAGAGCTACGGCGGCGAAACCAGCCTGATGGGCACCTACGCCACCGGCAACGGCGCCTTCACCGTTGCCGGCCCGGTGACGCTGGCGGGGACCACCACGGTCGATGCCGGCAGCGGCGCGGTGACCTTCAACGGCACGGTGAACGGCGCCCAGGCGCTGACCATCGCCGGGACGGGCACGGCGCAGTTCAACGCGGCGGTGGGCGGCACGACGGCTCTGGCCAGCCTGACCACCAACGCGGGCGCCACGGTCAGCCTCCTCAACGTCACCACCAGCGGCACCCAGACCCACAACGCCGCCACGACGCTGAACGGCACCTACAGCTCGACCGACAGCCCGATCACCTTCAACGGTGAAACGACGCTGGCCGGGACCACGGCGGTGAACGCGGGCTACGGCACGATCACCTTCAACGGGAGGGTCAATGGCGCCCAGGCGCTGACGGCGACCTCGACCGGGGCGATGGTGTTCAACGCGGCGGTGGGCGGCACGACGGCGCTCGCCAGCCTGACCACCGGCACGGGCTACACCAGCTTGGTCAACGTGACCACGGCGGGGGACCAGAGCTACGGCGGCGAAACCAGCCTGATGGGCACCTACGCCACCGGCAACGGCGCCTTCACCGTTGCCGGCCCGGTGACGCTGGCGGGGACCACCACGGTCGATGCCGGCAGCGGCGCGGTGACCTTCAACGGCACGGTGAACGGCGCCCAGGCGCTGACCGTCAACAGCAGCGGCGCCACCCGGTTCAGCGCGGCGGTGGGCAACACGACGGCGCTCGCCAGCCTGACCACCGACGCCGACGGCACCACCAGCGTGACGTCGGTGACGACCAGCGGCGCTCAGACCTACAACGACGCGGTGACCCTGGACGGCGCCTATCAGGCCGGCACGGTCTTCACGGCGGCGCAGGCGGTGACGCTCGGCGGCGACAGCCGGATCACCGGCACCGGCGGGATCGTCCTCGCCTCCACCCTCGACGGCGGGCGGGCGCTGACGCTGACCAGCGGCAGCGGCGACATCCTGCTCGGCGGTGCCGTCGGCGGCGGCAGCCGTCTGGGAGCGCTGACGATCAACGGCGGCGGCACCACCACCATCGCCGACACGGTCAAGGCGGCCTCGCTGGTCACCGACGCCACCGGGATCACCATCCTGAACGGCGGCAGCGTCGACACCATCGGGGCGCAGAGCTACGCCGACGCGGTGACGCTGGGGACCGACACGGTCCTGACCGGCACCCAGGTGGCGCTGTCGGGCGGCATCGACGCGGCGGAGGCGGGCCGTCAGAGCCTGACCATCGCCGGCAACGCCGCGCTCGCCGGCACCCTCGGCACCCGGCAGGCGCTGGCCGCGCTGACGGTCGGCGGCGAGACGCTGCTGGCCGGCGCCACAGCGGTCACCAGCGGGGCGCAGACCTACGGCGGCGCGGTCCGTCTGGCCGGCAGCCCGTCGGCCCTGACCGGCACCGGTATCACCGTCGCCGGGACGCTGGACGGCGGGCAGGCCCTGACCGTCACCAGCGGGACCGGCGACGCCGTCTTCGCCGGCACGGTCGGCGGAACGGAGCGGCTGGGCGATTTGACGGTGAACAGCGCCGGCCAAACCCGCTTCGCCCAGTCGGTCCGCGCGGCCTCGGTCGCCACCGACGTCGCGGGCACGCTGGCCCTCAACGGCGGCTCCGTCGACACCACCGGGACCCAGATCTACGGGGAACGGGCGGTGCTGGGGACCGACACCCTCCTGACCGGCAGCACCGTCGTGCTGGCCGGCGGGTTGGACGCCGCCACCCGCGGCGGCCAGGGGCTGACCATCGCCGGTAACGCCGTCGTCAACGGCCTGGTCGGCGGCACCCAGGCGCTGAGCCGCCTGTCGGTGACCGGCACCGCCGCCCTGAACGGCGGCGCGGTGACCACCATGGCGGAGCAGAGCTTCGGCGGCGCGGTGACGCTGGGGGCCGACACCGTCCTGACGGGCGGGACCGTCTCCCTGCTGAACGGCGGCAGCGCCGCCAACGCCGGGGTGCAAGGGCTGACGGTCGACGGCGACGCCGTCCTGGCCGGGGTCTTCGGCGAAACCGGCGCCCTGCGGCAGATCGCCGTCAGCGGCGGCACCCGCCTGGACGGCGCGACCGTCACCACCACCGGGGCGCAGCGCTTCGGCGGGGCCCTGACGGTGACCGGCGCCAGCACGCTGACCAGCACCGGCGGTGACCTCGTGTTCGGCGGGGCCGTCGACAGCGCCAACCGCTCCGCGCTGTCGCTGAACGCTGCCTCCATCCGGGCGGCGGGCGACATCGGCGCGTCGGGCCTGATGGGCGACGTCACGGTCCGGACCTCGGGCGGCGTCTTCTACGACGGCGCGGTGACCGTGCGCTCGCTGACCCAGACGGCCGGCGGCGAGAGCCGCTTCGCCAAGGCGCTGACCGCCACCGGGACGGACGGCCTCCGCCTGACCGGCGCCGGCTTCACCTTCGGCGCGGCGGTGAACAGCGCGGGTTCGCTGGCCCTGGTCACGACGGACGCGGCGGGCACGGTGACCTTTGGTCGCGATGCCACGGTTGTCACGGAGGGAGGCTTTACCCAATCCGGTGGATCGGGCATTGTTCTGCCCGCCAGCATTACGGCCAAGACCGGCCCGATCACGCTGGGCGCCGTGGCGTCCCTGCCGGACGGCCAAGCGTCCATCGCGGCGGGCGGCCCCATCACCATGGCGGGGCTCCAGGGCAAGGCCACCATGCTGACCATGGCGTCCGACGGCGGGGCGCTGCTCATCGGACAGGAGACCGGGACCGCCTTGCAGAAGATCGACGTGCTGAGCCTGACCGTCCCCAAGGCCGGGTCCGCCCGGATGTTCGGCACCGTGGCCGGCAAGACGGATGCGTTGGCCGCCAGCGCGATCGACAGCCCGCTGCGGGCCGCCCCGTACTTCATCAACAACACCCCCTGGGGTCCGACGGAGCAGGTCAGCCGGGTCGCCGCCACCGTGGTGGTGGTTGTCCCGGTTCCCAGCACCCCCGGCGTCACCAGCCTGTTCACCGGCACGGTGACCCGCGCCGGGCTCACGCCGAACGCCCTGGCCGCCTACGCCGCGCCGCAGGTTCTGACCCTGGCCGGTACGACCCCGTCCCTGACCGGTGCGGGGACCCAGCCGGAGGTTCTGTCCACGGGCGCCGGAACCAACCCGTCCACCACCCGCGCCGGCGCGCAGTCGGAGGTCCTGACCACCGGCCCCGCGCCGTCCGCCACCGGCAACCAGCAAACGGAGGAGGAGGAGGCGCGCTGAGGCGCGCCTTCCCCCGGCAGACCTTTACCCTTTGGATAGCAAACGATGACCAACCCGACCCTGCCCCTGTTCTACAAGAGCCCCCGTCCGCTGGTGGCCGCCCGTGACGCCGATCTGTCGCTGCGCGTCGAGCCGAACTTCGCCTTCGCGGCCGCCACCAACTCGGTGCCGCTGATGGCGGCGGAGTTCCCCGCGGCCTGCAAGCAGTTCCCGATCCTGTTCTCGGAGGGTCCGGTGGTTCAGCCGGTGGCGCTCCTCGGCCTGCGCTCGGGCGAGAACCTGTTCGTCGACGCGAACGGCGCGTGGGAGGAGGGCGCCTACATTCCCGCCTATGTCCGCCGCTACCCGTTCATCTTCCTGGAGAGCGAGGACAAGTCCCAGCTCACCCTGTGCATCGACGAGGCGGCGGACGCCGTCGTCCCCGGCCGCGACAACCCCTTCTTCGTGGACGGGCAGCCCTCCGCCCTGACCAACAACGCCCTGGAATTCGTCAAGGAAGTCCAGGCCCAGAGCGCCTATACCACTCAGTTCGTCGAGGCGGTGACCGCCGCGGGCCTGATGTCGGAGAAGCGCGCCGACATCACCCTGAACAACGGTGAGCGGC
This sequence comes from Azospirillum baldaniorum, assembly GCF_003119195.2. Classification (NCBI taxonomy): domain Bacteria; kingdom Pseudomonadati; phylum Pseudomonadota; class Alphaproteobacteria; order Rhodospirillales; family Azospirillaceae; genus Azospirillum; species Azospirillum baldaniorum. Next base: position 904,500 of record NZ_CP022260.1, on the reverse strand, counting down.
TGAGCCTCGCCGGCTTCAACGTGATCGACGAGGCGGCCTTCAACCAGCTTCCCGCCGAGACGCTGGTGGAGTGGCGTGACCGCGGCTGGCTGGGGCTGGTCTATGCCCACCTGATCTCGGTCAGCAGCTGGTCGGGGCTGGTCGACCGCCTCGCCCTCCGGGGCTGATCCGGTCCCGCTTGGCGAAAACGGAAAGGGCGGCGCCACGACGGCGCCGCCCTTTTTTTGTTCTGGACCGGCGGGGGCCGGCGATCAGAAGCCCTTCTCGATCTTGAAGACGTCCGGCTCGTTCGGCTTCTCGATGTAGGAGAGCTGGAGCGACGGCGGCAGGGCGGGGGTATCGTCGGAGGGCTTCGGCGGAACCGAGAGGGTCAGCAGGCTCATGCGCCCCTGGCTGTCGGTGCCGCGGAAGACCACCACCTGCGATCCGTCGCCGACCGGCGCGTTGAGCAGCATGCCCTCCTGCCGGTAGCCTTGCGCCACGAAGTAGTTGCGCAGAGCGTTCGCCGCGCCGACCAGCGCGTTGGGGTCGACCTTCGGATTCACCGCGCCGCCCCACAGGATGTTGACCTGGAACAGTTTTTGCGTCGAATGGCCGAGGATGTAGGCGACGACCGCCGGGCCGGCGCCGGTCTGCAGGTCGTCGACCTTCACGATCAGGCTGGTGGTCCGCTCCGTCGCGTTGGTCTCGCGGCGGACGTCCTTGGCCTCGATCTTGAAGTCCTTGGCGATGGCCTTCGCGACCTCGTCACCGGTCATGCCGAAGCGCGCGGAGCGGAAACCCGTGACCTTGGCGGCGGGGGCCGCCTCGGGTGCGGCGTTGGGCGCGGCGTTGGGCGTTGTGGCTGGGGCGGCCTGGGCGGCGGGAGCGGGGTTGCGATCGGTGGTTGCGGCCTGGGCCGCGCCCGCCAGGGTTCCGGCCAGGGCAAGGGCGGCAAGGGTCAGCCCCAGGGCCGGTCGGTGAAACGGCATAATGGAAACTCCACAGGACATCGAAGCCATTCGGTCGGCGGATCAAGGCAAATACAGCCGTTCGCCCCTTATCCGGATGAGGCGACCGGCCAAATGCGGTTGCTTCGAACGACAGTTTAGCAAAATCCAACCCTGCTCCGGGGGTGAATTATGACCGGACCGTCATGTCCTTTTTCCGACGCGGAACGCGCTGGCGAAGTTCTGCACCTTGTCCGACGACACCGAGAGCAGCGCCTTCATGACCGCCGCCGGGCGCCGCGCCTGTGCGACGGCGATCTCAGCCACGAGGCGCTCCAGCGCCGGGGTCGCGCTGCGGTAGCGGATGCGATGGTCTCCGGCCGTATCGATCAATCCAGCCTGTTCAAGATTCGCCAAGACTTCCTGGAGGATGAGCGTGCTGCTGCGCGATTCGCGAATGAGTTCGTCCGAATTCCATGCCTGACCCGGATCACGCCGTAAAATCAGCAGAATCTCCAGAGTCCACACCGTCTTGATCGAATGCTGAAGAAAGATCAGGGCATCGTCCGAAAGCACGCCGCCAGTCCATTGTCTGTTCCAGTTCCCCGCGGGTCCCGGTCATCCGGGAGGGCTCGACGATTTGAGCCGCACGTCGGGGCGGAGTGTGCACAGGATGCCCGCCGCCGTCCAGCCCTACGCCCTTCTTTGCGGGAGCGCATCCGGCCCGATTCCAGACATCTTTCGGGGTAGAAGGGCGCTCACTGGGCTGGTCGGCGGTCCTTCCCTGGCCCAAACAGGCCATATGGGGTAATCCATTGGGAAAATCGCCCTGCGGCGCGCTTCGGGCATGCCGAAGCGTCGCAATCGTGACAACTTAGGCCGCAATTCCGATCGGCTATGGCCCGTGCATGACTGGTTTCGACACCCGCCCCGTCTTCTTCATCATCGGCGCGCTCCTCAGCGTCCTGGCCGTCGCGATGCTGCTTCCGATGTCCGTCGATCTGGCGGCCGGCAACCCGGACTGGATGGTCTTCGCCATCGCCTTCGCCCTGACCCTGTTCTTCGGCGTCCAGTTCATGCTGGCCAACCGCATGGACCGGATCGCGCTGAACCTCCGGCAGGCCTTCCTGCTGACCGCCCTGTCCTGGGTCGTCATCTGCGCCTTCGCCGCCGTGCCCTTCATGGTGTCGCAGATCGACCTGTCGGCGGCCGACGCCTATTTCGAGGCGATGTCGTCGCTGACCGCCACCGGGGCCACGGTGATCTCCGGGCTGGACGGTCTGGCGCCGGGGCTGCTGCTGTGGCGGTCGCTGCTGCAATGGCTGGGCGGCATCGGCATCATCGGCATGGCCATCGCCATCCTGCCCTTCCTCCAGGTCGGCGGCATGCAGCTCTTCCGCTCGGAATCCTCCGACCGGTCGGACAAGGTGACGCCGCGGGCCAGCGACCTCGCCATCGCGGTGGGCTGGATCTACCTGTGCCTGACCGCGGTCTGCACGGCGATGCTCGCCTATGCCGGGATGTCCTGGTTCGACGCCGTCAACCACGCGATGACCGCCGTGTCCACCGGCGGCTTCTCCACCCGCGACGCGTCCATCGCCAGCTGGAACAGCCCGGCCATCGAGTGGGTGTTGGTGATCTTCATGGTGCTGGGCGGCATGCCCTTCGTCCGCTTCATCAGCCTTGCCCAGGGGCGGGCGGCGAGCTTCTGGGCGGACACGCAGATCCGCTGGTACCTTGGTTTCCTCGCGGCGGTGTCCTTCGGCATGTCGGTCTGGCTGACTCTGACGCGGGGCGTGCCGTGGGACGACGCCATCCGCGTGACCACCTTCAGCGTCGTCTCGGTGGTCACCACCACCGGCTACGCCTCCATCGACTATGAGCGGTGGGGGCCGTTGGCGTCGGTGGTCTTCTTCATCCTGACCTTCGTCGGCGGCTGCACCGGATCGACCTCGGGCGGGCTGAAGATCTTCCGGTTCGAGATCCTGTTCATCGTGCTGCGCGCGCTTCAGCGCCGCCTCTACAGTCCCAATCTGGTGATCCCGCTGAACTACAACGGCAAGCCGGTCAGCGCCGACGTGATGATCTCGGTGATGAGCTTCGGCTTCGTCTACCTGATGTCGGTGTTCGTCCTGGCCTTCGTCCTGGCCTTCCTCGGGGTGGACGTGGTGTCTGCGCTGTCGGGGGCGGCGACGGCGGTCAGCAACGTCGGTCCCGGCCTCGGCCCCACCATCGGGCCGGTCGGCAACTACGCCACCATGCCGGACGGCGCAAAATGGGCGCTGGCCGCCGGCATGCTGCTGGGGCGGCTGGAGTTCTTCACCATCCTGGTCGTGCTCAGTCCGTCCTTCTGGCGGCGGTGAGGGGGCCGGGGGGCTTCTCCTCCCGCTCCTCCGGGTCGCGGCTGGCCGCCGACACCAGATGGACCAGGGCGGCGCCGAGCGCGATCACCCCGACCGCCACCGACGCCCGCAGGAAGCGGGAGGCGTCGCCGTGCAGGGTGAAATGCCACCACAGTTCGTCGCTGAAGGCGATGTGCTTGTAGGAGAACAGGCCCAACCAGAAGGCGCTGGCCAGCGCCACGCCGGTCGCGATGAACCAGCTCGGCGTCAGGGGATTGCGCAGGATGTTGCCGCGACGGTGGAACTCCTTGCGGGCGGGCAGCAGGGCCAGGAAGATCAGCCCCGGCACGATGGCCTCCGGCCAGTCGCCGCCCTTCAGCAGGGCGGAGGCGCAGCCGGTCGCCAGCAGCACCAGCGACAGCACCCAGGCGGCGTGCAGCCGCCGCTGCACCGCGTGGGCCAGCAGGATCAGCAGCACCCCGGCGACGCTGCCGGTGAAGTGCGACATCTCCACCAGCGGCAGCGCCGTGGCGTCGAAGGGGGCGGGCAGCGTCTCCTCCGGCGTGGCGCGGGAGAACAGCAGGAAGGCCCCGGTGATGAAGATGCAGGCGGCCAGCACCAACGGCACCGCCGGGCTGATGGCAGCGGAGATTCCCCGCGACAGGCCGCCGATGCGGCGCCGCGCCTGGAAGGCCTCCACCCCGCCGAACATCAGCCCGGCGATCACCAGCGGCGCCAGATAATAGATCAGGCGGAAGACCAGCAGCCCCGCCATCACGTCGTTGCCTGGCATCGCCGGGGTCAGGCTGACCAGGACGATGGCGTCGAACACGCCCAGCCCCCCCGGCACGTGGCTGATGATGCCGGCGACCAGCGCCAGCCCGAAGGCGACCAGAACGTCAGCGTAGCTCACCGCGTCGCTCGGCGGCAGGCAGAGATAGAGGACCAGCGCCGCCAGCGACAGGTCGCACAGCCCCAGCAGGAGTTGTCGAACCGCGATGGACGGGCGGGGGAAGGCGATGGCGTGCCCGAACACCCGCAGCGGCCGGCGCAGCCAGAAGCCGCCCACCGCGTAGGCCACCAGGATCGCCAGCGCCGCCAGCCCCAGCAGGACGGCGCTTCCCGGCGGGACGTGCAGCGCCTTCAGCGCCGTGGGGTCGATCAGCATGACCACCGGCATCACCGTCGCCAGCCCGAGCATGAAGGTGGTGACGACGAACAGCGTCACCTGCGCCACCTCCACCCCGCCCAGCCCATGCGGCGCGTAGAGGCGGTAGCGCACGGTCGCCCCGATGATGCTGGCGAAGCCCAGGCTGTGGCTGAAGGCGTAGCTGGTGAAGGCGGTGAAAGCCACCCAGCGGTAGGGCAGGGGCCGCCGCAGGTGGCGCAGGGCCAGCAGGTCGTAGAGCGTCAGCAGCCAGTAGCTGACCGCCGCCGCCGCCGAGGCGGCGAGAAGCTGCACGCCCGTGATGCGGTTCAGCGCCTGCCGGATGTCGGCGACGCTGTACTGCTCCAGCCAGCGGTTCAGGATGACCAGCGCCCCGGCCAGCAGAGCCAGGATGAGCACCCCCGTGCCGTAGCGCAGGAGCCGCTGGGTCCAGGTCGGGGGGCTTTCGGTGTGGGCCATGGCTGACAGGATCGCTCCGGGCGCCTAGGATGACGGGGCTTCGGACAAGAACAACACCGCGCAACGAAAAAGCGCATGGCCGGGCAGGGCTCTTCGGGAGGCAACGGATGCATCTTGTGCTTTATCTCGCCACCGGCCTGTCGGGGACCAACACGCTGATCCTGCTGCTCGCCTATCTCTGGGACAGCTCGGTGACGCTGTTCGGCGGCGCCACGGGCTACGACCTGCGGCCGGACGGCGTGTCCTTCACCTTGTCGCTCTTCACCACGGTCCTGCTGGCCTGGTACACATTGGTCCTGCGGCGGCGCCTGCGGTCGGAGCGCAAAAGCGGCGCCCGCCCGGAATAGCCGACGCGGCCGCCCGTCGCCGGAAGCATGAGCGCGGCATTTTTTGGAAACTCCGGCCGGATTGATCCGTTGTGTGGGCCAAGACGCCGCGCCTCGGATTCGGGTGCGCTGCCCGGACCCGGAGAAAAACCATGCACGGGATCAACAAAACCGTCTCCTTCACCGCAGGGGGGCTGATTGTCCTGTTCGTCCTTCTCGCCAGCGTCTTCACCGAGCCGTTCGGGGAGCGGATTTCCGCTCTTCAGTCCGCCATCGTCGGCAACTTCGGCTGGTTCTACATTCTGTCCGTTGCGGGATTCCTCTTGTTCGCTTTTTGGTTGTTCTTCAGCCCCTACGGGTCGATCAAGCTCGGCAAGGACGACGACGAGCCGGAATTCAGCTACCTGACCTGGTTCGCCATGCTGTTCAGCGCCGGCATGGGCATCGGCCTGCTGTTCTACGGCGTGGCGGAGCCGGTGCTGCATCTCGCCAACCCGCGGGTCGGCGAGGCGGGAACGCCCGACGCGGCGCGGGAAGCGATGAATCTGGCCTTCCTGCATTGGGGGCTGCACGCCTGGGGCATCTACATCACGGTCGGCCTGTCGCTGGGTTACTTCGCCTACCGGCACGACCTGCCCCTGACCATCCGGTCGGCGCTCTACCCGCTGCTGGGCGACCGGCTGAGCGGCTGGCCCGGCCATCTGGTGGACATCGTGGCGATCGTCGGCACGCTGTTCGGCATCGCCACCTCGCTCGGGCTGGGGGTCATGCAGATCAACGCCGGGCTCGATTACCTCGGGCTGGTCAGCGTCGGGACGGTGCAGCAGATGGTGCTGATCGCCGTCATCACGGCGATCGCCACCGCCTCGGCGGTCAGCGGCGTCGGGCGGGGCATCCGCCGGCTCAGCGAGCTGAACATGCTGGCGGGGTTGCTGCTCCTGCTGTTCGTCTTCCTGCTCGGCCCGTCGGTGTTCCTGCTGTCCACGCTGGTGGAGAGCATCGGGCGTTACCTGTGGACCTTGCCCTACACCAGCTTCCGCACGCTGCCCTACACCGGGGCGGAGTGGCAGGCGAGCTGGACGATGTTCTACTGGGGCTGGTGGATTTCCTGGGCGCCCTTCGTCGGGATGTTCATCGCGCGGGTGTCGCGCGGCCGCACCATCCGTGAATTCATCGGCGGCGTGCTGTTCGCCCCGGTGGCGCTGACCTTCGTCTGGTTCACCGTGTTCGGAGAGACGGCGATCCATATGGAGATGTTCGAAGGCGGCGGCATGGCGGCGGCGGTGCAGGAGAACGTGCCGACGGCCCTGTTCGTCATGCTGGACCGCCTGCCGCTCAGCGTGATCACCTCGGCCCTGGCGACGCTGATCGTCGTCACCTTCTTCGTCACCTCCGCCGATTCCGGCGCCCTGGTGATCGACATCATCGGGTCCGGCGGCAACCAGGACCCGCCCATCGCGACGCGCATCTTCTGGGCGGTGCTGTGCGGCGTGGTGGCGGCGGTGCTGCTTCTGGTCGGCGGGTTGCAGGCGCTTCAGACGGCGGCGGTGACGACGGCGCTGCCCTTCGCGGTGGTCATGGTGCTGATGTGCGTCGGGCTGGTGACCAGTCTGCGGGCGGAGCGCCGGGCGGGGCCGGACCGGCGGGTGGCGCGGGTGCCCACCGCGTCGGAGGGCGGCGCACCGGTGCAGCCGGTCGGCGACGGCGACTGGCGCCAGCAGCTGGCCGCCGTGATCGGGCGCAAGGCGGCCATCGCGGCGGCGGTCCCGCCCGGCGGCGCCGGGGCGCGGCGCGAGGTCGCCCGCTTCATCGCCGACACGGTCGAGCCGGCCTTCCGCGACATCGCGGCGGAGTTGGAACGGCTCGGCCGCCGGGCCGTCATCGAGGTCGGCCCTTTCAACGCCGGTCTGGCCGTGCTGCGCGATGGGGAGGAGGAGTTCAGCTACGACATCCGCGCGCGGGCCTACCATCCGTTGACCTTCGCCTTTCCCGATCTGAAGGCGGCCGACGAACAGTGGCAGATGCGCGTCGAGGTGATCCTGCGTGGCGGCTTGCACAAACAATTGTTGCCGGCGCTCGCCGGCCGGGAAGCAATCGTCCGCGACTTCGTGCAGGAGTATGGAAAGTGGCGGGGGTGGTGAAAGAGCGCGGCCTCTTGCGGTAGCAGGAGAAGATTGCCTCGAATTATGCTAGAAAGCCGTCCGGTGCTTTCTTCGTGCCGAGGCGGCGGCGACCACCATGGGTCATCAGGCGGATCAGAACCAGTCCGGGGTCGGCGTCCCCGGCGGGGAGGCGTGCGCGCCGGCGGGCCGCCCGATGACGGCTTCAATGACCGTTGCCGATCTTCCGCTGCTCGACGGGCTGTGGGCGCCCGTCTGGCTGCATGACGGCGGTCGCGGGCGGATGGTCTGGGGCAACCGCGCCGCCCTTGAGCTGTGGAACGCCGCGTCGCTCGCCGACTTCCAGGGCCGCGAGTTCGGCAGCCAGCCGGAGGGGGCGCCGCAGGCCGAAGGGGAATCGGTGGCGGGGCGCTGGACCTTCTACCCCAAGGGGCGTCCGGTGACCGCCTGGGTGCGTCGCAGCGGTATGGCGCTGCCGGACGGGCGTCTGGGCATCCTGCACGAGGCGCAGCTCGCCGCTCCCCTGGCCGATCCGGACCATGGCGGCACCGACACCGAGGCGCTCGACCGCGAGCGCGCCATGCTGCAAAGCCTGATCGACTCGATGCCGGACATCGTCTTCTTCAAGGATGTGAACGGCACCTACCTCAAGGTCAACTGGGCGATGCTCGACTATGCGGGGCGGCCGCCGCTGGGGCTGACTGACCACCGGCTGTTCGACGCGGAGACCGCGGTGCGGCGGCGGCGGACCGACCAGATCGCCATGCAGAAGGGCTTCTCGCGCAGCGAGGAGTGGTTCGTCCACCCGGACGGACGCCGCGTGCTGATGGAGACCGCCAAGGCCGTCTGCCTTGACCGCAGCGGCAAGATGCTGGGCGTCGTCGGCATCGCCCGCGACATCACGGAGCGGCGGCAGACGGAAAAGCAGCTTCTGCGGCAGCACGCCCTGTTGCAGGGAATCATCGACACCATCCCCGACGCCGTCTTCTTCAAGGACCGGGACGGCGTGCTGCGCAAGGCCAACCGGGCCTTCGCCTCCTGGACCGGGCGTCCGCTGGAGCAGTTGATCGGGTTGGACAGCCATGAGATCTGGCCCCCCGAAATGGCCGACGGCATCCGCGCGGGCGATGCTTCGGTCTATGCCGAGGACCAGCCGCGGCGCAACGAGGAGAGCATCCCGCTGCCCGATGGCGGGCGGATCTGGGTCGAAATCTTGAAGGCGCCGATCCGCGACGCCGGCAACGAGCTTCTCGGGCTGGTCGGCGTCGGGCGCGACATCACGCTGCGCAAGGCCGCCGAGGAGGATCTGCGGCGGAGCGAGGCGGAGAAGGACCATCTCGCCAACCATGACGCCCTGACCGGCCTGCCCAACCGCCGGCTTCTCTTCGACCGGCTGGACGTGGCGCTGGCCCGGTCGCGGCGCTCCGGACGATCCTTGGCCCTGCTGTTCATCGACCTGGACGGCTTCAAGGCGGTCAACGACCGCATGGGACACGATTGCGGGGACGAGGTGCTGCGCATCGCCGCCGCGCGAATCGCCGGCTGTCTGCGCCGCAGCGACACGGTGGCCCGCGTCGGTGGCGACGAGTTCACCATCGTGCTGGAGGATGTGACCTCCGCCGCGGATGCCGGGGGCGTGGCGGCGAAAATCGTGGAGGCGGTGGCGCTGCCCATCCCGGTGCAGGGCAGGACTGCCGTCATCGGCGCCAGTGTCGGCATCGCCCTGTCCCCGGCCGACGGGTCGGACGCCCGCAGTCTGCTGGTGGCCGCGGATGGCGCGATGTACCGGGCCAAGCAGGCGGGCCGCGGCACCCATATCTTTTACAAGGATATTTCCCGCAGGAATCCGGACTGACCGGGTGCGGAATCCGCTTGCGCAGTCGGAACAAAAGAAGAACAATACCCGCCTGACCGGTTCTTGACGGGAGAGGATGGGATCATGTTCGTATGCGTCGATGGTGACCGCACCACCCGCCTGCGCCAGTGGGCCTGGCTCGACATCGGTGTCGGTATGGGCAGTGCCGGGACAGGTCCCGGCGAACGCCGCCTCGTCGGCTGGAGCGTCACGGACGAGGCGTGGCTCGTTTCCGAACCCATCGGCGTGGTCGCCACCAGCCCGCTGGGCCGTCCGCCGGGCTGGGCGGTGACCGACAACCACCGCCGGTATCTGCTCGAACAGCCCGGCCTGCCCCATGGGGACGAGCCGCTGGCCGCCATCGACTGTCTGCGGGCGAACGGCAGCCTCGACCCGACGGCCCCCATCAGCATCGTGCCCTGGCGCCCCGGCAAGTCCACCGCCGAACGCATCTTCGAACGCCGGACGGCCTGATCGCGGAAAGACGGGCTGCTGCGTGACGGAACGGCCTTTTTCCCGTTGAAAGCCTTGGTTGAGGCGGGAAGGGGTCGTTCACCATGCAGCAGCGCTGGCCGCAGAGGTTGTGGATCGTCCGTCACGGGGAAAGCGCCGGCAACGTCGCGCGCGACGCTGCCTATGCCGCCGGGGTGGGACGGATCGACATCGCCGAGCGCGACGTCGATGTGCCGCTCAGCCGCCAGGGGGAGCAGCAGTCCGAAGCGCTGGCGCGCTGGTTCGCCGCGCTGCCGCCGGGCGAGCGGCCCGACGTGGTGCTGACCTCCCCCTATCTGCGGGCCCGGAGAACAGCGGAGATCATCCACGCCGGGGGCGGCCTGCCGGTCGAACCCACGGAATTCGTGGTGGACGAGCGGCTGCGCGAGAAGGAATTCGGCATCCTCGACCGGCTGACCGCGCTGGGCATCGCGCAGGAGCACCCCGAGCAGGCGGAGTTCCGCCGCATCCTCGGCAAATTCTACTTCCGCCCGCCCGCCGGGGAGAGCTGGTGCGACGTGATCCTGCGGCTGCGCAGCGCGCTCGACACCATCAGCCTGCACCATGGTGGGCAGCGCGTGCTGGTGGTCAGCCATCAGGTCGTCGTGCTGTGCCTGCGCTACCTGCTGGAGGGCATGACGGAGGAGCAGATCCTCGCCATCGACCGCGAGGGCGACGTGGCGAATTGCGGTGTCACCGAATACGCCTTCGATCCCGCCCAGGGGCACAGCGGGCGGATGCAGCTTCGCCGTTACAACTTCGTCGCCCCGCTGGAGGTGGCCGGGGCGCCGCTGACCGCCGAGCCCGACGCCAATGCGGCTGTCCGATGAGCGTTTTCCGATGAACGATTTTCCGATGAACGACTCGATCCCGGTCACCCGTGACCTGCTGCGGTCCATGCCGCTGCCCCACCCCGGCGACAGCGCCGACAAGGACGGGCGGGGCCGGGTGCTGGTCATCGGCGGCAGCGTGGAGGTGCCGGGTGCCGTATTGCTGGCCGGGACGGCGGCGCTGCGCGCCGGGGCGGGCAAGCTCCAGATGGCGACCTGCCGCAGCGTGGCCCCGCATCTCGGGCTGGCCGTGCCGGAGGCGCTGGTGCTCGGCCTGCACGAGACGGCGGAGGGCGGCATCGCCCCCGACTGCGTGGACACGCTGTGCGAGCGGGCGGCCCGCTGCACCGCGGTGCTGATCGGTCCCGGCATGATGGACAAGCTTGCGGTCGCCGACCTGACCGGCGCGCTGATCGCCGGGCTGGACGGGGAGGGCGGACCCGTTCTGGTCATCGACGCCGAAGCGCTGATGGGCCTGGACAACGCCAACGAAGCGCTGTGCCGTCGGGGCGGGCGGACGATCATCACGCCGCACGCCGGCGAGATGGCCGGCCTGTCCGGAGTCAGCCGGGAGGAGGTGGAGGCCGACCCACCCACGGCCGCCCGCCGCGTTGCGGACCTTCACAAAGTGATCGTCGTGCTGAAAGGGGCCTGCACCCACATCGCCACGCCGGACGGCCGCATATGGGCCTATGACGGCGGCAATGTCGGGCTTGCCACCTCGGGGTCGGGCGACACGCTGGCGGGCGTCATCGCCGGGCTGGCCGCGCGGGGCGCCGACCCGGCCCAGGCGGCGATCTGGGGAGTCCATCTGCATGGCGAGGCCGGCAACCGCTTGGCCCGCCGCGGCCCGCTGGGTTTCCTGGCCCGCGAGCTGCTGGCCCAGGTGCCGGAGATCATGGCCGAACTGTCGGCCTGAGACCGCCGGCCTCGAAACGCCAGTCTCAGAACACCAGCTTGGCGGCCTGGTAGAGGATGACCCAGGGAGCGGCGATCAGCCCGCCCCACAGGGCGACCAGCGGCAGGCCGCGCAGCTTCTTGGCCGGGGCCGGAGCGGTGAGGGGGAGCGGGAAGGAAACGGTCTCGGTGGTGCCGACAGCGGGATTGTACTGGGACATGATGACCTGCCGATCTGTGTGTAAGGGCAGGATGCGCGCCGATCTCTTAACGACGATTAAAGTCGGGGGTAGCCGGCGTGCGGGATTCCGGCGTACCGCCGCCGGGTATAGAAGCTCGTTCGAGTGGGAAATTTCGGAGACCGAACCGGAGGTTCGCCTGCAGGCCCGCTTGAAGACCCCGGGTGACTTGACAAAGATTGCCAATCGTCCCGAAATGTCCTTCGGAAGAAGGAGGTGGTCCATGCCGACCATGAACATCAGCCTGCCCGAAGCGCTGGCCGCCTTCGTCGAGAAGGAGGTGGCAAGCGGTGGCTACGCATCGCAGAGCGAAGTCGTGCGCGAGGCGCTTCGCCTGCTCCATCGGGAAAAGGCGGTCGAGTTTGAGAAGCAGGAGATGCTCCGGCGCGCCATTCTGGTGGGGGTTGACGATTGGAAGGCTGGCCGTCTTGACGACCGCCCCATTGCCGACATCCTGAACGACATCGAGGATTGACCCGTGGTCGCCTACCGCGTCACCGATGCGGCGAAGCGGGACTTCGGAATGGTCCTGCGGGAAACCAGGGAACGGTTCGGCGCGCAGCAGAGGGATATTTACAAGGCCTTGATCGCCAAGGCGGTCGAGATGGTTGCCGCAAACCCTGCCAGGGGCGGCTCCTGGGACCGTGGGCGCATTGTGCCGGGCCTGCGCGCCTTCCACCTGGACCATGCCGCCGGCCGGCACGGCGCTGCGGCCCACACGCTTTATTACGCCATGGATCAGCAGGCCGGCGAGCCGCCGGTCGTCGTGATTCTTCGCCTATTGCATGAAAGGATGGAACCGGACCGCCGCATCCCGCAAGGATGAGGCTGATCCGGTTCCCGACGCTCGTTCAGGTCACTTGGCCAGCGTCTTGTTGAGCCACAGGGCCAGCAACGTGCAGACCGCGCCCGACAGCAGGTAGGCGCCGGCCGAGAACAGGCCGTAGTTGGCGGACAGCACCAGCGCCACCAGCGGCGCGAAGCCCGCCCCGAACAGCCAGGCGAGGTCCGAGGTGATGGCCGCGCCGGTGTAGCGGTAGCGTTGGGTGAAGCCCGACGTGACCACGCCCGACGACTGGCCGAAGGACAGGCCCAGGATCACGAAGCCGACGATCATGAAGACCAGCTCGCCCAGTGGCCCACCGTTCAGCAGCAGGGGCGCCACGCCGCTGAACACGGCGATGGCCGCGGCGCAACTCCCCAGCAGGGTGCGGCGGCCGATGCGGTCGGCGATCCAGCCGGAGGCGATGATGGCCCCCAGACCGAAGAAGGCCCCGACCACCTCGATCAGCAGGAAGTCCGCCGGCGTGTCCTGCGTGTAGAGGAAGATCCAGGACAGCGGGAAGACGGTGACCATGTGGAACAGCGCGAAGCTGGCCAGCGGGGCGAAGGCGCCCAGCACGACGCGCATGCCCTCGTTGCGCAGCATCTCGGTCACCGGGACCGGCTGAAGCTCGCGGCTTTCGAACAGGTGGGTGTATTCCGGCGTCACCACGATGCGCAGCCGCGCGAACAGCGCCACCACGTTGATGGCGAAGGCCACGAAGAACGGGTAGCGCCAGCCCCAGCTGAAGAAATCCTCCGCCGACAGGTTGCCGGCGAAATAGGCGAAGAGGGCGCTCGCCACGATCAGCCCGATGGGGGCGCCGAGCTGCGGAATCATGGCGTACCAGCCGCGGCGGCTCTCCGGCGCGTTCAGCGCCAGCAGCGAGGCGAGGCCGTCCCAGGCGCCGCCCAGGGCCAGACCCTGGCCGATGCGGGCCGCCGCCAGCAGCCAGATCGCCGCCGCGCCGATCTGCTCGTAACTCGGCAGGAAGGCGATGGCGACCGTCGAGGTTCCCAGGAGGAACAGGGAGAGGGTCAGCTTGGCGCCGCGTCCGTGGGCGCGGTCGATGGCCATGAACAGCATGCTGCCCACCGGGCGGGCGACGAAGGCCAGCGCGAAAATCGCGAAGGACCACAACGTTCCGGTGAGTGGGTCAAGATAGGGAAAGACCAGCTTCGGGAAGACGATCACCGAAGCGATGGCATAAACGAAAAAATCGAAGAATTCGGACGTCCGTCCGATGATGACGCCAATCGCGATTTCACCGGGATTCACCCGGTGGTCGCGGGCATTGACCAATCTTGCATCCCGTTCGGTCGCCGTGGTCGATGATCCCATGGTCCCCCCACCGTCTGGCAATTGCGTCAGAGGGAATTAAATAGGCACCGCAACGGCATTCTGCCACGCCCATGGACGCATTGCCTTGATGTGCGTCAATGGCTGCGCGGAATCGCGGCGCATTGGACAAATTGTCCAATGTCCGACCCGGCCCGTGGGGGTTAGCTCTTCGCCCAAATCCAAAGCGAACCCCTGCTGACAGGTCCTGCCTTGACCCGTTTCCGCGCCTTGGCCCTCCTGCCGCTGATGGCGGTTTTGAGTGGCTGCAACCTTGTGGTGATGAGCCCGTCCGGCGACGTGGCGAGCCAACAGGCCAACCTCATCACCATTTCCACCCTCCTGATGCTTCTCATCATCATTCCGGTGATGGTGCTGACGGTGCTGTTCGCGTGGCGCTACCGCCAGTCGAATAGCACGGCCCAGTACGACCCGGATTGGGACCATTCGACGCAGCTGGAGCTGGTGATCTGGGCGGCCCCGCTGCTCATCATCATCTGCCTGGGCGCCCTCACCTGGATGGCGACCCACTTGCTCGACCCCTACCGCCCGCTCGACCGCATCGCCGCCGGGCGTCCGGTTCCGGCCGACACCAAGATGCTCGACGTCAACGTCGTGGCGCTCGACTGGAAGTGGCTGTTCATCTACCCGGAGTACGGCATCGCCACGGTGAACGAGGTGGCCGCCCCGGTGGACCGCCCGATCCGCTTCAACATCACCTCCTCGACGGTGATGAACTCCTTCTACATCCCGGCGCTGGCCGGGCAGATCTACGCCATGGCCGGCATGGAGACGAAGCTGCACGCCGTCATCAACGAGCCGGGCAGCTACAAGGGCTTCTCCGCCAACTACAGCGGTGCCGGCTTCTCGCACATGCGCTTCACCTTCCACGGTCTGGCCGCCGACGGCTTCGACAAGTGGGTGGCGGACATCAAGGCGGGCGGCGGCAAGCTCGACCGCGACGGCTACCTCCAGCTTGAGCGCCCCAGCGAGAACGAGCCGGTGCGCCGCTACGGCGCCGTCGACTCGGGCCTGTTCAAGGCCATCGTCGGGATGTGCGTCGAGCCGGGCAAGATGTGCATGCACGACATGATGGCCATCGACGCCAAGGGCGGCCTCGGCCTCGCCGGCATCGACAACGTGATGCCGCTGATGCACGACAAGCTGTCCCGCCGCGGCACCGCCGTTCTCGGCCCGGCGCCGGTCTATGTGGCGGGCATCTGCTCGACCGAGGAGCTGACCGGCCGCGCCGTCGAGTCGTCGCTGGGCGTGCTGAACGCTCCCGCCGACGAGTCCCCGATTTCCGGCGCGGGTCTGCCGCGCTCCTCCATCACGCCGATCTCCGCGCCCGCCCCTGCGTTCGGGCCGCGGTTGACGGCCAATCCTTGAGCGGCCCACCGCCATGATCGACACATCGACCGTCGCCACCCATCCGCTCTTCGGGCGTCTGACCCTGGAGTCCTTCCCCTATCACGAGCCCATCGTGGTCGCGACCTTCGTCGCGGTCGTGCTGGGCGGCATCGCGCTCGTCGCGGCGCTGAGCTATTTCCGGCTGTGGGGCTATCTCTGGAAGGAGTGGTTCACCACCGTCGACCACAAGCGCATCGGCATCATGTACATGGTGCTGGGCCTGATCATGCTTCTGCGCGGCTTCGCCGACGCCATCATGATGCGCCTCCAGCAGGCCATCGCCTTCGGCGGCAGCGAGGGCTACCTCAACGCGCACCATTACGACCAGATCTTCACCGCCCATGGCGTCATCATGATCTTCTTCGTGGCGATGCCCTTCGTCACGGGCCTGATGAACTACGTGGTGCCGTTGCAGATCGGCGCCCGCGACGTGTCCTTCCCGTTCCTGAACAACTTCAGCTTCTGGATGACGGTGGGCGGTGCGGTGCTGATCATGGTCTCGCTGTTCGTCGGCGAGTTCGCGCGCACCGGCTGGCTGGCCTATCCGCCGCTGTCCAACATCGCCTACAGCCCTGAAACGGGTGTCGACTACTACATCTGGGCGTTGCAGATCGCCGGTGTCGGAACAACATTGTCCGGCATCAACCTGATCTGCACAATCGTCAAGATGCGCGCCCCCGGCATGACCATGATGAAGATGCCGGTCTTCACCTGGACGTCGCTCTGCACCAACGTGCTGATCGTTGCCTCCTTCCCGATCCTGACCGCCACGCTGGTCCTGCTGTCGCTGGACCGCTACGTCGGCACGAACTTCTTCACGAACGATCTCGGCGGCAGCCCGATGATGTACGTGAACCTGATCTGGATCTGGGGCCACCCGGAAGTCTACATCCTGATCCTGCCGGTCTTCGGCATCTTCTCCGAAGTCACCTCGACCTTCTCGGGCAAGAAGCTGTTCGGCTACACCTCCATGGTCTACGCGACGGTGGTCATCACGATCCTGTCCTACCTGGTGTGGCTGCACCACTTCTTCACCATGGGATCGGGCGCCAGCGTGAACTCGTTCTTCGGCATCACGACGATGATCATCTCGATCCCGACGGGTGCGAAGATCTTCAACTGGCTGTTCACCATGTACCGCGGCCGCATCCGGTTCGAGCTGCCGATGATGTGGACCGTCGCCTTCATGCTGACCTTCGTGGTCGGCGGCATGACGGGCGTGCTGCTGGCCGTTCCGCCGGCGGACTTCGTCCTGCACAACAGCCTGTTCCTGATCGCCCACTTCCACAACGTCATCATCGGCGGCGTGCTGTTCGGCCTGTTCGCCGGCATCTACTACTGGTGGCCCAAGGCCTTCGGCTTCCGCCTCGATCCCTTCTGGGGCAAGGTGTCCTTCTGGTGCTGGGTGATCGGCTTCTGGGTCGCCTTCATGCCGCTCTACGTCCTCGGCCTGATGGGCGTCACCCGCCGTCTGCGCGTGTTCGAGGACCCGTCGCTCCAGATCTGGTTCCAGATCGCCGCCGTGGGTGCCGTTCTGATCGCGGCGGGCATCGGTGCCTTCCTTCTCCAGATCGCCGTCAGCGTCTGGAAGCGCCGTGAGCTGGTCGACCGCACGGGCGACCCGTGGGATGGCCGCACCCTGGAGTGGGCGACCTCCTCGCCGCCGCCGGACTACAACTTCGCCTTCACGCCGATGATCCACGACAACGACGCGTGGTGGGACATGAAGAAGCGCGGCTACAAGCGTCCGCTCGGCGGCTTCCAGGCGATCCACATGCCCAGCAACAGCGGCACCGGCGTGATCCTGGCGGGGATCAGCGTGGTCCTCGGCTTCGCCCTGATCTGGTACATCTGGTGGTTGGCGGCGGTGAGCTTCGTCGCCCTGCTGGCGACCGCCATCCACCACACCTTCAACTATCACCGCGACTTCCACATCCCCGCGGACGTGGTGGTGCGGACCGAGAACGAGCGGACCCGTCTCCTCTCCGGGCAGGTGTAAACCATGAGCACGACCCTGACAGCCGAACGGAGCCGCACCCAACAGGCTCCGGCCTTCCACGTGGTGGAGGAGCACGCGCACCCCGAAGGCTCCAGCACCATGCTGGGCTTCTGGATCTACCTGATGAGCGACTGCCTCATCTTCGCGGTGCTGTTCGCGACCTACGGCGTGCTCGGCGGCAACTACGCCGCCGGGCCGTCGCCCAAGGACCTGTTCGACCTGCCGCTGGTGGCGCTGAACACCGCCATGCTGCTGTTCTCCTCCATCACCTATGGCTTCGCCATGCTGGCGATGGAGAAGGGGCGGGTCTCGCAGACCCAGCTGTGGCTGGCGGTGACCGGCCTGTTCGGCGCCGCCTTCCTGGCGATCGAACTCTACGAGTTCGCCCACCTGATCCACATCGGGGCGACCCCGCAGCGCAGCGCCTTCCTGTCGTCCTTCTTCACGCTGGTCGGCACCCACGGCCTGCACGTCACCTTCGGCCTCGTCTGGCTGGTGACGCTGATGGTCCAGGTCAACAAGCGCGGCCTGATCCCGGCCAACCGCCGGCGCCTGATGTGCCTCAGCCTGTTCTGGCACTTCCTGGACGTCATCTGGATCGGCGTCTTCACCTTCGTCTATCTGATGGGAATGCTGCGATGAGTTCTCACGCCGAACATCATTCCGGGCATCATGGGGCCGGCCATCATGGTGGCGATCACCATGGTCACGGGGAGCATGAGGGCGCCCACGGGACGCTCGGCAGCTACCTGATCGGCTTCATCCTGTCGGTGATCCTGACGGTCATTCCCTTCTGGCTGGTCATGGACGGGACGATCCTGGACAAGAACATGACCGCGATGGCGATCATGGCCCTCGCCGCCGTCCAGGTCGTCGTCCACATGATCTTCTTCCTGCACATGAACGGACGTGCGGAAGGCGGGTGGACCATGCTGTCGCTGATCTTCACGATCATCGTCGTGGTCATCATGCTGGCCGGTTCGCTGTGGGTGATGTACCACCTGAACACCAACATGATGCCGATCCACGACCCGAGCCAGTTGCCGTGACCGGCACGGCGGCCCACCGTCCGCGCCGGGGGCTGATCCTTCTCGGCGTCCTGGCGTTGGCGGGAGTCGCCGTCTTCGCGTCGCTCGGCGTCTGGCAGGTCGAGCGGCTGTTCTGGAAGCTGGACCTGATCCAGCGGGTGGAGGAGCGGGCGCAGGCCGCGCCCGTTCCCGCCCCCGGCCCGGAGGACTGGCCCGCCGTCACGGCGGCGAGCCAGGAGTACCGGAGGGTCTCTGTCACCGGGCGTTTCCTCAACGACAAGGAAACCCTGGTCCAGGCGGTGACCGAGCGGGGCGGCGGTTTCTGGGTGCTCACCCCCTTGCGCACCGACCGCGGTTTCACCGTCCTGGTCAACCGGGGCTTCGTGCCGCCCGAGCGGCGCAACACCGACAGCCGCCCTGACGGGCTGATCGACACGGACACCACCGTCACCGGTCTGCTGCGGGTGACGGAGCCGGGGGGCGGCTTCCTTCGCTCCAACGATCCCGCGCAGGACCGCTGGTACTCGCGCGACGTGGCGGCCATCGCCGCGGCCCGCGGCCTGACGGAGGCGGCCCCCTATTTCATCGACGCCGAGGCCAGCCCGCCGGGCGGTTCTCCGGTCGGCGGGTTGACCGTGTTGAAGTTCAGGAACAACCACCTCGTGTATGCGCTGACGTGGTTCGCCCTGGCGCTCATGCTGATCGCCGCATCGCTCTATGTCGCGCGCAGTGAACGCCGCCGCCGGGGTTGAAGAAGTAATCTCTTTTTCTTCATGGTTTTTCGCCGGATGGAATGAGGCCCCTTTGCGGATTCTTCCACCCGGCTTTTTTGTGCTATCAAGATCCCCCGGAGTCCGTGGCAAGGCTGCCAAGCCGGAGTATCGTGCCCATATAACAGGGGACCGAAGGAAGCCGGCGAAGGGCCAGACGTTTTCCGTGCGCGACACCACCGACAAGAAGAACCTGTTCCTGCTGGTGCAACTGCGCTGGCTCGCCGTCGCCGGGCAGGTGGTGACGATCCTGATCGTGCACTACCAGATGGGCATCACCCTGCCGCTCGATCAAATGGGCGCGGTGATCCTGTTCCTGGTCGCGCTGAACATCGCCAGCGTCCTGCATCTGCGCCGCCAGACCTCGGTGTCGAACACCCAGCTTTTCCTGGAGCTGCTGATCGACGTGTCGGCGCTCACGGTTCAGCTCTACCTCAGCGGCGGCGCGTCCAACCCCTTCATCTCGCTCTACCTGCTGCAGATCACATTGGGAGCGGTGCTGCTGGAGGCGTGGTCGGCCTGGGCGCTGGTGCTGGTCGCCACGGCTTGCTTCACCTTCCTGATCGGCGCCTACCGCCCGCTGGCCCTGCCGCCGGGGCTGGAGGGGCTTCTGCTGGGGCTGCACATCCAGGGCATGTTCCTGTGCTTCGTGCTGACGGCCAGCCTGATCGTCCCCTTCATCACCCAGATCACCCGCAACCTGCGCGCCCGCGACGCCCATCTGGCCGACCTGCGCCAGCGCTCCATGGAGGAGGACCACATCGTGCGCCTTGGCCTGCTCGCCTCCGGCGCTGCGCATGAACTGGGGACGCCGCTCGCCACGCTGTCGGTGATCGTGAACGACTGGCGGCGGATGCCGGTGGTCAAGGGCGATCCCGACATGGCCGAGGACATCGCCGAGATGCAGAACCAGATCAATCGCTGCAAGGCCATCGTGTCGGGCATCCTCCTGTCCTCCGGCGAGGCGCGGGGGGAGGGGACGCTGCGCACCACCGTGACCGCCTTCCTGGACGATCTGGTGGCGGAGTGGAAGGACAGCCGGTCGCCGGCCTGCGTCGATTACGACAACAGCGTCCGCTCGCGGGAGGGGATCATCTCCGACCTCGCGCTGAAGCAGGTGATCTTCAACGTGCTGGACAACGCGCTGGAGGTGTCTCCCGGCTGGGTCGGCATCGCCGCCGGGCGGCAGGGGGACAGCCTCGTCCTGACCGTCAACGACGCCGGCCCCGGCTTCGAGGAGCGGATGCTGGCCGAGTTCGGCAAACCCTACCGGTCGAGCAAAGGGCGGCCCGGCGGCGGGCTGGGCCTCTTCCTGGTGGTCAACGTGGTGCGCAAGCTGGGCGGCTCGGTCGCCGCGCGCAACCGCCCCAGCGGCGGCGCGTCCGTCACCATGACCCTGCCGCTCGCCGCCCTGTCCGCGGGAGAGAGCCATGGAGACTGACCGTTCCCTCGTGCTGGTGGAGGACGACGCCGCCTTCGCCAAGGTCCTGCGCCGCTCCTTCGAGCGCCGGGGCTATCAGGTCTACTGGTGCGACAGCCTGGACGGGCTGCGGGCTCTGCTGGAGACGCTGCCCTTCGCCTACGCGGTGGTGGACCTGAAGCTGGGCAACGGCTCCGGCCTGGAATGCGTGCGGGAACTGCACGACAACGACCCGGAGACGCGGATCGTCGTCCTGACCGGCTTCGCCAGCATCGCCACGGCGGTCGAGGCGATCAAGCTCGGCGCCTGCCATTACCTCGCCAAGCCGTCCAACACCGACGACATCGAGGCGGCCTTCGAGCGCACGGAGGGCGATCCCTCCATCGCGCTGGGGGCGCGGGCGACCTCGCTGAAGACGCTGGAGTGGGAGCGCATCCACGAAACCCTGGCGGAAACCGGCTTCAACATCTCCGAAACCGCCCGCCGCCTGGGCATGCACCGGCGCACCCTGGCCCGCAAGCTGGAGAAGAAACAGGTGCCCTGAAGCGGCTTTCCCCTGTCCAGTCGGTCAAAGGATGCGCATGGCCGCTGGACAATGGCGGCCAGTCCGCCCATTTTTCACGGCCTGTTACAGTCGTGTGTCATACGCAGCAGCAAGGAGCAGTGTGAAGTGTCTCTTTCCACGTCGAGCAGCAGCCCCTCCGATCCGCGGACCGAGGCCCGCCGTCTTCTGACGGACGCCATCTCCACGTACCTGCAGTCGTGCAAGGATCTGGCGGCTGCGACCGAACGCGCGACCGAGACGAGCGGCAGCATCGACACCCAGGCCCGCCGCAAGGCTTACCAGACGCTGACCGAGCTGGGCGATCAGGTCCGTCTCGCGCAGCGCCGCCTCGTTACCGCGGCCAAGCAGGCCCGCCGGGTCATGCCGGTCGCCGAGATCGAGGAGGTCGCCAAGAAGCTGGACAAGCGCGACACCACGGAAAGCGCCGCCGTGCTGGTCAAGGCCGCCCTCGTCAACTGACGTCGGTCAGGGGAGGACTCGCCTGTTCGGCATAGACGAATCCGCCGGATCGGCGGGAATCGCCGACTTTTTGCGGGTCACAGCGTCGCGCCCGGTCGATTCCGATCGGGAGCATCTTGCGCGCCGCCGTCCGTCAGGGTACGTCAGAGGCGCCTGGAGCCCTGGAACATGCTGGGGTTCCGCCACGAACAAGGGGAATTTGGGAATGACGAAGGCCGATCTCATCGACGCGATCGCCGGCAAGCTGGGCGGCACGAAGGCCGACGCCGGCAAGGCGCTGGATGCGGTTCTGGAGAGCCTGCAGGACGCGCTGGTCAAGGGGGAGACGGTCAAGCTGCCGGGCTTCGGCCAGTTCGAGATCGCCGAGCGCGGCGAGCGCACGGGCCGCAACCCGCAGACCGGTGCGGAGATCAAGATCGCCGCCTCCAAGGCGCCGAAGTTCTCCGCCGGCAAGGCCCTCAAGGACGCCGTCAACGGCAAGGCCGAGTAAGGCCACAGCTCATCCCTCTCCCGCCCCGGGAGAGGGATGGACCCGCTGCGTGGACACCCTCTCCCAGGACGGGAGAGGGTGTTTCATCACCCGCTCAATGCGGGTTTGCCGGCCCCGGTGTGGCGTCGGCCAGCCAGCGGCCGAGCGGGTCGTCCGCTTCACTGCCCGTATCGTTTGACGCCTCGCTCCAGCCCGGCGGGACGCCGTCCATGTTCGGCAGTCGGTGGGCGATGCCCTTGTGGCAGTCGATGCAGGTGCGCTGCCCGCTGAACAGATATTGCTGATGGATGCGCGCCGCCCGCGCCCCCTGCTTGGTGATGTCCATGGATTCCGCGCTGTGGCAGTTGCGGCATTCCAGGGAATTGTTGGCCTTCAGCCGCGCCCATTCATGCTCGGCCAGCTCGCGCCGCTTCTCCACGAACTTGTCGCGCGTGTCGATGGTGCCGAAGATCTTGCCCCAGACCTCCTTCGACGCCTGCATCTTGCGGGCGATCTTGTCGGTCCAGTTGTGCGGGACGTGGCAGTCCGGGCAGGTCGCCCGCACGCCGGAGCGGTTGGTGAAGTGGATGGTGGTCTTCAGCTCCTCGAACACGTTGTCCCGCATCTCGTGGCAGCTCGTGCAGAATTTCTCGGTGTTGGTGACCTCCAGGGCGGTGTTGAAGCCGCCCCAGAACATGACGCCGGCCAGGAAGCCGCCCAGCGTCAGGAAGCCGAGGCTGAGGTAACGGCTCGGCCCCGCGATGATCCGCCAGGGCCGCAGCAGGAAATCGGGCAGCTTCATCGCCGGTCACCCCCGTCCGACGGGCGGCTGATGAGGCTGTCCATGTCCTTGAAGGTGTTCGGGACGATGGGCTGCGCCACGGTCTGGGGGACGTGGCACTGCGTGCAGAAATAGCGGCGCGGCGCCACCGCGCCGAGGGTCTGGCCCTCGCGGTCAACATAATGGGTGATGCTGATCATCGGCGCCTGGGTGGCCCCGGTGAACTGGCGGCTGTGGCAGGTCAGGCACTGGTTGTTGTTCAGGCTGATCTGATAATCGCGGATGTTGTGCGGGATGACCGGCGGCTGTTCCGGATAATTGCGGGCGACCCGCCGGTCGTCGGTGACGTCGGCGGGGATCGGCGGGGCCGGGTCCTCGTCGGTGAACTGGATCGGCGGACGGAAGGGCTCCCGGACCTGTCCGGTTCCCTGGGCGGCGAGCAGTGCCGGCACAAGGCAGGGCAAAGCCGCGGCCAGCGCGAGCATGAGATGGCGGCGCATGGTTGCGGTCCTCCCTCAGACGGCCACGATCTTGACGGCGCACTTCTTGAAGTCCGTCTGCTTGCTGATCGGGTCGGTGGCGTCAAGCGTGCATTTGTTGATGAGGCGCGCCGAATCGAACCAGGGCACGAAGACGACCCCGCGCGGCGGCCGGTTGCGCCCGCGCGTCTCGACCCGCGTGCGCATCTCGCCGCGCCGCGACATCACCTTAACCTCCGAGCCGCGGCGCAGGCCGCGATCCTTCGCGTCGTCCGGGTGCATGTAGACCAGCGCCATGGGCATGGCCTTGTAAAGTTCGGGCACCCGCATGGTCATGGAGCCGGAGTGCCAGTGCTCCAGCACGCGCCCCGTGACCAGCCACAGGTCGAAGTCCTTGTCGGGCGATTCCGCCGGGGGTTCGTAGGGGAAAGCGAACAGGTTGGCCTTGCCGTCCGGGTTTCCGTAGAAGCGCACCCCCTCGCCCTTCGGGACGTAGGGGTCGAGCCCCTCCCGGTAGCGCCACTTCGTCTCCTTGCCCTCGACCACCGGCCAGCGCAGCCCGCGCACCTCGTGATAGGTGTCGAAGGGCGCCAGATCGTGGCCGTGGCCGCGTCCGAAGGCGGCGTACTCCTCGAACAGGCCCTTCTGCACATAGAAGCCGAACTCCTTCGACTCCCGGTTCTCGTAGGCGGGGTCCAACTCCGACACAGGGAAGCGGTCGACGTTGCCGTTGCGGAACAGCACGTCGAACAAGGTCTTGCCGCGGAAGTCGGGGTTGGCGTCGAGGATCTCCTTTGGCCACACCTCGTCGGTGGTGAAGCGCTTGGAGAACTCCATAAGCTGCCAGAGGTCGGAGCGCGCCTCGCCCGGCGCGTTGACGAGCTGGTGCCAGAAATGGGTCCGCCGCTCGGCGTTGCCGTAGGCGCCCTCCTTCTCCACCCACATGGCGGCGGGCAGGATCAGGTCAGCGGCCGCGGCGGTCACCGTCGGGTAGGCGTCCGACACCACGATGAAATTCTCCGGGTTGCGGTAGCCGGGATAGGTCTCGTTGTCGCTGTTGGGCGCCGCCTGAAGGTTGTTGTTGACCATGATCCAGTAGGCGTTGAGCTTCCCGTCCTTCAGCATCCGGTCCTGCAGGACGGCGTGGTAGCCGATCTTGCCGGGCAGCAGGCCCTTGGGGATTTTCCAGCCCTCCTCGACGTGGGAGCGGTGGGTGGGGTTGGTCACCTGCATGTCGGCGGGCAGCCGGTGGGCGAAGGTGCCGACCTCGCGCGCCGTGCCGCAGGCCGACGGCTGGCCGGTCAGCGAGAAGGGGCTGTTCCCCGGCTCCGAAATTTTGCCGGTCAGCAGGTGGATGTTGTAGACCATGTGGTTTACCCACACGCCGCGGACGTGCTGGTTGAAGCCCATGGTCCACAGCGACATGACCTTGGTCTTCGGGTCGGCGTACATCTCGGCGAGCGCCAGCAGCCGCTCCTTCGGCACCTTGCTCAGCTCCGCCACCTTGTCCAGCGTGTACTCGCTGACGAAGGTGGCGAACTCGTCGAAGCTCATGGGCTTGGAATCGGTCGGGTCCTTGGCGTTCGCGGCGCGCACCTCCAGCACGCTTTCGGGTCGCAACCCATAGCCGATGTCCTTCTGCCCCAGGCGGAAGCTGCAATGCTTCTCGACGAACTCCTTGTTCACCCGTCCGGTCTGGATGATGTGGTTGGCGATGTAGTTCAGGATGGCCAGATCGGTCCCCGGCTCGAAGATCATCGGCACGTCGGCCAGTTCGAAGCTGCGATGCTCGAAGGTCGAGAGGACGGCCACCTTCACATGGTTGTGGGCGAGCCGCCGGTCAGTGATGCGCGTCCACAGGATGGGGTGCATCTCCGCCATGTTGGAGCCCCACAGGACGAAGGCGTCGGCGTGCTCGAAATCGTCGTAGCAGCCCATCGGCTCGTCCATGCCGAAGGTGCGGATGAAGGCCACGGCGGCCGACGCCATGCAGTGGCGGGCGTTGGGGTCGAGGTTGTTGGTGCGGAAGCCGGCGCGCATCAGCTTGGACGCGGCGTAGCCCTCCCAGATCGTCCATTGGCCTGACCCGAACATGCCGACGGCGTCCGGCCCCTTCTCCTTCAGCACCCGCTTCCATTGGCGGGCCATCTCGTCGAAGGCCTCGTCCCAGGACACCGGGCGGAACTCCCCGTCCTTGTGGTACTTGCCGTCGCGCATGCGCAGCAGCGGCTGGGTCAGCCGGTCCTGCCCGTACATGATCTTGGACAGGAAATAGCCCTTCACGCAGTTCAGGCCGCGGTTGACCTCCGCCTGCATGTCGCCGTGGGTGGCGACGACGCGGTTGTCCTTGGTGGCGACCATGACGCTGCATCCGGTGCCGCAGAAGCGGCAGGGCGCCTTGGACCAGGTGAGCTGGGCGTCCTCGCCCGCCACCATGGATTGCTGGGCCACGGCGGGCAGGCTGATGCCCCCCGCCGTCGCGGCGGCCGCGACCGCATGCGCCTTGATGAAATCCCGCCGGTCAAGCATGGGTTTCCTCCCCCCTTTTTCTTGACGAATGTGAAATCTGGCGCGTCAACGCCGCGCCGTAGCGACCTCCTCCGCTGTCCGGGCCGCCATCGGCTCGGCGTGGTGGAAGACCATGACCGCCGACATGACGCCGGGCATCAGGTGGATCGCGGTCATGCGGTCGGCGATGCGGCCCTCGTGGGGGCCTTCCACGGTCACCACCATCCGGCCCCGTTCCTCCGCATGGACCTCCACGTCGCCCAGCGCGGCGACGGCGGCCCGCACGTCGGGGCTTCGCTCGGGCCGCAGATGGACGAGGATGGAGGCGATGTGCCATTCCGCCGGCGCTTCGGTCGGCCGGTCTCGGGCGTCAGGGTGCATGGGCGGTCTCCGGTCCTGGTTGCAACGTGACGGCGTCGGCGGGGCAGGCGGCCAGGCAGGCGCCGCAGCCGGTGCAGGAGTCGTCCTCGACCACGGGGACCGCCACGCCGCCGGGCGCCAGGGCGAAGCGGATGGCCGATTCCGGGCAGGCGTCGCGGCAGCTCCGGCAGACGACGCGGTTTATGGCGAGGCAGGACGGCCCGATGCGCACGGCCAGCGTCCAAGGGCTGGCGGCGGCACGATCAAAGACCGGTTCGGGGCAGGGCTCGGCACAGGCCGCGCAGAAGCTGCACTCGCCCCGCCGGAAATCGACCTCGGGAAAACCGCCGTCCCCCCGGCGGATGATCCCCTCGGGGCAGGACTCGGCGCAGGCGCCGCAGCGTGTGCACAGGTCGGTGAAGCGTTCCGTCCGGGCCCAGGGCGGGCGCAACGGCGCCGGCTCGGCGCGCCGCCGTCCGCGAAGGAAGCCTCGTCTCCCTAAGTCGACCGATTCACCGGCCATGGCGCCGTCCCCCTCAGACCGGGGGCGGACCGGGCGGACCCATGATGAGTTGCGACATCCAGACCAGGAAGCCGTAGCCGCCCACGACGGCGACCGACAGGATCGGCCAGATCACCACCGCCAGAACAAGGAACATGGCGATTTCCCGCCGCTTCGCGCCGGGATCGGGCAGGGGCGGGCTGGCGGCGGCGCGCGATGGGAAGCGGGCTGGGTCCGGTGAAGGGTCCGGAGAATGGCGGCGGCTCATGGCGGCTCCCGTTTTTGGCGGGCGGTGGCGTTGCCGACAGCCGGGGAGACGGTCGGATACCCCAACAACAGGTTGAGCGTCGCTTCTGTTCCATGCGGCCGAGCGTGCGATGGGCACCGCCCCGGCGTGTCGCGGACATGGTTCCGGCGTGGCATCCCGGACGGATGATTCGCGATGCGAACATTTTTTTGAGGGGCCCCGGGATTAAGCGGGGCGCGGGATCGTAAACTGAGTGAAGAGGGGATAAGGAGGTCGGACGGCCTTGGTGTGATTTGGCTCTCCGGATTGTTTATTTCCGATTCGTACAGGGCATACAGATTAGATCGACTACGAGGTTGCTGATGATCTGAAGTTCTGTAAGATTGGAACAGCCGTTCTTGGTGTAACGGCTTCTCCACTGTTGTGATCGTAAGTGAAGCGAACTCATTCAGAGGCCGCGCCTGCTTTGGCGCGGCCTTTTTTTTGCTTTTTCAAAGTCATAGTACGAAAGATCGGTCCCGGGGATACTGATTTTTCGTAGGGCATACCTGCAACGATAGTTGCGACAGCGAGGACTAATTGTGCTGTGATTCCTGAAACGGATGTTGTGTTCCGCTGATTGTGTGGTATACCAAGTACGAAATGCGGAACACCAAGCCTCTCCCAACGGTGGCGGTGGTGCTCCTGCCAAGATGCGAAGGGCACGCAAGCCCCAAAGAAAGGCAATGCGACAACAACCATCGGCCCCGCCCGGCTGAGTTGAGTGTTCGATCACCGCATTGGGGAGGAAGAGTAATGAGTCAGTCCATCGCTGCACCGCCTGGCGGCTCGCAGGCGCCCATTTCCGAAGGCGCGCGCTGGATGCAGATCGTCGTCGGCATCGTCTGTATGGTCGCCGCGGCCAACATTCAGTACGCCTGGACGCTCTTCGTGCCGGAAATCCAGGCCACCCATGGCTGGACCCGCGCTTCGATCCAGACCGCCTTCACCGTCTTCGTCGTCGTCCAGACCTGGCTGACCCCCATCGAAGGCTACTTCATCGACCGCTACGGCCCCCGCGTCATCGTCGCCTTCGGCGGCGTGATGACCGGCCTCTCCTGGATCATCGACAGCTACGCCGGCTCGCTCGGCATGCTCTATGTCGGTTCGGCCATCGGCGGCATCGGCGTCGGCTGCGTCTACGCCACCTGCGTCAACAGCGCCATCAAGTGGTTCCCGGACAAGCGCGGCCTCGCCGTCGGCCTGACCGCGGGCGGCTACGGCGCCGGCTCGGCCCTGACCATCCTGCCGATCGCCAACATGATCCATTCGTCCGGCTATCAGGCGGCCTTCTTCTGGTTCGGCCTGCTGCAGGGCACGATCATCCTCATCGCCGCCTTCTTCCTGCGCGCCCCGCAGAAGGATCAGGTGAAGGCCTCGACCAAGGTTCTGCAGTCCCGCCGCGACTACACGCTGAAGGAAGCGCTGCAGACGCCGGTCTTCTGGGTCATGATGGTCATGTTCATCTGCACCGTCTCGGGCGGTCTGATGGCGGTGGCCCAGCTCGGCGTGATCGCCCACGATCTGGGCGTGAAGGAAGCCCCGATCAGCCTGTTCGGCATCACCATGGCGGCTCTGCCCTTCGCGCTGATGCTCGACCGCGTGATGAACGGCATCTCCCGTCCGCTGTTCGGCTTCATCTCCGACCACATCGGCCGTGAAGCGACGATGTTCATCGCCTTCACCTTCGAAGGCATCGGCATCCTGATGCTCAGCCGCTTCGGCCACGACCCGATCATGTTCCTGATCCTGTCGGGCATGGTGTTCCTGGCCTGGGGCGAAGTGTACAGCCTGTTCAGCGCGACCTCGGCGGACACCTTCGGCACCAAGCACGCTGCGAAGATCTACGGCGTGCTGTACTGCGCCAAGGGCGTCGCGGCCCTGCTGGTCCCGCTGGGCAACCTGCTGATGGAAGCCACCGGTACCTGGGCGACCGTGCTCTACATCTGCGCCACCATGGACCTCATCGCGGCCTTCTGCGCCCTCGCGGTCCTGCGGCCCATGTTGCGCAAGCACCACGCCCGAAACGCCGAACTCGCCGCCCAGCAGGGCAGGGGTCCGGTCACGGCGGCGGCCAGCCCGTAACCTCCGCTTCAGCGGATCGACCGGAAGGGGACCACGCGTGGTCCCCTTTTCGGCGTTCCGGGCCGGCCATGCGGAGCGGAACACAAACGTGAGGTGTGTCGGTGGAGGGGGCATGGACAATCGACGGCGGGGGCAAGGAATGGCAAAGGACGACGGCAGTTTCAGGCTGGTGGTCGCCTGCTCGCTGGGCGGGGTGGCGGTCAGCGTGGCCCTCGGCTCGCTGCTGCTGTCGCGATGGACGCCCCGGACGGAGAACACGGTGGTCGAACGGGCGATCCACAACATGGACCGGGAGACCTGCGAACGGGTGCTGCACTCCTTCACGCAGCCGCAGCCGGTGGGCACCCGCGTGCTGTGGCTGTGGGCGGAGGAATCGACGCCGGGAGTCTTCACCGGAGCGCCCTGGACGTCGCGGGTGACCGGGCCGGGCGTGCAGGCGGCGGCGGCCGGGGCCGGGACGGGGGGAACGACCGCCGGCCGCTCTCCCCGTCCCTACGCCTTCGATCCGGCGTCCCAGGTGGCGCCGGACGCGGCATGCTCCTTCCCGAACAACTCCCTGCACATCGTGTCGGTGGAGTATCCGCCCAAGCCGGACGCCGCGCCGGCAACGGGCAAGCCGTAAAAAAGAAAGGGCCGGCCGCGGGAAGCGGCCGGCCCTTTCTGGCGGGCGGTGCGCCGGATGGAAGCGCGCCTTACTCCTCGCGGTTGCCCATGAGCTGGAGGAGCATCTGGAAGAGGTTGATGAAGTTGAGGTAGAGCGAGAGGGCGCCCATGACGGCGAGCTTGGTGTTGCCCTCGTGCCCGTGGCCCTCGGCGTACTCCTCCTTGATGCGCTGGGTGTCGTAGGCGGTCAGGCCGGTGAAGATGACCACGCCGATCACCGAGATCGCGAACTGCAGGGCGCTGGAGCCGACGAAGATGTTGACGAGGCTGGCGATGACGATGCCGATCAGGCCCATCATGAGGAACGAGCCCATCTTCGACAGGTCGGCCTTGGTGGTGTAGCCCCACAGGCTCATCGCCGCGAACATCGCCGCGGTGATGAAGAACACCCGCGCCACGCTGGCCCCGGTGAAGACCAGGAAGATCGACGCCATCGACACGCCCATCACCGCGCAGAAGGCCCAGAACAGCCCCTGCAGCGCGGTCGCCGACATCGCGTGGAAGCGGAAGGACAGCACCATGATGAAGGCCAGCGGCGCCAGCATCACCACCCACTTCAGCGGGGTCGTGAAGATCGGAACATACAGCGCCGGCGTACTCGCCACGAACAGCGCCACGAGCCCCGTCACGCCCAGGCCGAGCATCATGAAGTTGTAGACCCGCAGCATGTGCTTGCGCAGGCCCTCGTCGAACGCCGCGCCGTAGGCCGGCGCCGCGCTGCCGAATTGGTTGCCGTAGAAGGGTCCGCTCATTGTCTCACCATGTCCTTCGGATGCTTATCGTTCGGATGCTTGTCGTTCAATGCATCTGCTTCAGAACCAGGCCATGCGGGCGTCGCGGGCATGGGCCAGGATTTCCTTTTCCGGCTGTTCGCCGCACAGCGCGTAGACCGTCGTCCCGACCTGCCAATAGGCGACCGAGACGTTGCCGATCCGCTCCGCCTGGGGTTCGGTCACGGCGAAGCGGTCGACCTCGCTGGCGAACAGCGTGATCAGCTGCGACCCGCCGTGGCGGTAGGCCGCCTGCACCGCGACCCCGCCGTCCCAGGCCACCGTGCGCAGCCCGTCCGGGGCCTGCCCGATGTCGAGCTGCGGGATCGGCACCGCGACCTCCGGGTTGGCGGGGGCGAGCCGGTTGACCAGGGATTGGGCGGCGTCGGCGAAGGGCTTGAAGTCGATCCCGCTGTGCAGCGCCTGCTGGTGGGTCTGCGCCGCGATGGTGATGTAGTGGGTGGCCGCGTGCGCCGTGGCGACGGGGTTGACCGACAGGGACGACACCGCGCTGTGCGCCGTCCAGCCGAGCCCGACGAGGCAGAGCGCCGCGACGGCCCGCCGCCCGCGGCCCGAGCCGTTGGCGGCCCGCGCCCGCGCCCGGTTCATCAGCTCCGCCGCCGGGCGGCGCCACAGCGCGCCCCACTGCTTGCGACGCGGCAGCGGCGCGCCGGCGCCGACCGCCGGCTGGGCCGCGGCGGGAGCCGGGGAAGCAACCGGTTCGGGCGCGGCCATCTCCGGCTCCGCCTTCTCGACGGCCGGGCCGGCTATGAACAGGCGGATCTCGTCGCGCACCCGCATGTCGTGCATGACGCGGGCGGCCTCGTCCGGATTGGCCTCCAGGTAGGCTTCGACCTCGATGCGGCGCTGCGCGTCGAGTTCGCCGTCCACATAGGCGTTCAGGTCGATGTCGCTGATCGGTTCGTTCATCGTCATTTCACCACGCGCAACGGGGGGCGCTGGACCCGGTCTGATGGGTTGCGGTCGGACTGGTCTGACGCCGGCTGGCGCCCGCCGCCCGTCTTGGCCCGCAGCGCGTCGCGCGCACGGCCCAGGCGGGACATCAGGGTGCCCACGGGGATGCCCAGGCACTCCGCGGCGTCCCGGTAGGACATGCCGTCGAGCGCCACGAGCACCAGGGCCTCCCGCTGTTCGACCGGCAGGGTCATCAGGGCCGCGATGGTCTGGCCCAGATGGACGTGGCTCAACTGCGCGGGCGGGGAGCCTTCCTCCGCCATCGAGCTGAGCTCGCCGGTCGCCTGGCGTTCGGCCTGCTGGCGCCGCCAGCGGTCCACGAAGGTGTTGTGGACGATGGCGAGCAGCCATTTGCGCAGGTCGCGCCCGTCCGTGAAGGACGACGCCCCCTCGATGGCCTTGACGAGCGCCTCCTGGACGAGGTCCTCGGCCTGATCGGGGTCGCGCATCAGGACCAGGGCGTAGCGCCGCAGAACGTCCAGATGCTGTCCCAGCTCGTCTTTCATCACCGTCCCGGATTGGTTCTTCACACTCGGCATACGGATCATGCCGTGGCTTAATCCGCTCCGGGGGAAAAAATCGCCACGGGATTGGCTTGCGCGCGGACGCAGGGCGGAGTAGGTCAGAAGCGCCTGGAGCCCTGGAGAATGCTGGGGTTCCTCCATGAACAAGGGGAGTAGGGAATGACGAAGGCCGATCTCATCGACGCGATCGCCGGCAAGCTGGGCGGCACCAAGGCCGACGCCGGCAAGGCGCTGGACGCGGTTCTGGAAAGCCTGCAGGACGCGCTGGTCAAGGGGGAGACGGTCAAGCTGCCGGGCTTCGGCCAGTTCGAGATCGCCGAGCGCGGCGAGCGCACGGGCCGCAACCCGCAGACCGGTGCGGAGATCAAGATCGCCGCCTCCAAGGCGCCGAAGTTCTCCGCCGGCAAGGCCCTCAAGGACGCCGTCAACGGCAAGGCCGAGTAAGCCTTCCGCAAGGACGATCCTTGTATCGGATGAGGGGGCGGCGGCAACGCCGCCCCTTTCGTCTTTCCAAATTTCTTGGTGACGACATGAGCAACAACAGCGTTTACCGCTGGATCAAGGTCGAAGGACGGTGGGAGCCGGCGCAGCAACTGGCCGATGGCTCCTACATGCCGATCGGCGACATCGTGCCGCTGTCCGCCCGCAGCGTGAAGGTCGGCCCGGTGATCGAGCCACCGCCCCGCAACGCCGCCCCCAAGGACGACGAATAGACCCCGGCTCTAACCGAAGGATCGGGTGGGGTCGAGCATGGCGCGGACGGCGCCGATCGCCGCCTGGAAGCTGAAGGGTTTGTGCAGGACGCGCAGCCGGTCGGACACCGGGTGCCAGAGGGCGCCGCTGTCGGCGGTCATGACGATCACCGGCAGGGCGGGCCGCCGCGCCCGCATCCGGCGAATCAGTTCGTTGCCATCCATCACCGGCATGCGCAGGTCGGTCATCAGCAGCGACGCCGGGCCGCGTTCCAGGGCGGTGATGGCTTCCAAGCCGTTGTGGGTCAGTGTGACGCGCAGCCCCTGGCCTTCCAGCGTGTCGGCAAGGGCCAGGGCTTCGAGGCGTTCATCCTCGGCGACGAGGATGTGGGGAACGGACTCCATGGTTCGGCCTGACAATGCAACGCAAAGGGAGTAAGGGGTACGTTGCGGCCGGCCGAATGGATTTCCCGTGATCGCGGAGGGGGATTGGAACGCTGGGGATCAGGCGCCGTGGTTCAAGCGCACTCGGCCAGCTCGGCCAGGGCTTCCGCGTCCAGCAGCTCGACCCGGCCGCCATCCAGGATGCGGATCAGGCGCGAGGTCTTCAGCTTGGTGAAGCCGCGGGACACGGTCTCCGTGGTCAGCCCCAGATGGTCGGCGATGTCGCAGCGGCTCATCGGCAGGGCGATGGCCCGGCCGGCACCGGCTCGGCGGCTCAGCGCCAGCAGGAAGCTGGCCAGCTTCTCCAGCGCCGACTTGCGGCCCAGCAGCAGCATCTGGTCCTGCGCCGCCACCAGCTCGGAGGTGGTGACCGACAGCAGCCGGCGGGCCAGGGCGGGCTGGGAGTCCAGCAGGGCGTCGAGCTGGCAGCGCGGGATGCGCTGGACGGTGGAGGCGGTGATCGCCTCGGCGGAATAGAGATAGCGGTCGGCGAAGGCCAGACCGACCATGTCGCCGGCCTGGAGGAAGCCGATGATCTGGCGGCGCCCGTCCGGCAGCAGCTTGTAGAGGCGGATCATGCCGTCCACCACCCGGAAGACGGCGTCGGCGGCCTCGCCCTCGGCGAAGATGGACTGCTCGCGGTCGAACACCCGGAACTGGGCGATGGCGGCCAGCGGGTCGATGTCGTTGGCGGCGAAGCCGGCGGCGGGACGGGAGGGGGCGACACGCGGCATCGCCATCACGGCGGCCTGATGGCCGTGCGGAACACGCGTCGGCTGGGCGGCGATGGCGGTGTGAGCGTGCATGTCGGGCCCCTCGGCGTTCGTGGAAGCGGCCCGTCCCCGTGGGGCAACCGCTCGATGAGCCGAAGTTATGCGCTGCGGGGTACCCTGTGCAGTTCGGTCTTGTACCTAAGGGGCTTTGCGTACGTAAGACTACCTAGGGGGCATTGCGGACGCCTCGGTGGACGCATGGGGGCGGAGGGGGAGCGGGGATGCTCACCCCCCGTGGACCAGCCGTTCGAACAGGTCCTCCGATCCCATCTGCCCGCCCTTGAGCATCAGCTCGACGCCGTCGGTGGGCGGGTGAGCGCTGTGGGTCAGGCTGACCGTCACGCCGGGGCTGAGCGCCGTCCGGTAGGACAGGCCCCACAGGCCCAGCGCCTTCACCGCCTTGCTGGAGGTGTCGCCCCCGGCGATGCCCATACGGCGCAGCGGCACCGCGCGGGCGACCGAAGCCACGAAGTCCGCGGTCGCGTCGGCGATGGCGGCGGACTGGGCGGTGTCGGGCGCCTCGCCCTCCGCCGGGGCGGTCCACACCAGCACGTTCCGCCCCTGGCCCAGCAGGCCCGCGATCTCGCTCCGCAGCCGCTCGCGGTAGGCGCCGTCGTGGCATAGGGCGCCCGCGTCCGCCGGCATCCGGTGGAAGGAGGAGGCCGCGGCGATCTGCTTGCGCGTGACCGGCGACAGGCTGCCGGCCAGCACGAAAACCGGCCCGTCCGCCGGGGCCAGCGGCGCGTCGCCGACCGTGTCGGCGCGCTGCCATTGGGTGGCCAGCGCCTGGACCACGCCGCTCGGCCCGACCGCCAGCAGGGGCGAGCGCCGCGCCCGCTCCCAGATCAGCCGCCCGGCGGGCGCCAGATCCGCCGGCTGTGCGATGTCCAGCAGGACGGCGGGTGCGCCGCCGGCCACCATCCGATCCAGCTTTTCGTCCAGCGCCACGGCGTCCAGCCCGTAATCCGGGTAGTGCAGGGCGCCCATCCCCTCCAGCCCCTGCGCGCCGAGGTGGAGGCGCAGGTCGGCCTCCGTCATCGGCGTCACCGGGTGGGCCTTCATGGTCGGGTGGCGGTCGATGCGGTGGACCGTCCCGCCGGTGCCCGCCGCGGCGAACAGCGTGCTGAACAGGCAGTAGCGCCCGATGTTCGGCTGGCCGCCGACCACCGGCAGGAAGCGGTTGGGGAAGAAAGGCCGCAGGGCCGCCACCGCCGCCCCGATGCTGCCGACCTGCGGCGCGCTGTCGAAGGTCGAGCAGCACTTGTAGTGCATCACCGGAACGCCGAGCCCGGCGAAGAAGCGCCCCACCGGCTCCAGCTCCGCCCGCAGGGCCTCCGGGTCCATGGTGCGCGATGCCCCGGCGATGCCCAGCGCGTCCAGCGGGCCGAGCCCGGCCAGCCGGTCCGCGTCGGGGATCTCCAGAAGCAGCAGCGCCCGCTGCCCGGCCTTCGCCAGCGTTGCCAGCGTGTCGGTGGCCCCGGTGAAGTCGTCCCCGTACCAGCCCAGCCGGGGCGGCGGGTGCGCCGCCGTCACTTGCCCGCTCCGAAGAACTCCAGGGCACGCTTCAACTCCGGCCGGGTCGCGGCGGCGTCGGGCAGGGTGACGCCCTCGCGCACCGCCTCCCAGGCCTGACGGATGCTCGTCACGCCGGCGGCGGGGCCGTCCGGATGGGCCATGATGCCGCCGCCGGACATGAACAGCAGGTCGTCCGTCCCCACCGCGTCCCAGGTGACGGGAACGGTTCCCGCCCACTGGCCGGAGGAGAAGGCCGGCATCACCGTATCGTCGCAGCCTTCGGCCAGCGGGGCGAGGCAGGACTTGGCGCCGTCGATGACCTCCGCGTCGGGCTGGGCGAACTTGCCCTGGAGGCCGTGGACGTGCATGTGGTCCACCCCGGCGAGCCGCCACAGCGTCTGGTAGGCGTCGAAGCCGATGCCCAGGCTGGGGTGGCGCGACAGGGCGCCGAAGCCGTTGCGGTGCCCGTGCAGCACCAGCCCGCTGTGGCGGCGCAGCGTCTGCACGGCGGAGAAGCCGCACCAGTTCAGGCTGACCATCACGCAGCTTCCGCCCTCGCGCTCCACCAGATCGGCATGGCGGCGCATGGCGTCCGTCTCGTCGCTGATGTTGAAGGCGACCATGACGTGCTTGCCGGTGCGGTCCTGGTGGCGGCGTACCCGGTCCATCACCGCCGGCACGCGCTGGGCCAGCGGGGCGTGGATCGGATCGGCGCAGATCTCGTCGTCCTTGATGAAGTCCAGCCCGGCGGCGCAGAGCGTGCCGACCAACTCGCCGGTCTCCTCCGCCGACAGGCCGAGGTTCGGCTTGATGATGGAGCCGACCAGCGCCCCGCGCTCCACCCCGGTCACCCGCCGCGTGCCGGCCACGCCGTGCCGCGGCGTGTCGAAGCCCTTGCGGTACGCGGCGGGCAGGCGGACGGAGTCGAGCCGCAGGCCGGTGACCTCGCCGAGATCGAACAGGTTGCCGGCCACCGTCGCGGCCAGCGTCGGCAGGTTGGCGCCGACGTTGCCGGTGGGGAAGCTGATGGCGACGCGGGCGCGCCGCCACGGTCCGGGCCGCTTCTGCCGCTCCAGCCATGTGTTCGGCAGGCTGGGGGAGGCGGCGGGTTCCAACTCCTCCACCCGCTCCACCACGGCGCGGGCGCGGGCGCGCAGGTCGTCCGTCTCGCCGTGGACGCGGGTGAAGGTGCCGCAGGACTGCTCCCCCGCCATGACCTCCGCCACCTTGGCGGGATCCAGCGGGGTCTCGATCAGATAGGTCGCCTCGAAGCGGTCGGAGCGCATGGCGGGACTCACAGCCGGCTGAGGTCGGGGAAGGGCCGGACCGGATCGCGGCCGTCCCAGTCGAGGGAGGCGTTGCGGATCAGGTCGAACATCTTGCCCTTCGGCCCGGCGACCTCCGACAGCTCGATCACCGTACCGGGGTGGTATTCGGTGTCGAAATAGACGAAGCGGCCCTTCTCGCCGACTTCGCCGCTCATCACCGGCTTGAAGCCCTGGCCGGTCAGTCGCTCCAGGTCGGCGTCGTAATTCTCGGTCCAGTAGGCGACGTGCTGGAGGCCGGTGCGGCCCGCCTTCAGGAAGTCGCGGTACATCGACGGCGCGTCGTTGCGGGTCTGGATCAGCTCCATCTGGAGCGGGCCGGAGTTGGCGAGCGCCACCGAGTTGTGAACCTCGTACCGCTCCCCGCGGTAGGTGTAGTTCCGGATCGGAACCCGCTCGTTGTAGAACCACGGGCCGATGCCCAGGGTGCGGCTCCAGTAGTCCATGGCGGCCTCGATGTCGTCGACGACGTAGCCAGCCTGCCGGATCTGGCCGAAGAATCGGCTCATGAAGGAACTCCTGATTTTATCGTTATGGGGGGACCGGCGGGGCTTCAATAGGGAAGGAAGCCGGTGGAAATCCACGGAATGGCGGCGACCACGATCAGGCCCACGAGAAGGGCGGCGACGTAGCCCCAGATGTGTTTCAGGCCTTCGTCCGGGCTGACCTTGCTGATGGCGCAGGCGCCGTAGTAGCCGACGCCGAAGGGCGGGGCGAACAGGCCGATGCCCATGGCGAAGATCACGACCATCGCGTAATGCACCTCGTGCACCCCGGCGTCGCGGGCGATGGGGAACAGCAGCGGGCCGAACAGGACGATGGCGGGAATGCCCTCCAGAACGCTGCCCAGGATGATGAAGGCGACGATGGAGATGGCGAGGAAGCCGTAGCCGCCGCCGGGGATGTCGGCCATCCACAGGGCGAGAGCGCGGGAGAAGCCGGACTGCGTCAGGCCCCAGGCCATGGCGGTGGCGCAGCCGACGATGAAGATGATCGCCCCGGTCAGCGACGCCGTCTCGATCAGCATCGGCTTCAGCCGCGCCCAGTCGAACTGGCGGTAGACCAGCAGGCCCATGAGGGTCGAGTAGGCGATGCCGATGGTCGACACCTCGGTCGCCGTCGCCACCCCTTCCACCACCGCGGCGCGGATGACGAAGGGCAGCAGGATGGCCGGCAGGGCGGCCACGGCCAGCCGGGCGATCTCCGACGCCGGCGGGCGGCGGATGTGGCTCAGGTCCTCATGGCGGTAGCGCCACCAGACGACGGCGCAGAGCGCCGCGCCCAGCACCACCGCCGGCAGCAGACCGCCCGCGAACAGGGCCGCGATGGACACGCCGGTGACCGAGCCGATGGTGATGAGGACGATGGAGGGCGGGATGGTCTCGGTCTGCGCGCCGGTCGCCGACAGCAGGGCCACGAGGTCGCCGGGAGGGGCGCCGCGCTTCTTCATCTCCGGGAACAGCACCGGCGCGATGGCCGCCATGTCGGCGATCTTCGAGCCGGAGATGCCCGACACCAGATACATCGCCCCGATCAGCACGTAGGACAGGCCGCCGCGCACATGGCCGAGCAGGCTGGCGAGGAATTGGATCATGGCGCGGGCCATGCCGGTCATCTCGATCAGCAGGCCGAGGAAGACGAACAGCGGCACCGCCAGCAGGATCAGGTGCGACATGCCCTCGTCCAGCCGCCCGACCATGACGAGCAGCGGGGTCGAGGTGGTCAGCGCCAGATAGCCGAAGGTGGCCAGCGCGAAGGAGAAGGCGATGGGAACGCCGCCGAACACGCAGGCGGCGACCACGCCGACGAAGAAGATGACGAGGTTGGCCTGCCCCAGCGGCTTCAGCACCGGCCCGGCCAGCCAGAAGGCCACGGTCACCGCCGCGGTCAGCGCGACCGCCGCGAGCGTGATCCGGAGGTTGCGCATCCGCATCAGCCGGATCAGCGCCACCACGGCCATCAGCCCCAGCCCGGTCGGCAGGGCCGCCGCGCGCCAGGCGTTGCTGATCTCCAGCGCCGGGGTGACGATGAACTGCTCCTCCATGGCGTAGTCCAGGGCGGGGTGCAGGATCATCGCCAGGAAGGCGATGGGCGCCGTGATCGCCAGCGTCTCCAGCAGGGCGCGCGGCGTCGGGCCGACGCGGCTGACCAGACCGGTCATCCGCATGTGCTCGCCGCGGCGCAGCGCCACCACGGCGCCCAGCATGGACAGCCACAGGAAGAGGATGGAGGCCAGCTCGTCCGACCACACCAGCGGCGCGTGGAAGACGTAGCGCGCCGTCACCCCGGCCAGCAGGATGGCGATCTCGGCCAGAACGATGAGGGCGGCGACACCCTCCACCGTCGCGGCGAGGCCGCGGTCGAGCCGATCGGTCCAAGAACCGCCGGACGCGGCCCCTGGCATGGCGCCGCCCTCGTCTAGCGCCGTCGCGTGGTGAGACAAAGCCGCACCCTCCCTTCCCGTGTTGTCCACAGCCGTTCTTCAGGCCGTTCTTCAGGCGAGCTTGCCGACGGCGCCTTCCAGCAGCGCCCAGGCCTCGTCGCCGAAGCGGCCCTTCCATTCGCCGTAGAAGCCGCTGTCGCGGAGCTTGGCGCGGAAGCTGTCGGGGGAGGGCTGGTTGAAGGCCAGACCCTTGGACTGGAGGTCGGCCTGCACCGACTGGTTCAGCGCCTTGATGTCCTCGCGCTGCTGGACGCCGGCGTCGTTGATCGCGGTGGAGACGATCTTCTGGAGGTCGGGGGGCAGGCCGCGCCACGCGCGCCCGTTGGCGATGAACCAGAAGCCGTCCCAGATGTGGTTGGACAGGGCGCAGTACTTCTGCACCTCGTACAGCTTGGCGACCTGGATGATCGGCAGCGGGTTCTCCTGCGCGTCGACGATGCGCGTCTGCAGCGAGGAATAGACCTCCGAGAACTGCAGGCTCGCCGGGGCGGCGGACAGCGACTTGAACATGGCGATGCTGAGCGGGCTGACCGGCACGCGGATCTTCAGCCCGTCCATGTCGGCGGCGGTCTGGATCGGCTTGGCCCCGCTGGTCATCTGGCGGAAGCCGTTGTCCCACATCTTCTCGAAGGCGTGCAGGCCGACCTTGGAGATGGCGCCGCGCACATGCTCGCCCAGCTTGCCGTCCATGGCGGACCAGACCTGCCCGTAGTCGGCGAAGGCGAAGCCCACGGCGTTGATGGCGGCCACCGGGACCAGCGTGGCGATGACCAGCGCCGAGGGCGTGAAGAAGGTGATGCCTCCGCTGCGCACCTGCGACAGCATGTCGGTGTCGCCGCCGAGCTGGTTGTTCGGGAAGATCTGGATATCGACGCGGCCGTTCGTCTCGCGGCGGATGCGCTCCGCCGCCTCGTGCGAGCGGACGTTCAGCGGATGGGTCAGCGGCAGGTTGTTGCCGTACTTGAAATCGAACTCGGCGGCGCGGGCGATGCGCGGCGCGCCGATCAGGGTGGCGGTGCCGGCCCCCGCGGCCAACCCGGCAACCATTCCGGCGGCCGGAGTGGCGGCCAACGCCTTGAGCATCGTGCGGCGCGAGAGCGGGTTCATGCTTTCCTCCCAGGAAACGTTGATGTAGTTTGATGTTCGACGGTGATTGTTGGTTGGACGGTATGTGCGCGAATGGCCTGTGTCAAACGCGAATGATGATGTGATTTGATGGGATCGGAGGGTTTTGAGCCGTGATGCAGGATGATGCGGACGCCGTCGCCGCGCCCCCCGAACACACCCGCGGACTGCCGCGGATCGCCGACATCGCGCGGCTGTCCGGAGTCTCGACGGCCACCGTGGACCGTGTGCTGAACCACCGCCCCGGCGTGCGCCCGGCGACCGTGCAGCGCGTGATGAAGGCCGCGGCGGAGCTGGATTACATCCCGGAATCGGATCTCGGCGCGGCGCTGGGACCGAAGCCGGTGCGGCTGGCCTTCCTGCTGCCGGACGGGACGAACCGCTACCTGACGCGGCTCGGCCAGCTCATCCGACAGTCGGAGGCGGCGCTGGCCCCGCTGGGCATCCGCGCGCAGGTGGAGTTCATCAAGAGCTTCAACCCCGACCTGCTGGCGCGCAGCCTGCTCCAGCACTGGCGCAAGGTCGACGGGGTGGCCTTCATGGCGCTGGAGCATCCGGCGGTGCGCGAGGCGGTGAACGAGCTGGCGGCGCGCAACGTGCCGACGGTGACGCTGATTTCCGATGTGCAGAACTGCCGGCGGGCCGCCTATGTCGGGCTCGACAACCGGGCGGCGGGGCGGACGGCGGGCTATCTGTTCGCGCGCTTCCTCGGCGGGCGGGCGGGCAAGGTCGCGATGATCGCCGGCAGCCTCAGCTACCGCGCGCACGAGGACCGCGAGCTGGGATTCCTCAACGTCCTGAAGGAGATGGCCCCGGTCATCGAGGTGGTGGGCCTGCGCGAGGCCCATGACGACGAGGCCAAGAGCTACCGGCAGACGCGGACGCTGCTCAGCCACCACCCCGACCTTGCCGGCATCTACACCATCGGCGGCGGGGCGGAGGGCGTGGCCCGCGCGCTGAAGGAGGCGCGGCGGGAGCGCGAGGTCGTCTTCATCGGCCACGGCTTCACGCCGGAGACACGGTCGCTGCTGATCGACGGCACGATGGAGGCGGTCATCACCCAGGACCCGCGCAGCGCCCTGATGGGCTGCGCCGCCGTCTTCACCAACCTGCGCGCGGGCCGGGAGGCGATGCACGGCGTGGAGCCGCCGCGCATCGAGGTCATCTTCAGGGAGAACCTGCCCCCCGCGGCTCCGCCGTGACCGGCGCCGGGGCGGGAACGGGCCGCTTGTCGCGCACCATGACGACCAGCAGGACGGCGCAGAGGATCAGCGCCAACGCGGCGTAGGTGCGCAGCGGCGGCGTCTCGCCCAGCACGACGATGGCGCCGGTCACGCCGATCACCGGCACGATCAGCGAACTGACCGAGGCCTGTGCGACGCTCAGCCGCCGCACGATGGCGAACCACAGCAGGTAGCCGCCGACCATCGCCACCAGGATGTGGAAGACCAGCGCCACCAGCACACGGGGCTCGAGGGCCAGCGTCGGGGCGGGGTCCATCGCCAGGGCGAAGGGCAGCACCACCGGCAGGGAAATGGCGAACTGCCAGCCGGTGATGGCGTTCGGCCCCATGGTCCAGGCCGTCCGCTTGATCAGGACGTTGCCAAGCGCCCAACTCAGCGCTCCGGTCAGCATGAAGGCGGGGCCGAGCGGCAGGGCGCCCAGCCGCAGCAGATCGGGGCCGAGCAGAACGGCCAGGCCCGTCAGCCCGCAGGCCAGCCCCATCCACTGGCGCGGCCCCGGACGCTCGCCCAGGATGGGGATGGCCAGCAGCGTCGCCCAGGCCGGCATGGTGTAGGCGATGATGGCGGCGCCCGAGGTCGCCATGTTCATCTGCCCGAAGGCGGAGCAGATGTTGAAGCCCGCCATGTTCAGCAGGGCGACGGCGACCAGCGGCCAGCGCTGCCCGCGCGGCACGGCCAGCGATTCCCCGCGCGACCGCGCGTAGGCGAACAGCACCGCCGCTCCCACGGCGAAGCCCAGGCTGCGCAGCGTCCAGGGCTGGATCTGGGTGAGGATGATCTTGACGGCGGGCCAGTTCAGGCCCCAGCAGACGCTGATGAGACCCACCAGCGACAGATCCAGCGCCCGAGCGCGGCTTATCATGGCATGGGATTCCGGGTGTGGGGTGGATGCGCTTCATGTCCCCTCTCCCCTCTGGGGAGAGGGTTAGGGTGAGGGGGTTGCGCGTGGCGGGACGTCCGGCACAAGCGCAGCCCCCTCACCGGCCCTGCGGGCCACCCTCTCCCCAGAGGGGAGAGGGCTACTGCCGGTCAGAACGTCACAGCGTCGCCACCCTTCAGGGACAGCATGGCGCGGGCCTCGTCCGGCGTGGCGACCTCAAGGGCCAGCCCCTCGATCAATTTGCGGACCATGGCGACCTGCTCGGCGTTGGAGGTGGCGAGGCGGCCCGGACCGGCCCACAGATTGTCCTCCAGCCCGACGCGCACGTTGCCGCCCAGCGCCAGCGACTGGGTGGCGATGGGCATCTGGTTGCGCCCGGCGCCCAGCACCGACCACACATACTGGTCGCCGAACAGCCGGTCGGCGGTGCGCTTCATGTGCATCACGTCTTCCGGATGCGGGCCGATGCCGCCCAGGATGCCGAACACCGACTGCACGAAGAGCGGCGGCGTCACCAGCTTGCGGTCGAGGAAATGGGCCAGCGTGTAGAGGTGGGAGATGTCGTAGCACTCGAACTCGAAGCGCGTCCCGTTGCCGGAGCAGGTCTTCAGGATGTGCTCGATGTCCTTGAAGGTGTTCTTGAAGACGAGGTCGCGGCTGTTCTCCAGATAGGTGCGCTCCCAATCGTGCTGGAACGCGCTGAAGCGGTTCAGCATGGGGAACAGGCCGAAATTCATCGAGCCCATGTTGAGCGACGCGACTTCCGGCTGGAACTGCGCGGCGGGGCGCAGCCGGTCCTCCACCGTCATGGCGGCGCTGCCGCCCGTGGTGATGTTCACCACGGCCTTCGTCGCCTGCTTGATGCGCGGCAGGAAGCGCTGGAACAGATCCGGGTCCTGGGTGGGACGGCCAGTCTCCGGGTCGCGGGCGTGCAGGTGGACGATGGCCGCCCCGGCCTCCACCGCGGCGATGGCCTCCGCCGCGATCTGGTCCGGAGTCACCGGCAGGTGCGGCGACATGCTGGGCGTGTGGATGGAGCCGGTGACCGCGCAGGTGATGATGACTTTGCGCGCGCTCTTCTTGGGCATGGTCATGCTGTCCTCCCGTTTTTTCTTCCTCTGCCCGATTCCCTCTCCCGTCCCGGGAGAGGGTGCCCGCGTCAGCGGGCGGGTGAGGGTCAATCCAAGTATCAGGGCCGTCTTCGTGCCGGACC
The DNA here is from genome assembly GCF_003119195.2 of Azospirillum baldaniorum. Taxonomy (NCBI): domain Bacteria; kingdom Pseudomonadati; phylum Pseudomonadota; class Alphaproteobacteria; order Rhodospirillales; family Azospirillaceae; genus Azospirillum; species Azospirillum baldaniorum. The sequence continues at coordinate 860,975 of NZ_CP022260.1, read as the reverse complement.
CTCACTCTCCCCATGGCTGCGCCATGGGGCCCCTCCCTTTCCCGGGGCGGGAGAGGGCCTGTTCAGATCACCGCTTCGATCAGGAAAGGACCCTTGCGGGCGAAGGCGGCCGTCAGCAGGCGGTTGAAGCTTTCCGCGTCGGTGGCCTGTCCGCCCTCCACCCCCATGCCGCGGGCGAGCGCCACCCAGTCGAGGTCCGGGCGGCCCAGCTCCGTGCAGTTGCGGGCGTTCGGCCCCATGTCGCGGAAGCCGAGGTTGCCCAGTTCCCATTGCAGGATGCCGTAGCGGCGGTTGGCGAAGATGATGGTCACCACGTCGGCCCGCTCGCGCGCCTGGCTCCACAGGGCCTGGAGCGTGTACATGCCGCTGCCGTCCGCCTGGACGGTCACCACCTTGCGGTCGGGGCAGGCGATGGCGGCGCCCAGCGCCAGCGGCATGCCGATGCCGATGGCCCCGCCGGTGATGGTCAGCCAGTCGTGGGCGCGCGCCCCGGCGCAGGCCGTGTAGACCATCGGGCTGGAGGAAATCCCCTCATCCACCACGATGGCGCCCTCCGGCAGCAGGGCCGCCAGGGATTGCCCGACACTGTCGGCGGTGAGAGCGCCGGTCGCCGGTTCGGGCGGGGCGAGCGGCTGCGCCGGAACCGGTGTCCCGGCGCAGCCCACCGCCTCGGCCAGCCAGCGCAGGGCGGCCAGCGCGTCGGCGCCCGGCGGGGCGACGGTGTGGATGCGGCAATCCTCCGGCGCCAGACGGCTGGGCTTGTCCGGGTAGCCGAAAAAGCCGACCGGCTCCCCCGAGCCGATCAGGACGACGTGCTTCGCCCCGGCCAGCGCGGCGATGCCGAGGTCGATGGGGTAGGGGAAGCGCTCCACCGTCACGCGGCCTGCGCCGCGCTCGATGCGGGTGGCCCCGGTGTGGGCATAGAGTTTGGCGCCGGTCGCGGCGGCGATCCGGCCGGCCAGGGCCAGCCCCTCCGTCCGCGTGGCGCGGCCGTTCAGCAGGACGACCACCCGCTCGCCGCTCCGCAGGGCGTCGGCGGCGGCGCGCAGGGCGTCGGCGTCCGGGGCTGCGGGGGCGGGGGCTCGACGATGATCGGCTCCGCCGCCGCGGTGTCGTCCCAGGAGGAGTCCGACGGCAGGATCAGAGTGGACACGCCGCAGGGCGGGGTCAGGGCGGCGCGGATGGCCTCCGCCGTGTCCGCGGCGACCGAGGCCGCATCCGGCACCGTGCGCACCCAGGCCGACATGGGCTTCGCCAGCCCTTCCACGTCGGAGGTCAGCGGCGCGTCGACGCCGCGGTGCCACGTCGCGTGATCGCCGACGATGTTGACCATCGGCACGCAGGCGCGCCGGGCGTTGTGCAGGTTGGCGAGACCGTTCGCCAGCCCCGGCCCGAGATGCAGCAGCGTCGCCGCCGGGCGGTCGGTCATGCGGGCGTAGCCGTCCGCGGCCCCCGTCGCTACCCCTTCGAACAGCGTCGGGACGCAGCGCGCGCCGGGCATGCTGTCGAAGGCGGCCAGCGCGTGCAGCTCCGACGTGCCGGGGTTGGCGAAGCAGGTGTCGACGCCGTTCGCCACCAGCGTCCGGACCAGAATTTCCGCGCCTGGGATTTTCGCGCCCGAGTTTTTCGCACCGGTCATCGTGCCGCCTCCGTGAGCCCGCCCTCGAAACCGTCCAGGAAGCTGGCGAGATTCACCGCCAGCGCGTCGCAATCGTAACCGCCCTCCTGCACGACCACGGTGGGCAGGCCGGCGCCGGCGATCTTGCGGCCCAGCGTGGCGAAGCCCGGCGTCGTCACCTTGAAGAAGGCCAGCGGGTCGCCGACGTAGGTGTCGAAGCCCAGCGACAGCACCAGCGCCTCTGGCCCGAAGGTGGCGATGTGGGTCAGCGCCCCGTCCACCGCGTCGAGGAAGGTGGATTCCTCGGTGCCCATGGGCAGGGGGATGTTCAGGTTGCTGCCGAGCCCGCGGCCCTTGCCGCGCTCGTGCGCGTAGCCGGCGAACCAGGGGTAGAAGTTGTTGGGATCGCCGTGGATCGACACGACCAGCACGTCGTCGCGCTCGTAGAAGATGGCCTGCGTGCCGTTGCCGTGATGGACGTCCACGTCGAAGACGGCGACGCGCGGTGCGCGGCCCTGCTGGGCCAGCACCGGCAGCATCGCCTGGGCGGCGACGGCGGCGTTGTTGATGTAGCAGAAGCCCCCGGCCATGTCGCGGGACGCGTGGTGCCCCGGCGGGCGGCACAGGGCGTAGGCCGCGCGCTCTTGACCGCTCGCCACCATCAGCGCCGCGTGGACCGCCGTGTCGGCGCCGCCGCAGACCGCCTCCCAGGTGCCGGCGCCGATCGGGCAGGCGGTGTCCGCCATGTGCCAGCCGGCCTGACCGACGATGCCCGTGGGATACTCGGCCATGTCGGTGTTGCGGTGAACGTTGGGGACGATGACCTCCGACGCGTCGGGCAGGGCCGACCAGCGGGCATGGGCGGTTTCCAGAAAGCGCAGGTAGTCGGCGGAATGGACCGCCGCGCGCGGGCCGGCGCCGTAGGACGGCGGCTCCTCCACCGTCGCGCCGCGCGCCCGCAGGGAGCCGACGAGCGCCTCCGCCCGTTCCGCCTTCTCCGGCGAGGGCTTCGGCTGGCCGCGCACTAGGAAGGTCGGCGGACGATGGCGCAACTGGGCCTCGGCAAAGACGTAGCGCATGGACAGGCTCCCAGTGTGATGAGTTTCCCTCTCCCCTCTGGGGAGAGGGTTAGGGTGAGGGGGCTGTGCGTGTCGGACCGTTCGGCAAAAGCGCAACCCCCTCACCCCGGCCCTCTCCCCAAAGGGGAGAGGGGGGAAAAATGAACGTTACCCAGCCGCGGCCAGAACCGCGTCGGCCAGCACCGCGCAGCCGGACGCGGCGTGTTCGGGCTTGATGTTCTCCGCCTCGTTGTGGCTGAGGCCGTTTTCGCAGGGGATGAAGATCATCGCCGTCGGCACCTTGCGCGCGACATAGACCGCGTCATGGCCGGCCCCGGACACGATGTCGCGGTGGCTGAGGCCGCGCCGCTCCACCGAGCGACGGACGTGGCCGACCAGCTCCGGCGCGAAGGGCGTGGTCGGGAAGGCCCAGAAGTCGGTCAGCTCCAGCGTCAGGCCGCGCTTGTCCGCGATGGCGGCCAGCCGCTCGCGCAGCAGGGCGTCCATGCGGGCCAGCGCGTCGGGGTCCGGGTTGCGCAGGTCGATGGTGAACCAGACGCGGCCGGGAATGACGTTGCGGGAATCCGGGTGGACCTGGACGCGCCCGATGGTCGAGCAGGCGTCGCCGCCGACCTCCAGCGCGATGGCCTCCACCGTCTCCATCATCACGGCCGCACCGGCCAGCGCGTCGCGGCGCAGGCGCATGGGCGTCGGCCCGGCGTGGGATTCGCGGCCGGTCACCGTCGCCTCGTACCAGCGCTGGCCCTGCGCGCCGGTCACCACGCCGATCTCCACGTCCTCGGCCTCCAGCACCGGACCCTGCTCGATGTGCGCCTCGAAATAGGCGCCCATGGCGTGGCCGGTGACCGGAACCTCGCCCTTGTAGCCGATGCGCGCCAGCTCGTCGCCCAGGCGGACGCCGTCGGTGTCGCGGATGTCCAGCACATGGTCGAGCGTGAAGACGCCCATCGCCACGCCGGACCCGAGCATCGGCGGGGAGAAGCGCGCGCCCTCCTCGTTGGTCCAGACGATCAGGTCGATGGGGGCGTCCGTTTCGATGCCCTGGTCGTTGAAGCTGCGGATGACCTCCAGCCCGGCCAGCACGCCGTAGATGCCGTCGAAGCGGCCGCCGGTCGGCTGGGTGTCCAGGTGGCTGCCCATGCAGACGGCGGGACGGTCGGGGTTGCGGCCCGGACGGCGGGCGAAGATGTTGCCCACCTCGTCCACCGTCACGGTGCAGCCGGCCTCCTCGCACCAGCGCACGAAGAGGTCGCGCCCTTCCCGGTCGAGGTCGGTCAGCGCCAGCCGGCACAGGCCGCCCTTCGGCGTCGCACCGATCTTCGCCAAGTCCATCAGGGTCCGCCACAGGCGGTCGCCGTCGATGCGCAGGTCAGACATGGTCCCTATCCCGATCCCAATTCCGAATTATTGTTGAGTGTCGGCGCGAACCGCGGACAGCAGCCCGGTCACCGTGGGCAGGCTCAGCCCTGCCCGTTTTGCCAATTCCAGCGGCGCGTCCAGCACCGCCTCGATCTCCGCCCGCCGGCCCGCCGCCACGTCGGCGCGCAGCGCCGGACGGATGCGGCCCGGATGCTGGGCCATGGTCCACACATCCTCGACCTTTGCCGTCGCCGGATGGCCGAGCGCCGCCGACAGGGCCAGCACCTCCTCCACCACCGCGGCGAAGGTCGGCTGGAGTGCGTCGTCGTGGGCGATCTCCTGCGCCGTCTTGCCGGTGGCGAGTCCGAGCAGGCCGAAGGCGAAGGGCGCCAGCAGCGCCGTCCACACCTCCGCCCGGATGTCCGGCACGGCCAGCGCGTTGAAGCCACCCGCCCCGAACAGAGCTGCCAGATCCTTGGTGCCTTCGCTCCCCGCCGCCGGGCCGAGGGCGAGCCGCAGCCCGCCGAGATGCCGCAGATAGCCGGGGGTCCGCCGCTCCACCGCCACGCGGGCGACGGCGCCGACGATGCGGTCCGCCGGGATGGCGTCCGACAGCAGCCCCTTGGGGTCAACCGCCTTCAGGGGGCCTCCAAAAGACCCGTCCGCCGGATACCACCAGGGGACGCCGCCGACCACCGGCACCAGCCGCGTCTTCGGCCCCAGCAGGGGAAGAAGCAGGTCCAGAACGTCGGTCAGCAGCGGGGAGGGCACCGCAAGCACCACCACGTCCTGCGGGCCGAGGGCCAGCGTGTCGTCGGTCACCTCGGGCCGCACCGTCACCGGACGGCCCGAGGGGCCCTCGACCGTCAGCCCGTCGCGCCGCAGCGTGTCGAGCGTCCGCCGCCGGGCGACCAGCGCGGCCGGCAGCCCGGCGGCGGTCAGCCGCGCGGCGATCAAGCCGCCGACCGCCCCGGCCCCGATGACGGCGACCTTCATGACCGTCCCGTCAGGCGCTGTTGCGCAGGGCGGCTGACCGCCGCGTCACCGGAACCACGTCCTCCGGGATGGTCCAGCCCTTGCCGGGGATGGCGTCCAGCAGGGTGCGGGTGTAGGCGTGCTGCGGGTTGCCGAACACCTCCTTCGCCGGGCCGATCTCGACGATGCGGCCTTTCTGCATGACCGCGATGGTGTCGCAGATCTGGGCGGCGATGCGCAGGTCGTGGGTGATGAACAGCATCGACAGGTTCAGCCGGTGCCGCAGATCCTCCAGCAGGTCGAGCACCTGCGCCTGCACCGACACGTCGAGCGCCGACACCGGCTCGTCGGCGATCAGCAGCTTCGGCTCCAGCGCCAGGGCGCGGGCGATGGAGATGCGCTGGCGCTGCCCGCCGGAGAACTCATGCGGGAAGCGTTCCGCCGCCGAGGCGTCGAGCCCGACGAGTTTGAGCAGCGCCTTCGCCTTCTCAAGCGCCTTGTGGCGGTCCTCGCCGAAGGCCACCGGCCCCTGGGTGATGATGTCGCCCACGGTGTGGCGCGGGTTCAGCGAGGCGTAGGGGTCCTGGAAGACCATCTGCACGTGCCGCCGGTAGGGCCGGAAGGCCGGTCGCGACAGCGACAGCAGATCGACGCCCTCGAACAGGATCCTGCCCGAATCGGGCTTGATCAGCCCGACGATGGAGCGGCCCAGGGTGGACTTGCCGGAGCCGGATTCGCCGACCAGACCGACCGTCTCGCCCTGGTGGATGGTCAGCGACAGGTCGTCGCCCGCCACCACCTTGCGCCCCGGCGTGAAGAAGCCGCCGCCGATGTGGAAGGTCTTGCACACCTTCTCCGCCGTCAGCACCGGCTGGCGGGCGCGGGTGAAATCCTCGCGGTGCTCGATCAGGTGCGGGACGGCGGCGATGAGCTGGCGGGTGTAGGGGTGCTTCGGACGGTTCAGGACCTCCTCGGCGGTGCCGATCTCGACGATCTGGCCGCGCTGCATCACCGCCACGCGGTGGGCGATCTCCGCCACCACGCCGAAGTCGTGGGTGATGAACATCACGCCCATGCGGCGCTTGGCCTGGATGTCCTGGATCAGCTCCAGGATCTGCTTCTGGGTGGTGACGTCGAGCGCGGTCGTCGGCTCGTCGGCGATCAGGATGTCCGGCTCGACCGCCAGCGCCATGGCGATCATCACGCGCTGGCGCTGGCCACCCGACAGGCGGAACGGGTAGCTGCGGCGCAGATGGTCCGGCTCCGGCAGGCCGACCGAGGCGAGAAGCTCCACCACGCGCGCCCGGCGGGCGGCGCGGTCGAGCGTGGTGTGGTAGCGCAGAACCTCGTCGATCTGGTCGCCGACCCGCATCAGCGGGTTCAGCGCCGTCATCGGCTCCTGGAAGATCATGGCGATGCGGCCGCCGCGGAGCGCGCGCTGGTCGCGCTCCGGCAGGCTGAACACGTTGGTGCCCTGGTGGCGGATTTCGCCCGACGACACCGTCACCGCCTTGGGCAACAGACCCATCACGGCGTGCGCGGTCATCGACTTGCCCGACCCGGACTCGCCGACCACGCAGAGGATTTCACCGTGCTCCAGCGTGAAGGTCAGGTCCTGGACCGCGTGCGGGCGGTCGGCGCCGCGCGGCAGGTCGATGGTCAGGTTGCGGACGTCGAGGAGAGGCGTCTCGGTCATCAGGAACGGCCCTTTCGCGCCAGCTTGGGATTCAGCGCGTCGTTCAGCCCTTCACCCACGAGGTTGAGGGCAAGCACGGTCAGAAGGATCGCGATGCCGGGGAAGAAGCTCATCCACCAGGCCTGACGGATCACCGTGCGGGCCGCACCCACCATGTAGCCCCAGCTCATCAGGTTCGGATCGCCGAGCCCGAGGAAGGAGAGGGAGCTTTCCAGCAGGATCGCCGTCGCCACCATCAGCGAGGCCGACACGATGATCGGGGACAGGCTGTTGGGCAGGATCTGGCGCCAGATGATCGTCATGTTCGACTGGCCGGTGGTCACCGCGGCGTGCACGAACTCGCGCGAGCGCAGGCTCATGAACTCGCCGCGCGCCAGCCGCGCAAGCGGCGGCCAGGAGACGATGGCGATGGCCAGCACGATGGAGGTCAGCGAGGGCGTGAAGATCGCCACCAGCACCACGGCCAGGACGAAGTTCGGGATGGTCTGGAACAGCTCGGTGAAGCGCATCACCAGATCGTCGACGCGGCCGCCGTAGAAGCCGGAGACGGCGCCCAGGAACACGCCGATCAGCACGGCGACGGCGGTCGAGGTCAGCCCGATCAGCAGCGACACCCGCGCCCCGTGGGCGATGCCCGACGCGATGTCGCGGCCCAGCGTGTCGGAGCCGAGCAGGGCGTCCTCCGACAGCGGCGGCTGGAAGGGCATCGCGGTCATGTCCCACGGGCTGTCCGGGTACAGCACGTCGGCGAAGGCCGCCATCAGGATGATCAGGGTCAGGAAGGCCAGCCCGATCACCGCACCCTTGTTGCGGGCGAAGGCGCTCCAGAAGCCGGACCCCTTGCGGGCGGGGGCGATGGCCGCAGCGGTCATGGCGCCACCTCGATGCGCGGATCGACGAGGGAATAGATCAGGTCGGTCAGCAGGTTGAACACCACCACCACCACCGAGGTCAGAAGGAAGATGCCGAGCAGGACCTGATAGTCGCGCTGCAACACGGCCTCGAAGGCGAGGCGCCCGATGCCGGGGAGCGCGAAGACGGTCTCGATCAGGATGGAGCCGCCGATCAGGTGGCCCGCCTGGAACCCCGCCACCGTGATGACGGGCAGGATGGCGTTGCGCAGGATGTGCACCGACACGATGCGCCATTCCGGCAGGCCCTTGGCCCGCGCCGTCTTGACGAAGTCCATGTCGCGCACTTCCAGGATCGAGGCGCGGGTCAACCGGGTGTAGACGGCCATGTAGAAGAGGCCGAGCGTGGTCACCGGAAGCACGAGGTGCTTGGCCCGGTCGAGGAAGGCGTCCCAGCCGGTGTAGCCGGCGCCGATGCTCTCCGTGCCGAAGGCGGGCAGCCAGCCGAGATTGACCGAGAAGAGGAGGATCAGCATCAGGCCGATCCAGAAGATCGGCGTCGCGTAGGCGGTCAGCCCGACCACGGTGATGGCGGTGTCCGACCAGGTGCCGGCGCGCATCGCCGCCAGCGTGCCGAGCGCCACGCCGCCCAGCAGGGCCAGCACGAAGGCGGTCAGCGTCAGCGACAGGGTGACGGGCAGGCGGTCCATCAGCAGGTCGAAGACGGGCCGCTGCTGGCGGTAGGAATAGCCGAGGTCGGCCTGCACCACCTTGGACATGTAGGTGCCGAGCTGCTCGTACAGGGGGCGGTCGAGGCCGAACTGCTGGCGGAGCTGTTCGACGAACTTGGCATCGGCGGCCCCGGCCTCGCCCGCCATCACCGCGGCGGGGTCGCCGGGCGCTGCGTGGACCAGGAAGAAGTTGAACACGGCGATCGCCAGAATGACGAAGACCGCCTTCACCAGCCTCTGTGAGATGAATAGGGCGATGCGGGGCATGGAAAACACTCCTGCGGCGCACTGAACCCCCACCCTCCCGCTTCGCGGCTCCCTCCCTTCCCCGCTGGGCGGGGGAGGGAATGGTCGCTTTGGTCCCCTCCCCCGCCCAGCGGGGGAGGGTTAGGGTGGGGGTAGAGTGTGTGCCTTACTTCTTGACCATGTAGACGCTGTCGTAGCTCTCGTTCACGCCGATGGCGGTCGTGACGGCGTTCTTGAAGCGCTTGTCCACGAAGGTCGGGAACTCCATCTCCAGCAGCCAGGCGACCGGCACGTCCTCGACCAGGATCTTCTGGGCGGCGGAGTAGAGCTGCTGGCGCTCCTCATCCTTGTTGGTCTGGGCGGCCTGGGCGAACAGCTGGTCCACCTCGGGGTTGGAGTAGCCCATGGTGTTGGAGAACATCACGCCCTTGCGGATGTTGTCCGACACGTAGGTGCGCGTCACGCCGAGCGCCGGGTCGCCGTACTGGTAGACGAAGTTGAAGCTCAGGTCGTAGTCCCAGTTGGACACGCGGTTGACCCAGCCGGCGGCGTCGGTGGTCTCCAGCGTCACGTCGACGCCGACGCGCTTCATCGCCTGCTTCACATACTCGCCGAGGCGGGTCCAGGTCTCGCCATAGGGCATGACGAGCAGGCGGACCTTGGCGCGGGTGCCGTCGGCGCCCTTCTTGTAGCCGGCCTCCTCAAGCAGCGCCTCGGCCTTCTTCGGGTCGAAGTCGTACTTGCGGACGTTCGGCTCGAAGAAGCGGGTGACCGAGTTCACCGGGCCGGTGGCCGGGCGGCCGAGGCCGAACCAGATCTTGTCGCGGATGAACTTGCGGTCGATGGCGTGCATCATCGCCTGCCGGAAGCGCTTGTCGTCCAGCGGCTTGTTGCGTGTGTTGATCTCGATCCAGGAGAGCGGCGCGAAGAACTCGTAGCCCTTGGTCGTCATCTCGACGTTGGGCAGGCCCTTCAGGCGCGGGACGTCGAAGGTCTCGATGTCGTTGAACTGGGTCTGCTGGACGGTGCCCTGCTCCACGGCGACGGCGCGCGAGGCGGCGTCGGGGATCACGCGGAAATAGATGTCGTCCAGGTAGGGCTTGCCGGCCTTCCAATACTCGTCGTTGCGGACGAGATGGATGTAGGAGCCCTTGTTCCACTCCTTGAACTTGAAGGGGCCGGTGCCGATCGGGGTGGCGTTGGCCGGGTTGGCCTTGAAGTCGGTGCCTTCATAGATGTGCTTCGGCATCATCGGGGCCGACGACACCTCGAAGGCCTGAAGGAACGGGCCGAACGGCTCCTTCAGCGTGAACTGGACGGTGTAGTCGTCCAGCGCCTCGATCTTCTCGCACTTGGAGAAGGTGGCGCGGGCGCGCGGGTGGGTCTCCATGAGGAACTTGGAGGTGGAGAACACCACGTCATGGGCGGTGAAGGGCTTGCCGTCGTGCCACTTGGCGTTCTTCACCAGCTTGAAGGTGTAGACCTTGCCGTCGGGGGAGACTTCCCAGCTTTCCGCCAGTTCCGGCTGCGGCTTCAGGTCGAAGCTGAAGGTCAGCAGGCCCTGGTAGATCTTGCCGGCGACCGTCTGCGTCGGACCCTGCTGGTTGAGGCCCAGCACCAGGATCGGCGGTTCCGGCTGGACGATGATGTTCATCGTGCCGCCGCGCTCCTGCGCCGCGGCGACGCCGGGCACGGTCAGCGCCAGCGGCGCCGCCAATGCTGCGGCCAGCGCCGCGGCGGTCAGGGTTTGACGAAAGTGACGCAAACGATTGCTCATGTCTGAAGCCCCCTTATTGTTGATTCTCGGCACGCGATCGTTATGGATCGATGGTTTCGAGGCCGCACCAGTCGGCCATGAACAGGGCGAGCACGGCGGTCACCTTCGCCACGCTGTCGAGCGAGACGGACTCGTCGATGCCGTGGATGCGCTCCGCCTCCGGGCCGTAGCAGGTGGCCGGCGTGTCGCCGTAGAGCACGAAGTTGCGGACGTCGGTGGTGCAGGTCTGGGCCAGCTTCGGCGCCGGCGTTCCGAAGATCGACCGGTGGGCGGCGTCCAGCGCCTCCAGCATCGGGTGATCGGGGTCCAGCGTGCAGCCCTCGGCCTGGAAGCCGCGGAAGATGACGCGGGCGTCGATCCCCTTGAGGTCGGAGTCGCCGTGGCAGGCCTCGGCCACCGCGCGCTCGATCTCGGCGCTGACCTCGGCGGCGGCGCGGCCGGGCGGGAAGCCGAAGCGCAGTTCCATCCGGCAGCGGGTGGGGACGGAGGACGCCCATTCGCCGCCCTCGACGTGCCCGACGTTCAGGTTGTAGGGGTGGTGATGGTGGGCGTAGGCGGGATGCCGCCCGTCCGGGTGGTTCCAGGCCGATTCCAGCGCCTTCAGATGCTTGAGCACGCGGAAGGCCGCCTCGATGGCGTTCAGCCCGGCGCCGGTGTCCAGCACATGGGCGGGGCGCCCGGTCACCTCCAGCTCGCAGCGGATCACGCCGACCTGGGCGATCTGGAGCGTGTGGTTGAAGGGTTCCGGGATCACCGCGGCGTCGGCCTTGTAGCCGCGGGCGACGCAGGCGAGCGCGCCGTTGCCGGTGCATTCCTCCTCGACCACCGATTGCAGATAGACCGGAGCCGCGGGCTGGACGCCCAGGCTTTGCAGCGCCTTGAAGGCCATGACGTAGGCGGCGATGCCCGCCTTCATGTCGCCGGCGCCGCGCCCGTAGAGGCGGCCGTCGCGGACCACCGGCTCGAAGGGCGGGGCGGACCACAGCTCCTCCGGCCCGGTCGGCACCACGTCGATGTGGCCGTTCAGGATCAGCGACTTGCCGGTCGCCCGCCGGGGCTTGTGGACGCCGACGACGTTCTCGCGGCCTTCGTAGGAGATCAGCGAGGGGGACCAGCCGGGCTGGGCCTTCAGCGCCTCCTCGTCGATGGCGAAGCGGTCCACCTCCAGGCCCATGTCCCGGAAGATCCGTTCCATCAGATCCTGCGCCGGGCCTTCCTCCCCCAGCAGGCTGGGGCTCCGGACCAGATCGGACAGCAGGCTCACTCCGTCCTCGCGCAGCTTCGCCACCGCGCCCAGGATCGCATCCCGGTCCACGGCTGCAATGCTCCGCCCACCCTCGTGGGATGCGGGCATGACGACTCCGTTCTTACCACTCCGCCGCGCAGTCGTCCGTGTGGGTCGGCAAATCACCGGGAAGAAACCGGGGTGATTTCGACTTTCGGACTATGACCCTGGTTTTGCCCGGTTGGGCGCCGCCGGGAGTCGACCGCTGACGACTGGCGTATTACAATTCAGCTTCTCATCCTCCGCCAAATCGATAATCCTCATTGCCGACATAAGCAGGATTTATGGCGATGGGATTTCCCCCGATGACGGCGCGCGACCTGGAACGGCTCGGCCACCAGCTGGACTGGAACCTGCTGCGCACCTTCATGGTGATCGTGCAGGAGCAGGGGCTGACCCGCGCGGCGCAGCGCCTGGGACTGACCCAGCCGGCGGTGTCCCAGGCCCTGAAGCGGCTGGAGGATCAGATGGGCCGCAGCCTGATCGAGCGCGGGCAGGGCCGCTTCCGCGTGACCGAGGCGGGCGAGATCATCTACGCCGAGGTGCTGGAGATCTACGGCAACATCTCCCGCTTCGCCGTTCTGATGCGCGACATCCGCGAGGAGATTTCCGGCCACATCCGAATCCTGCTGGCCAGCCGGATCCAGTCGCTGCTGTTCGATGCCCTGCTGGAGCGCTTCCACGCGACCCACCCGCAGGTGACCTTCCGGCTGGACGTGATGGCGAGCGCCGACGTCCACATGGCGATCCAGCAGAAAACCGGCTCGCTCGGACTCTGCCTGATGCGGGAGCCGCCACCGCTGGTCGAGCACGCGCTGTTCGCCCGCCAGATCTACCGCCTCTACTGCGGGCCGCGGCACCATCTGTTCGGCCGCACCGGCCTGACGCTGGGCGATCTGCGCAGCGAGGGGTTCGTCTCCTTCACCTCCGACCAGATCGGCGGGGTGCTGTCGCCGCTGGCCGTTTTCCGCGCGCAGGAGGGGATCGAGAGCCGGATCGTCGGCGCCTCGGTCAATCTGGACGAGGTGCGGCGCATGATCTCGGTGGGGCTGGGGATCGGGCCGCTGCCGCGTCATGTGGCGGAGCGCGACGTGCGCGACGGGCTGCTCTGGCCCCTGCCGCCGGAGGAGGGGGTGGCGCCGGTGGACATCCACCTGCTGTGGAATCCCGCCTCCAAGATGAACCGGGCGGAGCGCGCCTTCATCGAGCATTGCCGCGCCGCCATCGCCGGTATTCCGCTCGACCTGCGCTTCGATCCGGTGGCGGTGAGTGAGTGGATCGACCGCCAGTTCGGCGGCGACTGATCCCTCCGCGCTTTTGATATCACCAGGGGCTTGCGCCGTCATCCAGCGGATGACGCGGCGCGGCGCTTGCTCGCTTGCAAGCGGTCGCAAGCAAAAATTCCCATTGTCTTCTCCGATCTTTGATAAGCGGAAGATTCTTTTTTGAAAAACAGAGACTTCCTGGAGTCTTCGCAAAAAGATGCCGGGAATCTCACAAAAATGCCCCGCCAGGAACATTCCTCGAATTGGTAGTAGATGCATATGCCAAAGGGCGAAACCGCCAAAAAACTCATACCAGTAGATAACACCTCAAGAGAGCATTGACATATGGCTAACCTGTACGGACCGAAGACGCTGACGGCCCCCGCTGGTGCGATCGTCATAGCACCGGGCGCCAACATCCAATCCATCGTCAATGGTGCTCCCGCTGGCGCGACCTTCTGGTTGCAGCCGGGCGAGTACCGTCTCCAGTCGATCACGCCCAAGGACAACCAGACCTTCATCGGCGCCGAGGGCGCCGTGCTGAACGGGTCGAAGCTGCTGACCGGCTTCACCCAGGACAGCGCCGGGCGCTGGGTGGTCGGCGGGCAGACCCAGCAGGGCGAGCGCCGCGCGACGGACGAGGCGACGCCCGGCGCAATGCGCGCCGGCTATCCGGAGACCGTTTATGTCGACGACAAGCCGCTGATCCCTGTTGACGCGCTGTCGAAGCTGAAGGCGGGAACCTTCTACTTCGACTACAACGCCGATAGGATCTATCTGGGCGACAACCCGGCGGGGCACAAGGTGGAGGCCGGGACGACCGCCCGCGCCTTCGGCGGCACCGCGGACGGCGTGACGGTCAAGAACCTCGTCATCGAGAAATACACCCCGCCGGCGCAGGAAGGCGCCATCCAGGGCGACGTCAACTGGACCATCCAGGACAACGAGCTGCGGCTGAACTACGCGGTCGGCGCCACGGCGCAGGACGGCAGCAAGTTCATCGGCAACTACGTCCACGACAACGGCGAGATGGGGCTGGGCGGCGCCGGGGCCAAGATCCTGGTCGAAGGGAACGAGATCGCGCGCAACGGCGCCTGGTCCGGCATCGACGTGTTCTGGGAGGGCGGTGGCACCAAGTTCGCCTACACCACCGATCTGGTGGTCCGCGGCAACTACTCCCACGACAACACCGGCTTCGGCCTGTGGACCGACATCGACAATGTCGGGACGCTGTACGAGAACAACGTCCTCGTGAACAACAGCGGCGGCGGCATCACCCACGAGATCAGCTACGACGCGATCATCCGCAACAATGTGATGGTCGGCAACGGCGCCAAGCCGCAGGCCGATGGCTGGCTTTGGGGCGGGTCGATCCAGATCCAGAACTCGCAGAACGTCGAGGCCTACGGCAACAAGATCGACATCACCGGGGTCAAGGGCGCCAACAGCATCGTGATGATCCAGCAGGACCGCGGCGCCGGCGAGTTCGGGACCTGGAAAACGACCAACAACAAGATCCACGACAACATCATCGTCTCGAAGGACGGCAACGGCCAGTCGGGCGGCGTCGCCGATTACGACGAGGCCGGCATGCTGAACGGCGGCAACGTGTGGGACAACAACACCTACTACATGCCGGACGGCGACCGCTGGCGCTGGGGCGACTTCCCGGAAGGTGACAGCTGGTCCGCCTACATGAATGCGACCACGCAGGACGAGCATTCGACCCTGTCCCAGGCCTACCCCTCGACCACCGGCTGGACGACGGTCACGCCCACCGCGCCGCCGGCCCCGACGCCCACGGACACCACGCCGCCTACCGTCAAGGTGAGCATCGCCGACAGCAGCGTGACCAAGGGCGAGGCACCGCTCGTCACCTTCGCCTTCAGCGAGGCGGTGAAGGACTTCGCGCTGGCCGACACCACGGTGAAGGGCGGCACGCTGAGCGGCTTCAAGACGGTGGACGCCTCCACCTACACCGCCGTCTTCACGCCCTCGACCAACACGAAGATCACCGACGCCAATGTCGCGGTGAAGGCCGGCAGCTACACCGACCTTGCCGGCAATACGGGCAAGGCCGGGGCGTCCGCCGGCTTCGCGGTGGACACCACGACGACCACACCGACCGTCCCGACCACGCCGACGGCCAGCGTCACGACGATCAAGGTCAACGCCTCCGGCGCCGCCGCGGGCGGGGTGAACGCGCATTTCAAGGTGCTGGTGGACGGCAAGGCCATCGGTGACGCCACGGTCGGCACGGCGGCGAAGGACTACAGCTTCACCACCACGCTGACCGCCGGGCAGCCGCACAAGGTGCAGATCCAGTACGACAACGACGGCTTCGTGAACGGGCAGGACCGCAACCTGTTCGTCAACAAGATCACCATCAACGGCACCGCCCACAATCCGACCGACAGCATCGTCAGCTACGACAAGGGTGCCTTGGACGGCAAGGACGTGGTCAAGGGCCAGTCGTCGATGTGGTGGGGCGGCACGCTGGTGGTCGACGCCCCGGCCAAGGAGTTCCCCGCGGGCGGCTCGCTGCCGCAGAGCGGTCCCAGCACGACGACGATCACCGTCAACGCCTCCGGCGCTGCGGCCGGCGGGGTGAACGCCCATTTCAACCTGCTGGTGGACGGCCAGAAGGTCGGGGAGGGCGTGGCTGGGACCTCGGCCAAGGACTACAGCTTCACCACCAGCCTGAGCGCCGATCAGGCGCACAAGGTGCAGATCCAGTACGACAACGACGCCGTGGTGAACGGGCAGGACCGCAGCCTGTTCGTCAACAAGGTCACGATCAACGGCAAGTCCGTCCTGCCCACCGACGGCAGCGTCACCTACGATAAGGGCGCGCTCGACGGCAAGGACGTGGTGAAGGGGCAGTCCGGCCTGTGGTGGAACGGTACGCTGGTGGTCGACGCCGACAAGAGCTTCTTCCCCTCGGCCACTCCGGTCGGCGAGGCCGCTCCCCTGGCGCTCGACGCCGGGACGGACAGCGTGTGGAGCCACGTCGCCGCCCAGCAGGCGGCCGCCGCTCCGGCCGTCGCGATCGACGCGGCGGTGGTGGCAAACAGCCTGTACGGGGCCATGCCCGTCGAGGCCGGCTATGACCCGCTGTTCGACCACATCGACCCGTCGCTGCTGAGCCACGCGGCTTAACGCGACCGGGACGGCGAAGGGCGGTCCAACCGACACTGGGCCGCCCCTTGTCGGTCGTCAAAAGCCGCAAGATTTTTGCGTGCCCTCCATAGGCCACGGTCCGCCGTCCCTTGCGGCGGCAGGCGGATGCCCCCCATCCTTCTCGTCCCGATAGAGCCGATACAGTTCCGCCTCATCGAGATGGCGGACCAAATGAACCCTGCATCCCATGCCTTCCGGCATGGGATCGGCCGCGCCTCATTGGGACTATTCACTTGCCGTTGGTGTTACACATCGCCCTGATGAGTCTCCGACGGGTAAGCGCATCATTATCATTCAATCTAGCTACGTGTCCTAGAAAGGGCGCTTTGATATCATCTGCTCGATAGACGGACTTTCCCTGTTCGACTGCGTGTCGTTTGTCCGGTGCGGCTGGCGCAACCGCATCAAGACGGCGCGGGGTGCGCAATGGCTGACAACCCCGACCGAGACCATGGGACGCTATCAACAGGCCATCCAGGAAACACGGATCGCCGGGTCCTGGGCGGGCGAGCGGTGGAGGGCGATCACCCGTGCCTCTCATTTCGCCGCGCTCGCTCTCCGACCCAGGGCGTTCTGCGGCGAGTTCGAGCGCGAGGTGATGCTGATGAGCGACATGAAGATTGGCTTCAACCGCCCCAAGTTAACCGGCAACGAACTGGAATACATCCGCCAGTCCCTGGAGCAGGCGCACCTTTCCGGAGACGGAGCGTTCACCAAACGCTGTCACGCGTGGCTGGAACGGCGGCTTGGGGCACCGCAGGCCTTGCTGACCCATTCCTGCACGGCAGCGCTGGAGATGGCCGCCCTTCTGACCAACGTCGGTCCGGGGGATGAGGTCATCATGCCCTCCTACACCTTCGTGTCCACCGCGAACGCCTTCGTGCTGCGCGGGGCGGTGCCTGTCTTCGTGGACATTCGGCCGGACACACTGAACATCGACGAGCGCCTGATCGAGGCGTCGATCACGCCCCGCACCCGCGCGATCTGCGTGGTGCATTACGCCGGCGTCGCCTGCGAAATGGACGCGATCTGCGCCATCGCCGCCCGGCATGGCCTGGCGGTGATCGAGGATGCCGCGCAGGCGCTGATGTCCGCGTACCGCGGCCGTCCGCTCGGCACCTTCGGCGCCTTGTCGGCCTTCTCCTTCCACGAAACCAAGAATCTGATCTCCGGCGAGGGAGGCGCCCTGGTCGTCAACGATCCGGATTTGATCACCCGTGCCGAAATCATCCGCGAGAAGGGCACAAACCGCACGCGCTTCCTCCGTGGCGAGGTCAACAAGTACAGCTGGGTGGACGTCGGTTCGTCCTATCTTCCCTCCGACATGCTGGCGGCGTTTCTTCTCGCTCAGTTCGAGAATGCCGAGCGGCTGGACGAGGAGCGTCACGCCCTGTGGAACGCCTACCACGAGGCTCTGGCACCGTTGGAGGAACGCGGCCTGTTGCGCCGTCCGGTGATCCCGGCCGAGTGTCGGCACAATGCGCATCTGTATTACGTCCTGGCGCGCACGGCCCGTGAGCGCAATGCGTTGATCGCCCACCTCCGAACGAACGGCATTCAGGCGCCGTTTCATTACGTGCCGCTGCATACCGCGCCGGCAGGAAGGCGATTGTCCCGCGCCGCAGGGGAATTGCCCGTTACGACCGATCTCTCCGCAAGGCTGCTGCGTCTTCCCATGTGGTACGGGTTGGGTGCCGGAGCCGGGCAGGTGGTCGAAGCCGTGCAGGACTTCTTCCGCACGGCCTCCTCGAGGGCGGCGGCAACGACAGGCTACGCGGCCTCAAGGGCGTCGGCGCTTAATTTGGCTTGGGTGCCAAGCACATCCGACGAGGTCCATACCAACGCCACCTGAGGGCGCCACCGGCATGACCCTCTCGATCAATGCGAACGCAGTGAATCGAGAGGGTTCCACGGTTGGAAAATGACGGAAGCGATCATTTTCCAACCGTATCAAACGCCCCGGCATTGGCGTTTTCGCATGCTTGCTCTTATGCCGGCGCCGGCGTGTAGAGGTCGGGGGTGATGCGGCAGCTCGCGAAATCCTCGGCGCGCGCGTGGGCGGCACGGCTCATGGCGCGCAGGCGCGGGCGGTCCTGGTCCAGGGTCACGATGGCGTCGGCCAGCCCGTCGATCACCTCCGCCGCAGCACGCCCGCGGCAGGGAATGGCGAAGCCGCAGGAGGAATCGATCATGATTCCCGAGCCGCCGAGATCGAGGCAGATCACCGGCTGCGCGTTGGCCAGCGCCTCCATGATGACGTTGGCGGCGGAGTCGTGCAGGCTGGGGAACAGCAGCGCGTCGGAGCTTCGCAGCACCTCCATATAGTCGGGCTGCGACAGCCATTCGACGAAATCGACATGTTCGGCGATGCCCAGCCGGTCGGCGAGAGTCTTCCACTCCTCCGACTGCGGACCGCTGCCGATCATCTGAAGGCGTGCCCGCGCCCCCTTCTCCAGTGCCCTGGCCAGCGCCGCCAGCGCGTAGTAGCCACCCTTCCAGTAAAGGAACCGGCCCGAGAAGCGCAGCTTCAGCGGCGCTCCGGCATCGCCGCCGGCTTGGGCCTTCATCGGCACGAAGCGTTCGGGCGGGAGGGAGCAGCCGAAATGCTGGCGCGCCTTGTGGCGGTCCCCGGAGGGCAGGACGTGGCGGCTCTCATGGGTCTTCACATAGATCAGATTGTAGCGCCGGTAGGTCAGGCGGAGGAAGGGGTCGATGCGCGTCATGGCGATGGCGGCGTCGCGGACCAGCTCCGTCGCGATGGCCTTCCAGCCCAGCGGGCGGATCAGTGGCCAGGGCGCCCGCTCCCCGCCGCCGACCGGGCCGATCACCGACAGGGGCGCCAGCCCGCCGCAGAAGGCGGGAAAGCGGATTCCGCCGATGGTCACGTTGTGGATGATGTCGAAGGGCCGCTGGCGCACCAGCTCCTTCACCACCGCCCGGCAGCGCCATTGCCACGCGATGTAGGACAGTTGGAACCGCGTCTTGCTGTCATGGTGCGCCATGGTGTCGGGGCGGTCGATGAACACGAAGTCGTCCGGTTCGAAGGCGGTTTCGCCACGCGCGATCTTGTCCAGGATCTTCGGGCGAAGGCGTCCCTGCGTGACCACCGTCACGTGGCAGCCCGAGCGCTTCAACCCTTCGCCCCAGTTCCAGCCGTTGGCGGATTCCGACCCGCTGTCCGGCTCGCAGGCGAAGGCCACCAGAAGAACCGACTTTCCGGAATTGGCGGATTCGCCGGTGAACGGCACGCTCATCGTCCATCCTCCCTCAATCAATGCGGCAGCGGGGACCGGTTTTCGAGTTCGTTGCGGTAGATCAGGCCGGCGGCGATGCCGACGCCGAACAGGACCCAGAACCAGATGCCCAGCATCGGCCCCTCCAGCGTCACGTCGAAGGAGGCGTTGATGACGATGGACAGCCAGTAGCAGAAGAGGAAGACGAACAGCCGCGCCCAGGCGCGGTCGCCGTTGCGGCGGGCCAGCAGGAAGGCGCGCATCATGAAGACCGACCAGCTCCCCAGCAGCGCCGCCCACAGGGCGAAGCCGGGCACCCCGGCGCGGGCGAGGATCGTCATGTGGGCGTTGTGCGGGCTGCGCAGCACCTGCCCGTCCTCGGCGTCGACCACCTGGAAACCGTCGTCGTCGGCCAGATTGATGCCGAAGCCCTTGCCGTCCCAGAAATGGTCGCCCTGCACGGTGTAGCCGATGATCTTGTCCCACCACATGATGCGCCATTGCTTGGTGCCGTCGAGCGTGGCGGTGTCGGTGGTCCCCATGATGCTCATCGCGTTGGTGACGAGCTGGTCGACCGACAGCTTCCGCGACGAGACCTCGATCTCCAGGTTCAGCACCAGCGCCACGATGACGGTGACCCCGGCGATGCCGAGCAGCGGGGCGAGCTGCCGGCTGCGCGGGACCAGGGCCAGCGCGATGGCCAGCGGCACGACGATGGCGAGCATCCCGCCGCGGCTGTGCGCGGCGACCAGCGCCATGCCGAACACCAGCATCGCCAGATGCAGCGGGTTCAGGCGGCGGAAACCCAGCAGAACGAACAGGGCGACACCCGCGAAATGCACGCCGACCTCGCCGGGGCGCAGGCTGACGAAGGGGACTCCGTAGCGGGGCCAGGTCGGAATTTGCGCGTTCAGAAGCTGGAACAGCGGGTAGACGACCGGCATGACCGTAACGAAGAACACCGCGAAGCCGCCATAAGCCAGCACAAGGCGGCGCAGCCGTTCCGGCTCGTCGTAGAGCAGGGCGATGACGACGAAGGCGAGCAGCCCGTACATCACGATCACGCTGTCGCGCAGCGCGTCGAAGCTGTAGGTGCCGAAGTAGGGCAGCGTGCGCGCCAACACCCAGACGATCAGGATCGCCAGAAGCGTTCCCGGCAGGCTGGACACCGTGGCGAAGACCCCGCCGGTGCGCAGCATGACCAGCAGACCGGTGAGCAGCAGCACCTCCCCGATGAACAGCGGCGGCGCCCCGATGTAGGCGAAGCCGCGCCCGGCCAGGGAATAGCCCAGCAGGACGACCATCAGGAAGGTCAGGTAATGGTCCGCCGCGCGGGTCCGGCTGCGCTTGGGCGTGGTGAGGACGGCGCTCATGACGGGCGTCCGTAGGCGGCGGCGCGCAGCCGGGCGGCGATCCGGCCCCAGTCGCCGATCGCCACCACCATGCGGTGGGCGTTGGCCGCCATGCTCTGCCAAGCGCCGGGACTGGTGCGCTCGGCCCGCGCCAGCGCGTCGGACACCGCCTCCGCCGTCAGGGCGGACACGCCGAAGCCGGCGCCGTGACCCTCCACATAGGGAACGAGGCCGGTCTCCCGCGTCACGATCAGCGGCAGGCCGGACAGGGCGGCCTCCAGGCAGCCGGTCGGCATGACATCGTAGCGCGAGGTCAGGACGAAGTGGTGCCAGCCCGCCAACATCGCCGCCTTCTCCGCCCCGAAGACCGGGCCGTGGATGCGGATGTCGGTGCCGAGGCCGTGGGCCTGCGCCCGCCGGTCCAGTTCGGTGCGGGCCGGGCCGGACCCCGCCAACTCCAGCACCCCGCGTCCGCCGGCGCGGCGGTAGGCGGCGAAGCCGTCGATCAGCAGGTCTACGCCCTTGTGGTCGATCTCGTAGCGCGCGCAATAGCCGAAGGTCAGCCGGTCGCCGTCCGGTGCCGCGCGCGGAACGGCGGCGGGAAGGCCGCCGCGCCGCGCCGACCAGGCGGTGTTGGGCAGCAGGCAAACGGCGGCGCCGGGGGCGACCCGGCGGACAATGGCGGCCTCCTCCTCGGTGATGGCGTGGACGAAGCGGGCGCGGGCGAAGGCCGGGCCATCGAAGACGCGCAGCCACGCGGCAGGCAGAGGGCGGCGCATCCGGCCCGCGATGTCGTAGATGTGGGAGCACTGGCCGTGCAGCGTCACGCCATAGGCGACGCCGCGCCGGTGCAGCCCGCGGGCGAGCGCCGCGAACAGCGGCTTCACCGCGCCATGGATGTGCACCACCGTGTCCGGTCCCGCGCCGTCGAGCAGGCGGTCGAGAGTCGCGTCCGTGATGGTCAGCGACCGCCCGGACAGCCGCGGTCCGCCGAGGGGGAAGCGTTGCGCCGGACAGTCCGCCGGGATGCCGGTCAGGGCGTCGGGGTCGTCGGAGAACAGGCACAGCCGCGCGTCGTCGCCCATCGCGCGCTGCTCGGCGATCAGGCTGCGCACCACATTGTGCAGCCCGTTCGCCGAGGAGGGATGGGCGATGGCCGGCTGGATCACGACGTGCCGGAGGTCGAGCGGGCGCAGCCGGGTCTCTTCCACGGCGAACGCGGCGCTGCCGTCAGCGGGCGACATGGGCGGTCCTCGTCTTGGAGAGGTAATAGTGGGCGGCGCCGACGCGCAGCAGGCTGGAGAACAGCAGGGCCATGCACACCCCGGCGACGCCGTACATCGCCGCCAGCGGGCCGACCACCGCGAACACCGCCAGCGTTCCGGTGACGTTCACCACCAGCGCGAACTGGCTGCGCTGCACGCCGTAGAAGTAGCTGCAGACCATCTCCGCCAGATAGCCGCTGAGCGCCCCGATGGAGAGCAGGCGCAGCGGCCATTCCTGGTCGGCGTAGGGCGACATGGCGCCATAGACGATGTGCAGCATCTGGTCGGGGATCAGCAGGCCGAGGCTGTAATAGACCAGCAGGGGCGCCGCCCCGATGACGACGTAGCCGCGGATCGCCAGCCACGCCTGCTCGTCGGGATGCAGCCCGCCCGCTCCGGTGGACAGGGTGCTGCGCCCGCGCGCGGCGATCTGGGGGACGAGGTTGCCCATGCCGATGATGATCGGGTTGGCGATGTTCACCAGATTGACCACCGCCTGGAACGCCGCGGTCGACGCCATGCCGTCCATCGCCGCCATCAGCCAGACGAGGCTCTGCACCCGCAGCATCAGGAACAGGTTGTTGGCGAGCGCCCAATGCCCGATCGACCAGAAGCGGCGGACGACCGCCGGCAAATCCGACAGGCCGTCGAAGCGCGGGCGCAGGATCGCGAAATGGACCACCGCCCCGGCCAGCGCCGGACCGGTCATGGCGATGAACACCCGTTCCAGCGTCAGGTGGCCGCCCAGCGCCATCAGGTTCAGTACGGCGATCTGGCCCAGATAGGTGACGCTGTCCCCCCACAGCGCCTTGTCGTGCTTCAGCCCGGACATCAGCCCGCGCCGTCCGATCTCCTGCACCTGCCAGACGATGAAGTAGAGCACGGCGGGGCCGACCAGCTCCGGCATGCCCAGCCCATAGCCGACCAGCGCCACGATGCCGGACAGCGGCAGGATCGATCCGGCGGTCATCAGGACGGCGCGGCCCGCCAGGGTCCGGCGTTCGGCGCGGTCCAGCACCGCGCCTTCCACCGACAGCGGGTATTGGATCAGGCTGACATTGACGACCTGGAGCGCCAGCAGCACCGAGAGAAAGAAGACGAAGGTTCCGTATTCCTCCGACGGGAAGGTCCGGGCGAGCTGGATGTTGATGGCGAACATGCCCAGGCTGACCACGCCCTGGTCGGCGAGGGTCCAGAAGCTGCGGACGAGCGACGCCGGGATCATCGTCATGCGTTGCCGACCCGCGTCGTCTCGGTGGAAGCGGGCAGGGGATGCCGGTCTTCATTGGCAGGCCGGTTGGCGGCGGGCGCGGCGGGGGCGGTGCGCGGCACGTCGCGGTAGGCCCAGCGCAGATAGTCCGCGGTCAGCATCATCCCGTCCTCGAAGGTGAAGCGCGGCTCGTAGCCGAGCAGGCGCCGCGCCTTGGTCAGGTCGATGAGCGCCTTGGCCTGATAGAGCGCCAGCTTCTGCGCGTCGGGCAGCCAGAGCTGGTTGCGGCTGGCCTTCTTCTTCAGGAAGTAGTGGACCATCACGAGATGGCGCAGCCGCGGCGGCAGGCTGTCGAACCCGCCCTGGAGCAGCCGGCGGGCTGGCCGCCAGCGCACGATGATCTGGATGATCTTCTTGGGGTCCTGAAGCACCATGGCGATGTCGCGCCGCAGGCTCTTCATCTCCTTGCGGATGGCCTCGGCGGGTTGGAAGCGCAGGCTGTCCACGCCCAGCGCCTCCTGGAAGCGCCCGAAGACGGCGGCCCAGGGCGGGGCGTCGGGGCCGGAGATCACGAAGCGCTCCCCGATGGCCTGGGGGCTGCGCGTCGCCGCGATCATCGCATCCACCAGATCGTCGATGTAGACGGCGTTGCACAGCCCGCCTTCCTGCGGCAGCACCACGGTGCCGCTCAGCAGCATCTCGGCGGGGGCGTTCGTCCAGGGCTTGCAGAAGGGGCCGTAGACGATGGAGGGCTGAAGCACCACCCCCGGCAGGCCGCGCTTTTGCGCCGCGTCGAGCACCATCGCCTCCAGATCGAGCTTGTTCTGGACATAGCTCCAGGCCCGGTCGCCGTCGCGCGTCTCCTCCGACAGCGGGCCGTCGGGCAGCGGTTCGTAGACCGAGAAGGTGCTGAGATGGACGAAGCTTTCCACCCCGTTGGCGAGGCTGGCGTCGATCAGCGCGTTCATCCCTTCGATGTTCTGGCGGCGCGACCGCACGTCGTAGGCGCAGTGGAAGACCCAGTCGGCGCCGGCCACCGCCTTGCCGATGGCCTCGCGGTCCAGCAGGTCGGCGCGGACGATCTCCACCGGGAAGCGGGCCAGACGCACCGCCTGCGCGATGTCGCGGACGATGCAGCGGACCCTGGCGCCATGCTCCAGGCACAACCGCTCGACCAGCCGCCCGCCGATGAATCCGGCGGCGCCGGTCACCACCACGGTCGGCCCATCCGCAAGAGGGCCATCCGTGCGGGGAGAGGCCGCTGCGTTTGCGTCCACCCAGGGCAGGGCCAGCGGCTTGCGGCTGGCGTAGCAGCGCTCGATCAAGGCGGTGGAGGGCAGGGCCTCGCGCCCGCCGACGGCGGCCGGGCGTCCGTCGCGGATGGCGTCGGCGAAATCCTTCAGCTCCGCCTGGAACAGGTCGCCGAAGATCTGCGGCGGGATGTGGTTCGCCGAGAAGCCGTCATGGACGAAATCGAGGATCTGCGGCACGTCCGAGGCGATCTGGTTCTCGTAGAGATGGACCTCGACGCTGCCCTTGGTGCCGTAGACGCGGATGGTGTTGCGCAGGGCGCGGGTGCGACTCAGCTCCAGCGTTCCGGTGGCGCCGGACGCCATGGTCAGGGACAGCCGGCAGTCGGATTCCAGCCCGCCGTAGCTGTCGTCGCTGTAGTCGACCTCCGCCGCCTCCCCGAACCACCACAGCAGCAGGTCCAGCGTGTGCGACCCGGTGTCCAGCAGCACGCCGCCGCCCGCCCCGTCGCGGCGCAGCATGGCCGGCGAGCTGATGCCCCAGTTGTAGACGAAGCCCTCACGCGCCTCGAAGCGCAGGACGCGGCCGAGCTGGCCGGAGTCGATCAGCGCCTTCAGCCAGCGGACGCCGTTGACATAGCGGCGCATCAAACCGACCGCGAGCACGCGTCGGCGCTCCTCCGCGGTTTGCGCCATGCGCTCGGCGTCGGCCAGCGCGACGGCCAGCGGCTTTTCCATGAAGACGTGCTTTCCGGCCTCCAGCAGGCTCTGGCCGACCGGCGCGTGGAGCATCGGCGGTGCCGCCACCAGCGCCGCGTCGAACTGGTCCGCCGCCTCCCGCCAGTCGGCCACGGCGACGGGGGCGCGGTTGCGGCCGAGCATGGCCTGCACCGCCTCCAGCCGCCCCGGCGTGGGATCGACGAGCACGCTCGGCCGCCAGCCCAGGCGGAGCAGCGCCGGCAACAGGTGATGGCTCACGATGCTGCCGCAGCCGATGATGGCGAGCCGCGGGAACTCGGCGTTGGTCATGGAATCCTCGCTTTTGGGATTGCCTTCGCGTGGGCGCCGTCCGTCGGCGCCGTCAATGCCGCGCGGGCGCGTGCAGGGCGTAGTAGTAGGCGTCGTCCTTGTGGCCGTACTTGACGTGCTTGGACGCGACGACGCGCGACAGCACGACGCCGCCGACCGCGCTGTCGACCGACTTCAGCTTGTTGAAGCCGGCCGTCACGGTGTCGAGCGGGGTGTGCTGCCAGCGGACGACGTAGATCACGCTGTCGGCCAGGAAGGACAGGGCCAGCGCGTCGGAGAACAGCATCACCGGGGCGCTGTCGATCACCACCACGTCGTAATTGTGGCGGGCCCATTGGATCAGGTCGCTCATCGCCTGGGAGCTGATGCGGTCGTGTGCGTCGGGGGTGCCGACGGCGTTGCCCAGGACGCCGAGGTTGGTGGTCTCCTGATGGATCAGGTCGTCGATGCCGACACGGCCGTCCAGCAGGTCGGCGACGCTGCCGTGCGGCTGGTAGCCCAGCAGCTTCGCGATGGAGGGGCGGCGGAAGTCCGCGTCGATCAGCAGCGTGTTCAGCCCCAGCCCGGCCAGCGACCGCGCCAGATTGGCCGCCAGCACCGACTTGCCTTCCTTGGGGATGGAGGAGGTGACGAGCAGCACCTTGGGCGGCGTTCCCCGCTTGCGCGGCATGCAGGCCATGGTGCGCACCGTCTGGATCGCCTCGCGGAAGGCGCCGATTTCGCGGGCACGGCGGCTGTCGGGGTGCAGGGGCAGGTTCCACGTCGCCTCGTTGCGGGGAAGCGACGGGACCATGCCGAGGCAGGGCACGCCGGTCGCCCGCTCCACCTGGGTCGGCGTGCGCAGGCCGGAGCTGAGACGTTCCAGCAGCAGCACCAGCGCCACCGCCAGCGCCGTGGAGCCGACCAGCCCGACGCCCAGCGACATGCGCAGCTGCGGGAAGGCCGGGCGGATCGGCGGCAGGGCCGGGGCGCTGAGATGCGCGTCCAGCGCGCCGGTGTTCTTCAGCGCCATCGTCTGCTCGTAGCGTTCGGCGAGGCTGCGGTAGAGCGTGCGGTGCGCGTCGGCGGCGCGTTCCAGGTCGCGGAGCTGGATGCCCGTCGCCTCGATGCCCTTCTGCTGCTCCTGCAGGTCGGCGATGCTCTTGAGCAGCGTGGCCTCGCGGATGCGCGCGACCTCCAGATCGGCGTCCAGGCCCTTCTGGATCTTGCCGACCTCGTCGCGGATGCGGAGCTTGAGTTCACCGACGCCGCGGCGAAGATTCACGATGTCCTGATGCTTGTCGCCATAGACCTGCTGGAGTTCGGCCAGCCGGCGCTCCAGCATCGCCTCCGCCTCGCGCAGCTTCTGGATCAGCGGGGAGGCCAGCACCTCCGGGATCGCCGCGGCGTTGTTGGCGGCGGTCTGGTCGCGGGCTTGGCGCACGCGCGCCTCGGCCGCCGCCTTCTGCGCCTGCGCGGCGGTCAGCTGGGTGGCGAGTTCGTTCATCTGCTGCTGGACCATGTTGCGCCCATCGGGCGGCAGTTCCAGCAGGCTGTTCTCCTTGCGGAAGCTGCGGATGGCCTCCTCGGCGCCGCGCACCGCCTCGCGCGCCTCGATGAGCCGCCCGCCGAGCCACTGGTTGACCCGCTCGGTCATGTCGCGGTTCATCTCGGTCCGGTAGTCCAGATAGGCTTGGCCGAAGGCGTTGGCGATGGCGGCGGCCTTGGCGGGATCGACCGACGACGCCTCGATGATGATGGTGAAGGACCGGTCGTCGTTGCGCGCCTCGATCCGGCGCAGCAGCGTGTCGATGGTCAGCAGGCGGGCCTGGTTCGGATCGCGGGCGACCGGCCCGTCGTCGGCGCGGAACAGGGCGGTGGCCTGTTGCACGATTTGGCGCAGAACGTCGTTGCCCTCCGGCGGCAGCGCGCCGACGCCGGCCTTGGTGACCCGCTTCAGCCAATGGTCGTCCGTGCCGTCCGGCGCCTTGAGCGACGGGTTGAATTCGGGGTCGTTGAGCAGGCCGAGTTTTTCCACCACCCGTTCCGCCAGGGCGCGCGAACCGACGATGGACACCTCGCTGCGCACCGCCGGCGCCTCGGGCGTCAGGTTGGACACCACCGACTTGAACTCCGCCAGCTCGACCCGACGGGAATCGAGCTGCACCATCGCGGTGGCCCGGTACATCGGCTTCAGCGACTGCATGACGTAGGTGATGGTCGCCGTCCCCAGCAGGATGATGGTGAGCAGCAGCAGCTTGCGCCGCCACAGCACGGCCAGCGTGGCGAAGACGGTCGCCTCCTGCCGGCTGCGGACGTCGGAGGACTCTGCCGCGCCCGATTGCAGAAGACTGTCCGGAAGGACGCTGGCGTGCGCTTCGTGGCCTGGAAGCGTTCCGCCTTTGCCGATCGAAGAATTCACGTCGTCGCCCCTTTCGTCTTGCTGGCTGGCGGTCCGGCCCGGGATGGGCGTGGCGGATGGCTGCAAAAGGACGCGTTGCGGCCTTTTGTTTTCTTTGGAGATAACCGAGAATTCGGCGGTCTTTTAAAGACCAGGACCGAATGGGCCGTGATGTTCCGCTGCGGCGACCGTTGCCGGACAGACTCCGATTATCGTGAATAGGGCCAAGCAACAATTGAAAAAAAGAAGGCCCATCCGTCGCTGTGCTTACGACGACGACCGTCATAAATAATCATACCCGATACCCCGTCCGCGTGTTTGACGGTCAACACCGCGCCGGTCACAGTTTGCCGGGTGCAGCGGAGCCGGGTCAGGCTTCAAAAACGCCGCGCATTTCCAGAAATGATTGTGCAGTCCTGCGTAAAGCCGGAGTATACGTACCGCTTTGCATGGCGGCATGCCGCAAATCGTCTCTGGATTTTAAAATATTCGCAGAGTCGGATTGGCGCGGCATCTCCGTGCGACGCCGCCGTTCGGGCGAAATTCCCGGTCAACTCCATGGAGAGGCTCAATGACGTCCACGACTGAGCGCGTTCTTGTGACAGGTGGCGCCGGGTTCATCGGATCGCACCTGTGCGAGCGTCTTCTGGCCGCCGGGAAAGAGGTCCTGTGCGTCGACAACTATTTCACGGGTGCGCGTTCGAATATTGCGCATCTGCTGGACAATCCGAAGTTCGAGGCGGTGCGCCACGACATCACCTTCCCCCTCTATGTCGAGGTGGACGAGATCTACAACCTCGCCTGCCCGGCCTCGCCGGTGCACTACCAGTTCGACCCGGTGCAGACGACCAAGACCAGCGTGCACGGCGCCATCAACATGCTGGGGCTGGCCAAGCGGGTGAAGGCGACGATCCTCCAGGCCTCGACCAGCGAGGTCTACGGCGACCCCTTCGTCCACCCGCAGCGCGAGGATTATTGGGGCAACGTGAACCCCATCGGTCCGCGCGCCTGCTACGACGAGGGCAAGCGCTGCGCCGAGACGCTGTTCTTCGACTACAACCGGCAGCACAAGGTCGCCATCAAGGTCGCGCGCATCTTCAACACCTACGGGCCGCGCATGAATCCGAACGACGGGCGCGTGGTGTCGAACTTCATCGTCCAGGCGCTCAAGGGCGATCCGATCACCATCTACGGCGACGGCTCGCAGACCCGGTCCTTCTGCTACGTCGACGACCTGGTCGAGGGGCTGCACCGGCTGATGGAAACGGACGGGACGGTGACCGGCCCGATCAACCTCGGCAATCCCGGCGAGTTCACCATCCTGGAACTGGCGGAGACCGTCATCCGGATGACCGGATCGCGCTCCCGGATCGAGCGGCATCCGCTGCCCCAGGACGATCCGCGGCAGCGCAAGCCGGACATCACCAAGGCCCACGCCTACCTGAAATGGATGCCGCACGTGCCGCTCGAAGAGGGGCTGGAGCGCACCATCGCCTACTTCGCCAAGACCTATTTCTGAGCGCGGCGACGCAGCCGGCAGCGCCGCCGCATCGCTGGGGTGCGGCGGCAGGAAATGGGCCAACAGGGAACGGCGGATGTTCGAACTCCCTTCACGAGACAGCTCGGCGAAGCCGGATTATGGCACACGCGTGGGGATGACCTTCCAAGGCCCGCGCCCGGACTCCGCCTCGCCGGTCGCCGCGGCGGCCTCCGCCCCCGCCCTGCTGTGCGGGCTGGTGGCCGCGGACGCGCTGATGGTCGTCGGGACGGGGCTGGCGGCGGAGGGCGTCGCCGCCCGTTTGCTGCGGGCGGCCCCGGCCGACCCAGCTCTGTTCGCAGACGCCGTTCATGCTTCCGCGGGCGTCTTCAACGCCGCGGTCGGCCCGCTGGCGGTGCTGTCGCTGATGTGCTTCTACAGCGCGGGCTGCTACCGCAATCTGCGTCCCAAGGCGGTGCGGCGGACCATCGGCTCGCACGCCGGGCCGCTGTTCGGGGCCTGGACGGCGGCCTTCCTGGTGCTCGTGCTCATGCTCGGCGTGACGGGGGATCTGCGGCGGCTGGACACGGCGGCGGTGGGGACGCTGTGGCTGTGGTACGGGCTCGGCCTGTTCGGGCTGACCGCGTTGCGCAGCCTGGTTCTCCGCATGGCGCGCGACTGGAATCTGGCCGGCGGACTTCGGCAGCGGACTCTGCTGGTCGGCACCAACGATCTGGCCTTCGAATGGCTGGACCGGCTCCAGCGTACGGAGGGGGCGGGCTATCAGGTGATCGGCGCGGTGTCCACCGCGGCGGACCGGCCGTCATCCGTGAGCGCTCCGCCCCTGGCCACCGCACGGTTGGCCGGGGTGCCGGTGCTGGGAAGCGTGGCCGGGTTGGTCGAGCAGGTGCGCAAGAACCGCATCGACCTCGTGGTGGTGGCCCTGCCCTGGAGCGCCGAGGCCGAAATCACCGACATCCTGGAACGGCTGCGCGTCCTCGCGGTGGACGTCCGCCTGCTGCCGCACCGGCTGATCGCCCGCACCGCGGGCCTTTCGGTCGATGCGACGGCGGGCATTCCGCTGCTGGGCGTCATCCATCACCCGCTGGCCGGCTGGCGCGGGGTGCTGAAGCGGTCGGAGGATCTGCTGATCGGCGGCACGGCGCTGGCGGTGCTGGCGCCGGTGCTTCTGCTCGCCGCGGCGGCCATCAAGCTGGAAAGCCCTGGCCCGGTGCTGTTCCGCCAGAAGCGCTTCGGCTTCAACAACGAGGAATTCGAGATCTGGAAGTTCCGGACGATGCACACCGACCGCGGTGACCAGTCGGGCGCGCAGCGGACCGTGCGCAACGATCCGCGGGTGACGCGCGTCGGGCGCTTCCTGCGCCGCACCAGCATCGACGAGCTTCCGCAGCTCTTCAACGTCCTGCGCGGCGACATGTCCATCGTCGGGCCGCGGCCCCATCCCGTCGCCATGAAGGCCGGGGACGTG
Organism: Azospirillum baldaniorum; assembly: GCF_003119195.2. Lineage (NCBI taxonomy): Bacteria > Pseudomonadati > Pseudomonadota > Alphaproteobacteria > Rhodospirillales > Azospirillaceae > Azospirillum > Azospirillum baldaniorum. The sequence goes on along the minus strand of NZ_CP022260.1, from coordinate 830,228 downwards.
CTGTACCACGAGGCGGTGGAGAACTACGCCTGCCGCCACCGCGTCCGTCCCGGAATCACCGGCTGGGCGCAGGTGAACGGGCTGCGCGGCGAGATCGACAACCTCCACACCGCCGCCCGCCGCGTCGAACACGACCTCTACTACGTCGACAACTGGTCCCTGGGGCTGGACGCCGAGATCATGGTGCGCACCGCCCTCCTCCTTTTCTGGGACCGCAACGCCTACTGACGAACCTCCCTGCTGAACCAACAAACAAACCGCGAAGGAGTTAGACGTCATGTCCGTCGCCCTTGTCACCGGTTCCTGCGGATTGATCGGGTCGGAGAGTTGCCTGCATTTCGGTGCGCTGGGAATGGACGTCGTCGGCATCGACAACGACATGCGGCGCACCTTCTTCGGCGACGAGGCCTCGACCGCGTGGCAGCGCCAGACCCTGGAACAGACGCTGCGCCAGCGCTACCGCCACCACGCCATCGACATCCGCGACGCCGCGGCCATCGACGCGCTGTTCGAGCGGCACGGTTCGGCCATCTCCCTGATCATCCACACGGCGGCCCAGCCCTCGCACGATTGGGCGGCGCGCGACCCGCAGATGGATTTCTCGGTGAACGCCAACGGCACGCTGAACCTGCTGGAGGCGGCGCGGCGCCACTGCCCGGACGCGGTGTTCATCTTCACCTCGACCAACAAGGTCTACGGCGACACGCCGAACCGCCTGCCGCTGAGCGAGACGGAGACGCGCTACGAGATCGACCCGGCCCACCGCTACGCCGGCGGCATCGCCGAGGACATGTCGATCGACGCCACCCTGCACAGCCTGTTCGGCGCCTCCAAGGTGGCCGCCGACGTGCTGGTCCAGGAATACGGCCGCTATTTCGGGATGAAGACGGTGTGCTTCCGCGGCGGTTGCCTGACCGGGCCGAACCATTCGCCGACGCAGCTTCACGGCTTTCTGGCCTACCTGATGCGTTGCGCCGTCACCGGCACCCGCTACGACGTGATCGGCTACAAGGGCAAGCAGGTCCGCGACAACATCCACAGCAACGACCTGATCGCCGCCTTCCAGGCGTTCTACGACGCGCCGCGCAGCGCCGAGGTCTACAACATCGGCGGCGGCCGCGCGAGCAACTGCTCCATCCTGGAGGCGGTGGCGCTGTGCGAGGAGATCACCGGGCGCCCGATGGATCTGGCGTTCAAGGAGGCCAACCGCATCGGCGACCACATCTGGTGGGTCAGTTCGCTCGACCGGTTCCGCTCCCACTACCCGTCCTGGGACATCCGGCACGACGTGCGCAACATCCTCACCGACATTCACGACAGCAATCGGCGCCGTTGGCGCGTGGAGGCCGTGGCATGATCGACCATGGGAAAAAGGAAGTGCTCGGCGTCTACGTCAACGCCGTCGATTACGAGGCCGGCGTGCGCGCCATCATCGACGCGGCGGAACAGCAAAAGCCCTTCGCGGTCAGCGCGCTCGCCGTTCATGGGGTGATGACGGGGGCGCTCGATCCGGAGCACCGCTACCGCCTGAACGCCATCGACCTCGTGACGCCGGACGGCCAGCCGGTGCGCTGGGCGCTGAACCGGCTGCACGGCGCCGCCCTGCCGGACCGCGTCTACGGCCCGAACCTGATGCTGCGCACCTGCGCGGCAGCGGCGGCGAAGGGCCTTCCCATCTACCTCTACGGCGCCACGGCGGGGCTGCTCGACACGCTGACCACGGCGCTGACGGAACGCTTCCCCGGTCTGATCATCGCCGGCGCCCGCCCCTCCGCCTTCCGCACGCTGAGCGCCGAGGAGCGCGCGGCGGTCGACCGCGAGATCATCGAATCCGGCGCGCGGATCGTCTTCGTCGGGCTGGGCTGCCCGCGCCAGGAGACCTGGGTTTACGAGCACAAGGCGGCGCTGTCGATGCCGCTGATCGCGGTGGGCGCGGCCTTCGACTTCATCGCCGGGAAACAGCCGCAGGCGCCGATGTGGATGCAGAACAACGGCCTGGAATGGCTGTTCCGGCTGTCCACCGAACCGCGGCGGTTGTGGCGGCGCTACGTCATGCTGAACCCGGCTTTCCTGTTCCTGCTGGCTTGTCAGGCGGTGCAGATGCCGCTGGTCCGCAGCGGCCAGGCACGCCGTCCGAAAGGAGAGCTTCGATTTGGCTAGACGGTGATGGTTGTTTGGTGGTTGCCAAATAAAAGAGCCGTTATTAAAAATGAAACTTCTTCCGATGCTGTGATTGTGTGGTGCCGTTTTTAAAATGAAACGGCCTCGCATCGGCGGATTTTCCAGAACGACCTCGGAACAGCGCCTTGAACCGCGACCGATGCGGCCCGCGCTTCCATGACAGTCGAGGATTCCTGCGATGAGCCTGAAGATCCTGTCGGCGATCGTCGTGCCGCCGCATCTGGCGGTCAGCGGCGCCAGCAAGGCGGCGGAGAAGCTGAGCGTCGCGCTGCAGGCGCATGATCGCATCGACATCGCGAACATGGGCATGGCGAGCCGGGTCCCGATGGACCTGAGCAAGCCGGGCGAACGGATCGAAGTACGGACCTCCAGCCCCTTCGTCGGGCTCGACTCCGTCCTGCCCAACCGCGCGAAGACCCTGTTCTACCAGTCGAGCATTCCGGCGCTGATCCGCCACGGCTCCTACGATCTGGTGCACATCCACAACCCGATTCCGGCGCTGGAGATGATGCGGGTGGCGCGGGCCTGCGTGGCAAAGGGCGTGCCCTATGTGGTGTCCACCCACGGCTTCGTGGAGATCGGCAACCCGGCGGCCTTCCGCCGCATGGACGCGGCGCGGCGGCTGGCCTGGGACCTGCTGATCGACCGCCCGGTCCGCTACGTGGTCCGCAACGCGGCGGCGATCTGCGCGATCTCGCCCGTCGATCTGCCCATCGTCCGCGGCTTCGGCTTCACGGGGGACGACATCGCCGTCATTCCCTACGGCGTGGACCGCCCGACCGACTGGGCCACGCCGACCGCGGCGGACCAGGACATCCACCGCAAGTTCGGCATTCCGGAGCGGGAGGAGGACGGCGGCCCCGTCACCGCCTTCTTCCTCGCCAACCACACGGCCAACAAGGGGCTGGGCGTTCTGCTCGACGCCTTCGTGGGGCTGTCGATGCCGTTCCGCCTGATCGTCGGCGGCGAGAAGCGGGACTTCGTCGATTACGAGGCCTACCAGCGCCGCTGCGGGCCGGGCCAGACCATCCATCTCACCGGCAATCTGGCCGAGGCGGAGGTCGCCGCCATGTTCCGCCGCTCCGACCTCTTCGTCTTCCCGACCCTGGCCGACACCTTCCCCAACGTGATCCTGGAGGCGATGGCCTTCGGTGTCCCGGTCGTGACGACCCGGGTCGGCGGCATCCCCCATCAGGTCGATGACGGCTGCGCGGTGATCGTGGAGCCGGGCGACCCGCTGGCCCTGCGCGCCGCCGTCGAGCAGCTGGCCACCGACCCCGAGCGGCGGGCGCGGATGGGCCGTCACGGCCGCCTGCGCGCCACCCAGCGCTTCGACTGGGCCGCCGCCGCCGCCGACACCCACCGGCTTTACGAGGCGGTGATCCGCCGCCCGGCGGGCGCCGCCGTCCTCAAGGCCGCCTGAACCCCGTCCAACGCCCTTTGCCCAACGCCCTCTGCCCAACACCCCCTGCCCAACCGGTAAAAGCCGCAGCAATGGAGAAGACACCTATGGAAGGCAAGACGCTCGTGACCGGCGGGGCCGGCTTCGTCGGCTGCAATCTGGTCAAGAATCTGCTGGAGGACGGGCGCGACGTCGTCGTCCTGGACGCCCTGCTGCGTCCGGGCAGCGAGCGGAACGCGGCGTGGCTGCAAACCCTCAACGCCGGGTCCCGCCTGACCTTCATGAAGGCCGATGTGCGCGACTTCGCCGCCGTCAAATCCTGCATGGCCGGGGCGGAGGAGGTCTACCACCTCGCCGGGCAGGTCGCGGTGACCTCGTCGCTGGACGACCCGCGCACCGACTTCGACATCAACGCGCTCGGCACCTTCAATGTGCTGGAGGCGGCGCGCCGCATGAAGACTCCGCCGAAGGTGGTCTTCACCTCGACCAACAAGGTCTATGGCGGGCTGGAGCATGTGGCGGTGGAGCAGACCGGCAGCCGCTACCGCTTCGTCGACCGCCCGCTCGGCGTCTCGGAGGCGGAGCCGCTGGACTTCCATTCGCCCTACGGCTGCTCCAAGGGGGCGGCGGACCAGTATGTGCGCGACTACGCCCGCATCTACGACTTGCCGACCGTCGTCTTCCGGATGAGCTGCATCTACGGCCCGCGCCAGTTCGGCAACGAGGACCAGGGCTGGGTCGCGCATTTCATCATCTCGGCGCTGAGCGGGCGGCCCATCCACATCTACGGCGACGGCATGCAGGTGCGCGACGTGCTGTTCGTCGAGGACCTCGTGCGCGCCTTCCGCCTCGCCACCGAGAAGATCGAGGTCAGCCGCGGGCAGGTCTTCAACATCGGCGGCGGGCCGGAGAACACCATCTCGGTCTGGCGCGAGTTCGGGGAGATGCTGTCCACCCTGCGCGGCGCGCCGGTGGAGGCCGACTTCTCCGATTGGCGGCCCGGCGACCAGCCCTGCTACGTCAGCGACATCCGCAAGGCCGAGCAGGTCCTCGGCTGGCGCCCGCAGGTGGACCGCGACACCGGCATCCGCCGCCTGTGGGATTGGGCTGAGCGCTATCTCGCGCAGAACGGCCTGCCCACGGACCAGACCCAGGTGGAACCGGGCCGCATCGCCCTCAGCGCGTAATCCCTTTCCCGTGCGGTGGAGGAATCAATGGACGTGCTTGTAACGGGCGGGGCCGGCTTCATCGGCTCCCACATCACGCACCGCCTCGTGTCGCTCGGCCACCGGGTGACGGTCATCGACAACGAGTCCACCGGGCTGCGCTCCAACGTGCCGGCGGAGGTGCGCTACATCCGCGGCGACGTCACCAACCCCGCCGACCTCGACAAGGCGTTCGAGGAGGTGCCCGATGCGGTGATCCACATCGCCGGGCAGGTGTCGATCATCCGCGCCTTCAGCAACCCGGTCGGCGACCTGCGCACCAACGTGGAGGGGACGGTGAACGTCCTCCAGCAGTGCGTGGAGCGTGGGGTGAAGCGCCTGATCTACGCCAGCTCGATGAGCGCCTACGGCAACGCCGAGGTGGTGCCGACGCCGGAGGACACGCCCTGCTCCCCGGTGTCCTACTACGGGGTGACGAAATACGCGGGCGAGCGCTACGTGCATCTGACGGCGGCGCGGCCCGACCTGCCGGGCGCTTTGGCCGTCACCTCCTTCCGCATGTACAACGTCTACGGACCGCGGCAGGCGGTGGACAACCCCTACCAGGGGGTGCTGGGCATCTTCCTGGGCAACATCATCCGCGGCGAGCCGATCCGCATCTACGGCGACGGCAAGCAGACCCGCGATTTCGTCTTCATCGACGACGTGGTGGACGCCTGGGTCGGCGCGCTCGACAATCCGGCCAGCCACGGGAAGATCTTCAACCTCGGCAGCGGGCGGCAGACCAGCATCAGCGAACTGGCCGACCTCGCGCTGGGAGCGCTGGGGCGCACGCGGGCCGACCATCCCGTGCTCTACCACCCCGAACGCCCGGGTGAGCAGCGCAGCGTGCAGGCGGACGTGGCCTATGCCGGGTCGGTGCTCGGCTGGACGCCGCGCACGCGGCTGGAGCAGGGGCTGGCGGAAACCGTGCGTTGGGCGCTGCGCGAAAATGGCCGCGAAGACGGGCTGGAAAGCGGTCCGGGAAACGGCATGGCGGAGCGCGCCGTGGCCTGACGGTCATTTTTCAAGCCGGCCAACCTTCAAGCCGGCCAGGGATGGCTTCGGCAACGCCATCAAGCAACAGGAGTGGAATGATGCGGATCGCTGTTGTGGGGACCGGCTATGTCGGCCTCGTGTCCGGCGCCTGCTTTGCCGAATTCGGCATCGACGTGTGCTGTGTGGACAAGGACGAAACGAAAATCCGGCGCCTGAGGGGCGGCGAGATCCCCATCTACGAACCCGGCCTCGACGTCCTCGTGGCGCGCAACATGGCGGCGGATCGCCTGTCCTTCACCTCCGACCTCGCGGTCGCCATGGAGGGGGCGGACGTGGTGCTGATCGCGGTCGGCACGCCCTCCCGCCCCGGTGACGGCGGGGCCGATCTGACCTACGTCCACGCGGCGGCGGCGGAGATCGCGCGGACCATGACCCGCTATACCGTCATCGTGACCAAATCGACCGTGCCGGTCGGCACCGGGCGCCAGGTCGCCGCCATCGTGAGGGACATCAACCCGCGCGCCGAGTTCGACGTGGTGTCCAATCCGGAATTCCTGCGCGAAGGCTCGGCCATCGGGGATTTCATGCAGCCCGACCGGGTGGTGATCGGCGCCGACTCCGACCGTGCGCGGGCGGTGATGGACGCCCTCTACCAGCCGCTGATCCGCGCCGGGACGCCCTTCGTGCGCACCGGCATCGAGACGGCGGAGCTGACGAAATACTCGGCCAACGCCTTCCTGGCCTTCAAGATCACCTTCATCAACGAGGTGGCCGACCTGTGCGAGCGGGTGGGGGCCGACGTGCAGGACGTGGCCGCGGGCATGGGTCTGGACGGGCGCATCGGGCGTCCCTTCCTGAACGCCGGGCCGGGCTTCGGCGGCTCCTGCTTCCCCAAGGACACCGAGGCGCTGGTGCGCACCGGGCGGCAGCACGGTGCGCCGGTGCGGCTGATCGAAACGGTGGTGGACGTGAACCGGGCGCGCAAGCGGCTGATGGCCGCGCGGATCCTCCAGGCCTGCGGACCGGACGCGGCGGGCAAGCGCATCGCCGTGCTGGGCATCACCTTCAAGCCCGACACCAACGACATGCGCGAGGCGGCGAGCCTGGAGATCATCCCGCTGCTTCAGGAGGCAGGCGCCACGGTTCACGTCTACGACCCCGCCGGCATGGAGGAGGGGCGCCACCTGCTGCCCGGCGTGGTCTGGCATGACGACGCCTACGCCCCGCTCGCCGAGGCCGACTGCGTCGCCATCCTGACGGAATGGAACGAGTTCCGCGCGCTGGATCTGGGACGCGTGCGCGGCCTGATGCGCCGCCCGGTGATGGTCGATCTTCGCAACGTCTATGCCCCGGCGGCCATGGCGGCGGCGGGTTTCCACTATTGCTCCGTCGGGCGGCGCGACGCGCGGCCCGACGCGGCGAAGCGGCGCAAGGCGGCGGAGGCCATGCTTCTCAGCAACGGCTTTGCCGCGGACTCCTGTGTCCTTCCCTTCTCCGGGCAGCTTGCGGCCGCCGCCTCCGACCTGGCGGATTGACGCGGGCGCGACGCCCGCCGACTCCGGTCACGCACCGGCGTCCTGAACGGGCCGTCTCCGCTCCGGCGGCGACGGCCCGGCGCGGGGGCCGGCTGGGATCTCCCGATTCCGAAAGACACAGCCATGATTGGCTTGGACGCGCTGGCCGGCATCCGTCAAGAGTTCATGCCCCGTGTGCCCTCCGGCGCGCGGGGCGCCGCCGTTCCTCCGCAACCGGACGGACGGACCGGCGGGCGGACACCGATCGCCGTGTTGCTGATCGACGACCGCTCCCTATTCGGCGAAAGCCTCGCCGCCGCCATCAACGCCTTCGCGCCGGACGTGGCGGTCAGCCACCGGCGCAGCGCTGTGGCGCTGGCCGACCTTCCCGCCGTCCTGCGCGGCGCCGACGTGGTTCTGGTGAGCATCGGGCGCGCCGACCCGGCCAAGGGTGGCGTCGGCCAACTTCTGGATGCGCTGTCGGGAGGCGGCCCCCATCCCCCCGTGGCTGTTCTGGCCGACCGGCCCGGCGCAGCGGTGACCGCGGCGGCGGCGCGCCTCGGTCTGCGCGGGGTGCTGAGCGGACGGATGCCGCTGGCCGAAGTGATCGCCGCCCTGCGGCTGATCCACGGCGGTGGTACGGTCAGTCCCGATCCTGGCCCCGATCCCGGCGCCGATCCTGGCTGAACGATCCCGGAGTGGCCGGCTCGGCTGGTTGCCAAGCCTTGCGGACGGCCTCGGCGCGGTTGGAGGCGCCCAGCGCCCGCAGGATGCCGCGGACATGGACCTTTGCCGTGTTCTCGCTGATCCCCAACTCCTGCGCGATGACGCGGTTCGATTTCCCCTCGCGCAGCCGTTGCAGCACGCCACGCTGACGCGCGGTCAGCGCCGCTCCGCCGGGCGGCGCGGGCGGGTCGTCCGCCGCCGCCTCGCAACGCTGCATCAGGCGGTGGAGGAAGGGGGAGGGGAAGAAGGTGCCGCCGCCCGCGACCAGACGCAGCGCCTCCTGTGCCACGGCGAGCCCGACGCTGGTCGGCAGACACCCCCGCACGCCCAGCCGGCTGGCTTCCAATGGCAGGTCCGCCTCTTCCCCGTCGGACAGGACGACCAGCGGCGTGCCGCCGAAGGCACCGGCAACGTTGCGCAACGTCGCCAGGACACTGCCGTTCGGCGGGGTCAGGCTGACGACGTTGCACAGCACGACGGCGGGTGGCGTTCCGGCGGCGAGCATCGCCTTCGCCTCGCCCAGCGAACCCGCGGTCCGCATGTGCAGGGTCGGGTCACGCAGGCTGAGGCCAGCGGACAGGCTCTCACGGGTCAACGGCGTCTCATCCAGAAGAAGGGCCGCGATGGCCCGGCGCCCGTTCATCGGACCCGGGTCGCGCGCGGCGGCGCGGGGCGATGAAACCGCTTTCCCGCTCGATCCCATGAAGCGTATCTCCCGACCCCGTTTTCCTCACTTTATGCTGCGCTGCACCCAAGCACTCGTCAACGTCAATCCCGCGCAGGAATAACTATGTCGGACCTTGCCTTTACCTCCTATTTGAAGTGTTTCCGTTTGAATTCCGTGTCATCCGGAGAGGTTTCGATGATGACCATCCGGAAGCGCACCGTCGTGTCCTTGTGGCCTTTCCATTGGTCAGAGCGTGCTGTTCCCTGACTTGTGCCATTCGGGTCTGTTCTTTCGGTCGCAAAGCAGAAGAAGTTGGCCGACGGTTTCCCTCGTCCCGGCTGCGGGATAGGGTCGCATAAGCACGCCACACCGCTTCCATCCTCACAAAGGCGTACGCGCCCTGCGAGGAGAGGCGTCATGGGCGCCGGAATGGGTACGGAATAAAACGTCGAGCGGTCACAACCCTGCATCGAAGTGCGTATTTACCGGACCGGATGTTCTGGTAACGTTGAAAGCATCAAATGCAAACCGCGCAAGCATTCCTGATGATCTTCCAACACAAACAATCCATCTGGTCGGCAGGGAAAGGCGCTGAAAATGAAGAAAGTGAAATCTTTCCGAGTATCCGCGAGCGGACGCGCTCACCCGAAAATTGAAACCCTTTTGCCGATGAGGGTGGGCTGAGGCCTCCACACCGGTTTGAGGGGTGCGAAAAATGGCGTTTAACCAAAAGGGGGAGCGGATGACGACGGACATCAAGCAGCAATCGGGGATCGCTCCAGGGATCGCCCCAGGGATTTCGGTGGTCCTGGCGGACCCGAACAGCCTCACTCGGGATTGCTTTTCGCTTGGCCTCGGCACGCTGTGCCCGGACATGACCGTACGATCGGTGGCCTCGCTGAAGGACGCCGCGGGAGTCCTGGCGCAGGACGGACGGACGGAGGTCGTGTTGTGCAACATCGGCGCGCAGATGGGGCTGAACGACGGTCTGTGCGCGGCCATCCGCGACGCGATCTCGGCTTGCCTGCCGGTGCCGCTGGTGCTCATCTCGGACCGCGACGATGGCGGGATGATCCTGGAAAGCCTGCGCCTCGGCGTGCGCGGCTACATCGTGCCCAACCTCGGGCTGGGAGTCATGCTGGAGGCGATCCGGCTGGTCGCCGCAGGGGGAACCTTCGTGCCCGCCACCTCCCTGCAATCGCTGATCGCGCCGGTGCCGGGCGGCATCGCCGTTCCGCAGACCCCGCCGCCGGGCGCTTCCCTGCCGGCGACGGACCGGATCGGCGGGCTGACGCCGCGGGAAATGGCCGTGCTGACCTGCATGCGCGAGGGCAAGTCGAACAAGCTCATCGCCTACATGCTGGGCATGTGCGAGAACACCGCCAAGGCCCATGTGCGCAACGTGCTGAAAAAGCTGGGCGCCACCAACCGGACGGAGGCGGCCTTCATGGCGCACGCCCATCTGTCCCGCGGCGCGGTCCTGGAATCGAACCAGCCCTGATCGGTTGGTCCCGTGATGGAACGGTGCGGGAACCAGCCGCGCCGTTCTTTTGCGTTGCGCTCAGTTGTCTTCGCGCATGACGCGGCAGACCGCTTCCGTCCGGTTGGTGGCGCCGAGCCGCCGCAGGATGTTCCGGACATGCACCTTCACGGTGCTTTCCCGCATTCCCAATTCGTGGGCGATGACCTTGTTCGGCTTGCCCTCCTGAAGGCATTCCAGGACGGCGAGTTGACGCGGGGTCAACTGCGTCAGATGGGGCTTGCCGTTGGCCGCGGCCTCCGGGACGGATAAGGCGGCGTGAAGCATCGGGTCCGGCAACCCGGCCTGGTCGACGATCAACCGGTGCAGGATGGGTGCCGGAACGAAGATGCCACCCGCCGCGACCAGACGGATCGCCTCCAGCGCCATGGTCAGGCCGACGGTGGTGGAGATGTAGCCGTGCGCGCCCTGGCGGATGGCCTCCAGCGCCGTCGAGGTCTCGTCGGAATCCGACAGCATGATGAGCGGGATGCCGTCCAGGACGGCGAGCAGTTCGGCCAGCCTCGGCCGGAACTCCGGGTCGGAGGCGGGCCGCCCGCTGAAATTGGCCAGCGCCACGTCCGGCGCTCCGTCCCGTCGCACCACGCTTTCCAGGTCGGCCAGCGACGCCGCCGTCAGCACCCGCACTCCCCGTCCGCACAGGTTGAGGCTGGTGGACAGGCTTTCCCGCGTCAGCGGCGTTTCGTCGTGCAGGATGGCGGTGACGCTCTGCTCCTCCCCCAGCGGCCGCGCGCCCCCGGACATCCGGTAATAAGACCCGAACGAGCCGGAGTCGTTCATCGGGGCGGCGGTCAGGCGCGTGGCGGCCAGGATGTGGTTGGATGCGAAGGATGTGGCCGATGGGGCACGGCGGAAGGCGTTGGGCAGGCGCGTTCCGTCTTTGCACGGCAACATACAAAATCTCCCTCAGCCACACGCCATGGACACGCCGCCGCAGGGAACCGCCCAGGATCGTCGCCAACGTCGCCACCGACATCACCGGCGCGAAGACTTTGGCCCTATTCGATCAATGGAAACGGATCAGGCGCGGAGGCGATGCTGCAAGAGGTCTGTGCGACCTCTTCGATCCAATAACATCGCAGCCGCTTTTGACCGTCAATCGCAAACAAGATCATAATACTGTGCGCGGATATCCGCAAAGTACCTCCAAATTAGTAACTTTTTCAAAACTGTAACAGTGATGAGAAACCTGAGCGTGATGGCTTGATCGACTCTTTCTCTTTATGGAAGAATTGACAGAAGGAAAGATCATCGAGCATTGTCCGCAGGGGCGGTGGAAGGGCAGCTCAGCGGCGTCTTCTGTGGAATGCCGGCGTTGACGACACCGCCCACTTCCTGACCTTGGGCGCGGATGGCGTTCCAGTCGGCCTCCGCGTCGTTCCAGAACCAGATTCGCTCCTTCAGGTCCGCCAGATGGTAGCGGTTGCCGTAAAGCCGGTTCCCGGCGGCGACCACGGCGTTGTCGGCGTCCACGTCGGTGACGGCGCCAACCCGCGCGTCGGCGTTGCGGATGACGATGCGGTTGTCGAATATCTCGTTGCCGACGGCAGGGGTGTAGGGGGCGCGGTCCTGGGACACCACCGTCACGGCGTTGCCGTAGCCGTTCGGCACGTCGATGTCGTTGCCGTAGACCCGCACGCCCCGCGCGCTGGAGATCAGGATCTGGGCGCCCCAGAACCAGCCCTGGCCGCGCTGCCCGTTGTCGGCGACCCGGTTGTTGCGGATCACCCCATCGTAGCTGATCTCATAGGTGATTCCGTTGTCGGCGTTGCCGAAGACCAGATTGTCCTCGATCACCAGCCGATGCACATCGATGTCGGCCCAGATCCCGGCGCCCACATTGTCGTGGACGCAATTGCCGCGGATGAGTCCGCCGCCGCCGGATTCGGTGATCTTGCCGCCGCCACCCTCCCAATGGAAATCGACGCCGGCGTAGCCGTTGCGGGCGATCTCGTTGCCGGCGATCAGAAAGTCCGTTCCCGATCCGGAAAAGCCGGCGTGGCCGTTGTCGAGGATGCGGTTGTCGAGGATGCGGCTGCCGTTGCCGGCGTTGACTCCGACGCCGTGGTTCAGGCGCAGGATGTTGTTGCGGACGGTCCAGCCGGGGCCGAACTCCGCGTCCACGGCGGCGGCCTGGATGGGGGCGGCGTATTTCTCGATGGTCAGATCCCGGATGACGACGCCCGAGGCGGTTCCGCCGAAGGCGCGGGCGGTGACACTGGTTTCCACCCGCCGCCCGGTGGGATCGTCGCCGATCACGATCTCGTCGGCGCCGTAATCGAAGAACCAGCGCCCCGGCCCGACGGCGGACCGGCTGTCGACATGCAGCAGCGGCGTGTCGTCGATGAACAGGTCCTCCGGGCGGGCGCAGCGGGGAAAGCCGGAGCGACAGAACTCCGCTGCGTTGACCCGGCCCTCCTGCGTCTGCCCGCGAGCGATCCAGACGGAGCCGCGGTGGACGAAGGCGGTGAGCCGGCGCGCTCCGCTCAGAACCGCGCCAGGGGCGCCCTCGAACCGGTTGCCGCTCTTTGGAACGATGGACTGCAAACGATGGACGCCGGCCTCCAGCCGGAAGCGCGTGCCGGGGGGATGGCGGTCCACCGCCGTCTGGATGTCGGCGCCGGGCCGCAGCGAGACGGTGGGGGGCTCCGCTCCCGTCGCCATCATCGGAAGACCGGCGAGCAGGAACGCCGCCGCCAGGCGGGCAGGGTGGCGGGCATGCCGCCGGGATGGGGGGCGTCCGGTTTCCATGGTGGCCTCGATGCGTCGTCCTGCAACGATGGGCAGAAACGCTAACACGCGGGTTCGGCAGCCAGAATCGTCAAACCGGACGATCGACCTTCGTCGCTTCCGGCTCTTGTTCGGAGGGAACCGGAGCGGTCACGGGCCGTTGCCCAAAGGCACCCCCAATCGTTCGAGAGCGTGCCATGGCCTCCCGTATCGAGGATTACGCCCTTCTGGGAGACTGCGAGACCGCAGCCCTGTTGTCCGCCGAAGGTTCCATCGACTGGCTGTGCTGGCCGCGCTTCGATTCCGACGCCTGCTTCGCAGCACTCCTGGGCACGCCGGAGAACGGGCGCTGGCTGCTGCGCCCGAGCGATCCCGACGCCCGCACGACCCGGCGCTACCGCGGCGACAGCCTGATCCTGGAGACGGAGTTCGAGACGGCGGAGGGTGCCGTCACCATGATCGACTTCATGCCGCCGCGCGGGGAGGCGTCGGACATCGTACGCATCCTGCACGGGCGGCGCGGGCGCGTCGCCATGCGGATGGACCTGACGCTGCGCTTCGGCTACGGGCACGTCGTGCCGTGGGTGACGCGGATCGGGCCGCACACGCTGCGCGCCATCGCCGGGCCCGACATGGTCGTCCTCCACACCAGCGCCCCGATCCACGGCGAAAACCTGAGCACCGTCGCCGACTTCACCGTGGCGGAGGGCGAGAGCATCAGCTTCGTGATGATCTACTCCCCCTCCCACCTGCCGTTGCCGGAGCCGGTCGATGCCGAGCGGGCTCTGGCCGAGACCGAGCGCTTCTGGGCGGAGTGGAGCGGGCGTTGCACCTACAGCGGTCTCTGGCGGGACGCGGTGCTGCGCTCGTTGGTCACCCTGAAGGCGCTGACCTACCGGCCGACCGGCGGCATCGTCGCGGCCCCGACCACCTCGCTTCCCGAACAGCTCGGCGGGGTGCGGAACTGGGACTACCGCTACTGCTGGCTGCGCGACGCCACCCTGACCCTGCTGGCGCTGATGAACGCCGGCTATCTGCAGGAGGCGCGGGACTGGCGCGACTGGGGCCTGCGCACCATCGCCGGCAGCCCCCAACAGATCCAGATCATGTACGGCATCGCCGGGGAACGCCGTTTGCTGGAATGGGAGGTCCCCTGGCTGCCGGGCTACGAGGGGGCGAGCCCGGTCCGGGTCGGCAACGCCGCGGCCCCCCAGCTCCAGCTCGACGTCTATGGCGAGATGATGGACGCGGCGCATCAGGCGCGGATGCGCGGCATCGAGATCAGGCCGGAAGGTTGGCAGGTCCAGTGCGCCTTGCTCGATCACATGGAATCGGTGTGGGACCAGCCCGACGAAGGCATCTGGGAGGTGCGTGGCGGCGCAAAGCACTTCACCCATTCCAAGGTGATGGCCTGGGTCGCCGTGGACCGCATGGTGAAGAGCGCGGAGAAGTTCGGCCTGGACGCGCCTTTGGACCGCTGGAAAGCGTTGCGCCAAGCCATTTTCGACGATGTCTGCGCCAAGGGCTATTCGAAGGAGCGGAACAGCTTCGTCCAGCATTATGGCGCCAGTCACGTCGACGCGGCGCTGCTGATGCTGCCGATGCTCGGCTTCCTGCCGGTGGACGATCCCCGCATCCAGGGCACGGTCGCCGCCATTGAGCGGGAACTGCTTCAGGACGGGCTCGTCATGCGCTACCGGACGGAGAGGACCGACGATGGGCTTCCCGACGGGGAGGGGGTGTTCCTCGCCTGCTCCTTCTGGCTGGCCGACGTCTATGTGTTGCAAGGGCGTCAGGCGGAGGCCGAGGCGCTGTTCAACAGGCTGCTCGCCCTGCGCAACGATCTGGGCCTGCTGTCGGAAGAGTACGACACGACGGCGAAGCGGCTGGTCGGCAACTTCCCGCAGGCCTTCTCGCACATCGCGCTGATCAACACCGCCTTCAACCTGACCCGCGCGGAGAAGCCGGCGGAGCAGCGGCAGGACGGCGACTGACGGAACAAAGGAAAACCCCTCCCGCCGGTGAGGGCGGGAGGGGCGCGTTGGGCACGGTCAGCGGGTGGTGCTGCCCGTGGTGCTGCCGGAGGTGCTGGTGCGGCTGGTGCTGTCCGAGGTTCCGGACGTCCCGCTCATGCCGGTACCGGAGGTGCTGGAGGTTCCGGACGTCCCCGTCGTGGACCCGCTCATGCCGGTGCTGCCCATCCCCGAGCCGCTCATGCCGGTGCCGGAAGACCCGGTGCCGCCGAGCCCGGCCATCGCCGACGCCCCGGCGGTGGTGCCGGTGCCGCCGAAGGTCCGCTCACGGACGCGCAGGTTGTTCTGAACGTGGCGGACGCCGGAGATGGTCTCGGCCATGTCCTCGGCGCGGCGCTTGGTCCGGCGGTCGCCCACCGTTCCGCTCAGCGTGACCTCGCTGTTGCTGACGGTCACGTCGATCTCCGACGCGTCGATGTAGGGATCGTCGGTCAGGCGGTCGTTCACATCCTCGCGGATGCGGTCGTCGGAACGGGTGTAGCCGCGCGGCCCGCGGCCCCGATGGTGCTGGGCGCCAGGATCGTCGTTGCGGGCGTCCATGCGGCGGCGGCGTTCGGCATCCTCGTCGCCGAACCAGGAGGCCATCTCGTCGCCCGCCCGTTCGAAGAAGCCGCGCTCCTCGTTGCGGCCGGAGCCGCTGCCGCCGCCATAGCCCATCCGGCCGTAGTCGCGGTTGCCGTAGTCACGGCTGCTGTAGTCCCGGTTTCCATAGCCGCGGGAGCCGGACCCGTACTCCATGCCGCCATAGTCGCGACTGCCGTAGTCCCGGCCGCCGTAAGCTCCGCTGCCGTAATCGGAGCGGCCGAAGCCGCCGCGGTAGCCGAAGTCCTGGCCGTAGTCGCCACGGTCCTCATAATTCTGGCGATCATCGCGGGAGCGCCAGTCGCGCTGACCCTGGCCGAAGGAGCCGCGGGACCCGTAATCGCGGCCATAATCGGAGCGGCCGTAATCGGAGCGGCCGTAGTCGCGATTGCCGGAGCCTTGGCCGTAGCTCTGACCATAGGAGCCCTGACCGTAATCGCCCCGGCCTTCCTGCTGGCGCCAATAGTCACGGCCGTAGTCGTAGCCTTCGCGGCCCTGGCCCTCATAGCCGTAGCCGGGTTGGCGGCCACCGCCGCCCATCATGCCGGACCGGCCGGCCTGACCGGATCCGAATTGGCCCGATCCGGACTGGCCCCAATTCGATTGACCGAACTCGTCACGGTCACGGTTCTGGCCACGGTTCTGGTATGAACCGGCGCTCCACTCGCGGCTTTCGCCGCGTTGGCGGTCGCGCTCCCACCGGTCGTCGTCGCGGCGGGCGCCCTGGTCGTTCCTCCACCTGGATTCATAGTCGGACATGGGATGCTCCCCATTTGGACAGTGCCCGTTCGCCGGGCGTCCGCAAACAACAGGGAAGGCGGCGAAGGATCGCGGACCGGCGGTGGCTTTGCCATGTCTTTGGCGGTGTCCTTTGCCATGCGCTGTGCACAGGCCAGCCAACCGGGCCGCCCTCGGGAGCCCGCAAACGCCTGCAATTCCAGCATCCGCGCCGTTCCTCGGCGCGTCGGGGGGAAGCCGTGGGGAATCAGGCGAAGGCGCCCCCTTGAACGCCGCGGCGAAGGAAACATATGTGCAACACCGCCGGCGGATGGCCGTAACCTTCGGGTGACCGACCGGCGAACCCCCTTCCGGGTCGTGATTCAGCGGTTGACCGGCGTCGTCATCTGGATTACTGGCTCGAACACCGCTCTCCCTGGCCGGTTCGGCCGGCTGCCTCGACCCGTCCCCACGGTCCTGGCGCCGCCGATGGCCGGGGAGACCCCCGAGATCCGCATCGACACGCGATGCACGCCCGTCCGGCAGCGTTGAATGCCGGCTGATATGTTGTGAAGCAAGAAGGACGTATGACGTTTGATAACAAGCGCCGCCGCGCGGCGCCCAAGGGCGGCAACCGCCCGAACTCGAATTTTGGCGGCAACCGCCCGAACACGATTGTTGGCGATGTGCGCAGCGGCAAGTCCGGCGGCCCGCGTTTCCAGAAGAACCAGAACCCCAAGCCCTACGAGCGTCCGAAGGCCACCCGTCCGCCGGGCGCGCCGGTTCCCGGCCCGGTGCCGGGCAACGACGAAATCCTGTTCATCCCGCTCGGCGGATGCTCGCGCATCGGCATGAACATGGCGCTCTACGGTCATGCCGGAAAATGGCTGATCGTGGACGCCGGCGTCGCCTTCATGGGCGACGAGGCGCCGGGGATCGACAGCCTGATGGCCGATCCCTCCTTCATCGAGGAGCGGATGGACGAGGTGGTCGGGCTGGTCGTCACCCACGCCCACGAAGACCACATCGGTGCCATCCACCATCTGTGGCCGGGGCTGGAATGCCCGATCTACGCGACCCCCTTCGCCGCCCACGTCATCCGTGAACGGCTGAAGGAGTCCGGCGGCCTGCGCCACGCCCGCATCCGGGTGTTCGAGCCGGGCGCGGCCTTCGAGATCGGCCCCTTCGGCATCGAGACCATCACCGTCACCCACTCGATCCCCGAGCCGGTGTCGGTGGCGATCCACACCAAGGCCGGCACGGTCCTGCACACCGGCGACTGGAAGTTCGACCCGCATCCGCTGGTCGGCCCGACCATGGACCTGGACGCGCTGAAGCGCCTGGGCGACCGCGGCGTGCTGGCGATGATGTGCGACAGCACCAACGCCAACGTCGACGGCACCACGGGGTCGGAGGCGGACGCCCGCGCCGGCCTGATCGAGGCCTTCGCCGGGCGCAAGGGCGCCATCGCGGTGACCGGCTTCGCGTCCAACGTCGCCCGCATGCAGGCGGTGGCGGAGGCCGCGGCGGCCCACGACCGCAAGGTGGTGCTGGTCGGCCGGTCGATGCTGCGCATGGAGAAGGCGGCCCGCGCCAGCGGCTATCTGGAAAAGGCTCCGGAGTTCATCTCCATCATGGAGGCCTCCTGGACGCCGCGCCGGAACCTCGTCTTCCTGTGCACCGGCAGCCAGGGCGAAGAACGGGCGGCGCTCAGCCGGCTCGCCCGCGACGGCCACCGCGACCTGTGGCTGGAGAGCGGCGACACGGTGATCTTCTCCGCCCGCGCCATCCCCGGCAACGAGGTGGTGCTGGCCGACGTGCAGGACCATCTGAAGGCCAAGGGCGTGACGGTGGTGACCCCCGCCGACGCGCCGGTCCATGTGTCGGGCCACCCGAAGCGGGACGACCTGATCCGCATGTACGACCTGATCCGCCCGCGCTTCTCCGTGCCGGTGCACGGCACCATCGAGCATCTGGAGGCCCACGCCCGCCTCGCCCGTGCTTGCGGCGTGGAACGGGCGCTGGTTCCGGAGGATGGCGACATCCTGCGGATCGCCCGGGAAGGCACCGCGGTGATCGGCCATATGGAGGCCAAGCGCCTCGCCAACACCGGGCGGGAACTGATCCCCTGGACGGGCCTGCCCGTCGCGGAGGATGCGGACACCCTGGCCGAAGCCGTGGAATCGATGGCCGCCTGACGCGGCCATCCTTCCTCACCGCCACCGTTCATCGGGCCACGAATCACCAGAAGGGGGACACCCGCCCTCCGTTCGCGCGCACCAGGGGCCGTTTCATGGCCCTGTTTTTTCTTGGAGAGTTGCCCATGGCTGGCTATCCCGCCGACCGGCTTTCCTTTCCCGACATCCTCGACCCGGTGCTGGAAGCGCCGGACGGGGACGACACCGCCCTCGACCGGGCCATCAACGAGGTGGCCGAGGCGCTGGCCGACAGCGGGACCCTGATCGTCGATGCGCTGGGCCAGGCGGCCTACGGCGTGACTGATGAGGAGGCCGTCCTCGGCCTGATCGACACCTACATCCGCGTCCTCCTGCATCTCGGCGAGGTGGAGGAGGCGGCGGACATGGGTGAGGTGATCGAGCGCATCCAGAGTTTCCAGCGCCGTCGCAAGCGCCGCGGCTCGCGCGCCTCCTGACGCCACCCTTCTCTCAGACTGGTATTTTTTCAGGTCGGCGGGACGGTTCCACCGGTCAGCCAGCGGGTCGCCAGGGCGCGCAGCCGTGCGGTCTGCTGCCGCTGGCGGTAGACGGACACGGCGTAGCCGATCCCGATGAAGCCGACGATCACCACCCAGAAGCCGAACAGATAGCGCCAGTCCGCTCCGGCGGTCAGCAGCACCAGCAGGACCAGCGTCACCACCCCCGCCACCACCCCGCCGATGATGCGCATCCGCAGGAAGGCGGCCTCGTCGCTCTGTTCGAAATCCTCGGCCAGCGCCTGGATTTCCAGTCCGGCCTGACGGCGGGCCTCCGCCGCCGGGTTCAGCGCATCCATGCCATCTCCATTCCGTTTATCGGGCCGTTTGTCGGGCTTCGAACCCCCAGGCGCGATGATCCGTCACATTCGCCTGCTATGAAAGGAAGAACAGGCGAAACGCGCTTCCGGCCATTTGCGCTCACGGTGTGAACGGGCCGCTTCGGGGGAGTCTCCAACCATGCAGACCGGCCCAACCATGCAGACCGGCTATGTGCGCACCTACGAACGCATCGCCCCGCTCTACGACGCGCTGGATCTCGGTTACGAGGTGATGTGGAAGCGGCGGCTGCGCCGGGGCACCTTTCGCGGCCTGTCCGGGCGCATCCTCGACGCCGGGGCGGGCACCGGCTGCAACATCCCCTTCTACCCCGCCGGCGCCCGCGTGACCGCGGTGGACGCCAGCCCGGCCATGCTGGCCCGCGCCAGCAAGCGGGCGGACCGGCTGGGGCGGGCGGTTGAGTTCCAGGTGCTGGATCTGGCCGCCACCGGCTTCCCCGACGGCCATTTCGACCATGTGGTGGCGACCTTCGTCTTCTGCGTCCTGCCGGAGGAGCTTCAGGTGCCGGTGCTGCGCGAGATACGGCGCATCCTGAAGCCGGAGGGAACGCTGCGCATCCTTGACTACACCCAGTCGGAGCGCTCGGCGGCCCGGCTGTGGATGCGCGTGGTGTCGCCCTGGCTGAGCTTCGCCTTCGCGGCCCGCTACACCGCCGGCTACGAGGGCCACCTGCCGCAGGCAGGCATGGGAGCGGTGGACAGCCGCTTCGTGATGGGCGATTGCGTGAAGCTGGTGGAGGCCCGCGCGGCCTGAACCGGCGGGCCGTCCGTCACCCGGTCAGCAAATCAGGCGGTCAGCAAATCAGGCGGTCAGCCGGCGCGCCGCTGCGCGTGGGCTTGCTTGTGGGTCGGGCCGCCGCTGAAATGGTCGAGGGCCTGGGCGAGCGCGTCGTCGAACACCTCCGCCTTCTCCGTGAAATAGTCGAAGTAGCCGTAATGGCGGCGCAGCGGCAGCTCGGTCAGCGAGCGGATGCGGTAGGCCGGGTCGTTGAGTGTGCCGCGCTCCATCAGCTCGATCACCCGGCGCAGCCGCGCGACCTCCGCCTTGTAGGAGTTGGCGAACCATTGGCGGATCTTCCAGTTCTCCACCTCCAGCTGGTTGCGCGGCACCGGCCCGATCCAGGAAACTGGGAAGGGGGCGGCCACCGTCACTTCGTCGAAGCCGTGCAGTTCCGACAGGATGATGCTGCGGTGATAGGCGCCGTCGATCAGCCCGCCGGGGGCCTCCTCGAAGCCGTAAAGGTAGAGCCAGAGGGCGCTTTCCACAGCGTCCGCGGTGATGTCCTCAAGCCCGACCTCCCCGGCCATCAGGCGGCGGGCGGCGGCGTTGCCGTGCAGCAGCCCGTTGCCCGAGCGGAAGTCGTAGGTGTTGAAGACGACGCCGACCTCGGCCTCGTTCAGGGTGCGGGCGATCTCGGCCACGGTGTCGCGGTCGCGCACCGGGGCGTATTGGCGGGCCGGCATCAGCCGTTCCAGCACCGCCGAGGGCGACAGCGGGACATCCAGCCAGCGCCGCGCGTTCTCGCCCAGCACCGGGCGGAACACGCCCTTATGCCCGAACAGGGCGGTTTGCCAAGCCTGGAGCAGCCCGCCGGACGCCCCCCTGTGTTCGAGAAGCAGGCGGCGCACGTCCTCGCCGCGCAGCCAGGCGGCCAGCACGACGATCTGCCCGGAGGTCACCGTGAACAGGTCGGGCATCCGCTCCAGGCGGTCGAGCGCCGTCAGCACGCCCGCGCCGTGCAGGTTGAACCCACCGAAGCCGCCCAGGGCGACCGCTTGTTTCCGCATGTTATGAAACTCCAACCAAAGACCAACCGCCCCGCGAGGTGCCGCTGTCGCGGATCGCCTGCGGGGCGTTACTGTCGTGTCAGGAAAAAATGAGGGCCGTCCGTGATCAACCGGCGGCCCGGCCGCCATCCAGGCGGTGGGGGTTCAGGTCGGCCGTCCGTCCTTTCAGAAACGCGGCCAGCCGGCCCAGCAGGGACCGGAGATGGTCGGCGCGCATCCGCGCGGCCTTGCGGCGGATGAGCTGCAGGTCGCGTTCGGAGGGAAGGGCGGAAGCGAACGTCGAAGGCGTGTTCATAAGGGACCTCCTCAAAGGATTGAGAAGGCGTCTCCCCCTCGGGAAAGGGCTTATCGTTATGTTGCAGTGCACAATATGGGGCAGTGGCACTGCCCCGTCAAGGCTGGTCCGCTTTTTGTCCACCGCTCTCCGGTCGGGGAGGACGGTCAGTCGCCGGTCTGGCTCACCGGATTGTGGTTCAGAAGATCCTGGATGGCGCCTTGCAGCTGCCGCGGGGTGACCGGTTTGCGCACCACGGCCAGCCCGAGCGCCGCCGCGTCGCGGTCGCACTCGGTGCCGATCTCGCCGGTCAGGATGATCGCCGGAACCGGTGATCCGACCAGCCCGCGGATCTGCACGATGGCCTCCGTCCCGATCCGGCCGTTGCGCAGCCGGTAGTCGGCGATGATCAGATCCGGGCGGCGGTCCAGTCCGCGCAGCCGCTCCAGCGCCTGCTCGGCGGAGCCGGCGACGGCCACCTCGTACCCCCATTCCTGGAAGATGGTCCGCAGCCCCATCAGGACGATGACGTCGTCCTCGACCAGAACGGCCAACCGCCCGTCGCCGGACGGGGTGGCTTCCGCTTCCGGGGCGGGGAGGGGGACGGCCGGGGCGGCGCGCGGCGCTTCGATGGAGAAGACCGACCCATGGGCCGGTTCGGAGCGCACCGACACCGGATGGCTCAGAAGCCGGGACAGCCGCTTCACGATGGCGAGCCCGAGCCCGAGCCCCTGGCTGCGGTCGCGTTCCGGATTGCCCACCTGATGGAACTCTTCGAAGACCTTGGTCTGCTGCTCTGCCGAGATGCCGATGCCGCTGTCCTGCACCATGATGCGGACGGTGCCGTTCGCCGCCTCGCAGGACACGCGGACATAGCCCGCCTCGGTGTAGCGGATGGCGTTCTCCACCAGGTTGCGGAGCATCCGGCCGAGCAGCAGCCGGTCGCTGCGCACCGCCAGATCCGGAGCGTTTTGGACGACGGTGAACTCCAGCCCCTTGCTGGAGGCGATGGGGGCGTAGGCTGCCTCGATCTCCTCCAGCATCGGGCGCAGGGACAGCGTGCCGATCTGCGGGGTGATGACGCCGGCATCCAGGCGCGACACGTCCAGCAGACTGTCGAGAAGATTCTTCAACGTCTCCAGCGCGCGCTCCAGAGAGGCCAACGGGGCGCGGCCCTTGTCGGGATCGACGTGGCGCTGCAGAACTCCGGCGAACAGCAGGGCGGATTGCAGCGGCTGGCGCAGGTCGTGGCTGGCCGCGGCCAGGAACTTCGACTTGGAGACGTTGGCCTCGTCGGCCTTGGCCTTGGCGTCGCGCAGGGCCTGCTCCATCATCTTGCGCCCGGTGATGTCGATGTTCAGTCCGCTCAGCCGGACCGGGCGTCCGTTGTCGTAGATCGGCCGCCCGATGACCATGATCCAGCGCTCGCCGTCGCGCGGATGCAGGATGCGGAACTCGCCGCGGTAGTCGGAGCGCCGGGCTTCCAGCACATCCTCGGTGAAGCGGCGCACCGCCTCCCGGTCCACTGGGTGGATCAGGCTGTAGAAGCTCTCCTCCGCGGGGGTGAAGGTGTCCGGGCTCACGCCATACAGGCGGTACATGCCGTCCGACCAAGCCAGCGTGCGGTCCCGCAGGTCGAAATCCCAGATGCCGGCCTCCGCCACGGCCAGCGCGATGGTCAGCCGCTCCTCGCTGCGGCGCAGCGCCTCCTCCAGGGCCTTGCGTTCGGTGATGTCGAGGTTCAGGCCGCTGAAATGCAGCGGCGTGCCGTCGGGGCCGTAACTGACCCGTCCGATCGACGAGACCCAGCGGACGGTGCCGCCGGGCTGAATGATGCGGTATTCAAGCCGGATGTAGGCACGCCGCTCGGCGAGCATTTCCGTCTGGGCCTTCAGCGTCGCGATGTCGAAATCGTCGGGATGGACCACCGACCGCCACATGGCGCTGGTCGCCTCGTGCACGGCCGGGTCGAGACCGAAGATGCGGTGGGTTTCTTCCGACCAGTGCCCCTGGCCGGAGGTGAGATCCCAGTCGAAGGTGCCGGCCAAGGCGGATTCCAGGGCAAGGCTCAGCCGGTCCTTGCTCTTGCGCAGATCATCCTCGGCCTGTCGCCGCCGGGTGATGTCGAGGAGATAGACCGACATCCCGTTCGCGTTGGGAAAGGCCCGCATCCAGAACCAGCGTCCGGTGCGCGTCCCTTGGAATTCATCGTCGATCGGCGTCTGCTCGGCCATCGCCTGATGGGCCTTGCGCCACAGCGGCGTGTCGACCAATTCCGGGAAGGCGTCCCACAACGACCGCCCGCGCAGGTCACGGCCCTGGGCGACCAGAGCGGCCGCCTTGTCGTTCAGGTAGGTGAACCGCCAATCGCGATCCAACTCGATCACACCGTCCACCGTGCTGCCGAGCACCGCCGCCATGCGGAGCGCGTTGCTGCGCGCCAGCTCATGCGCGCGCAGGAAGCGCCACAGGCTCCAGCCCGCGGTGACCCCGGCGAACAGGAAAAGCCCGATGAAGATGATGAGCGTGCGCCGGGCGGCCGCGTTGACCGGCCGCATGGATTCGTCCTTGTCCAGGCTGACATGGACGTAGAGGTTGGGAACGCCGGCGGCCAGCGGCGACACCGCGGTGATCCGCGTCCGGCCATCCGGCCCGGGTTCTTCGACCACACGCCGCTCGCCCCGGTCCAGCAGAGCCTGGTAAGGCGTGTGGAGCGGTCGACCGATGGTGTCCGGCATCTCCGGCTGGTGCGCCAGGACGATGCCGGAGCGGTCGGCGATCACCACCTCCGCGTCGTCCGGCAGACTCTTCTCACGAAGGAACAGGTTCAGCCACGTGGTGTCGAGGAGCACCGTCACCACGCCTGCCGGAACGCCGTTTCCGTCCTTGTAGGCCAGAGCGAAGGGAATGGAGGGGCGTCCCGTGGTGCGGGAGGTCAGGGTGGCCCCGTTGGTCTGTTCCCCGCTGGTCAGCGCCTCCCGCCAATAGCTGCGGTCGGCGACCGAGAGACCGCGCGCCTGCGGTTCGGTGGAGCACCAGATGGTCCCGGACCGGTTGCTGACACTCACCGCCAGATACGGGGGGAACTTCGCCTTGATCCGGAGAAGTGTGTCCTGACAGGCTGCTGGAGACAGTTGCCCTATACCCATCTCCGTAAGGGCAACCAAAACGTGTTCGATATCGTCGGCGATGCGCTGCTGTTCGGATTCGACCTGATCGAGAAGCTGCATCGACTCCAGGCGGATTTCCGTTTCCCGGGACTTGCGCAATTCCAGGATGTTGTGCACTTCAAAGGCGATCAGCGGTAATGCAACCACAAGGAAAAGAATCGACAACCGACGCGCCGACCATCCAGGCCGCTGGTCCGGCTCGCTGGTCTTCACCCGTATCTCCCTACTCCACCCTTCTGCGGGGAAAGACTGCCAGAATACGATGGTAATTGAAACAGGCTGTCCGTTCTATCCCGGTTGCCATTTTTCTTTTTCTTGAAAAGGCTGTTACAGCATGGGTGGCGTGTAACCGCAGGTGGCCTCCACCACGGCGGCCAGCCGCAGCACCGCCGCGTCGGACAGGCGTGGGCCGGCGATCTGGAGCCCGACCGGAAGCCCGCCGCTCTCCGTCAGCCCGCAGGGGACCGAGCAGGCCGGGGCGTAGCAGTGATTGAACAACGGCGTGAAGACCGCGTGGCCGCGCGGCGTCACCGGGCGTCCGTCGATGGTGGCGGGGCCGAGCCGGTCGAACGGCCATGCGGTGACCGGAGTCGTCGGGCAGACCAGCAGGTCGAAGCGCGTGAAGAGGGCGGCCAGCGCGCGGTACGCCTCCTCCCGCAGATGCAGGGCGCGGGCGACCTCCGCGCCGCTGGTGCGCAGGCCGGCCTCGATCTGCTGCCCGATGTCGGGGTCGAACAGGTCCGGAGTCGCGCGGTAGCGCTCACCGTAGAGCGCGGCGAGGCCGGCGAACTGGAGGGGCATCAGGCCGCTTTCCCCAGCTCCGTCGGGCCAGACCGGGTCGGCCTCCTCGACGATGGCCCCGGCGTCGGCGAGGCGGTGAACGGCACGCTCCACGCAGGCCGCGACCTCCGGATCAACCGGGGCGTCGAGACCCAGCCGCCGGCTGTAGGCGATGCGCAGGCCCGCCGGGTCAGGATTGGCGATGGCGCGGGCGAAGGAGCCGGACAGCGGCAGCGATTGCGGGTCGCGCGGGTCCGGCCCGGCCAGCACGTCAAGCATCAGCGCCACGTCGCCGACGGAGCGGGCCATCTGGCCGATCACCGAGTTGCCGAACACCGGCTCGGCGAAGCCGACGGGGTGGGGGACGACCCCGGCCGAGGGCTTCATGCCGACCACCCCGACATGGGCGGCGGGCCGGCGGGTGGAGCCGCCGCCGTCGGTGCAGAGCGCCAGCGGCGCCAAGCCCGCCGCCACCGCGCTGGCCGCCCCGCCGGAGGAGCCGCCGGGCGTCAGAGCTACGTCCCAGGGATTGCGGGTCGGGCCGTGCAGCAGATTGGTCGTCACCCCCTTGCAGGCGAATTCCGAGCAGTTGGTGATCCCCGCGAAGACGGCGCCCGCGGCGCGCAGCCGGGCCACCGCCACCGCGTCCTCCGGCCCCACGAAGTCCTGGAACAGCCGCGATCCCTGGCGGACCGGCTGGCCGCGCACCCAGATGTTGTCCTTCACCGTGAAGGGCACGCCGAGCAGGGGCAGAGCCTCGCCCCGCGCGGCCCGCGCGTCGGCGGCCCGCGCCTCCGCCCGTCCGGCCTCCGGGTCGAGATGGACGATGGCGTTCAGCCGCGGATTCTCCGCCGCGATCCGCTCCAGCAGATCGTCGTAGAGGGCGACGGCGCTGACCGCGCGGGCGGCGACCTGTTCGGCGATCCGGCGGGCGCTCATCATGCGCATGGGGTGTCCTCGGCAGCGGTGGAAAGGTCCGGGGTGGGGGCTGGCGGCAGGGGAATGACCAGCGCCGCGACGCCGGCCAGCGCGGCGGCGGCGGCGGCCAGATAGCCGGCGGAATAGCCGAAGCCCCCGGCGACCAGAAGGCTGAACAGCGCGGGCCCGGCGACCAGCCCGGCGTAGGCGATGGCGAGCATGCCGCCCGTCGCCTCGCCCGCCCGGCCCGGCGGGGCGAGACGGGCGACCTCCGAAACGAACAGGCCGTTCCAGCCGCTCGCCGACAGGCCGAAGGCGGCGCAGACGGCCAGGAAGGCGGGCACCGGCCAGCCGGGGGAGGCGATGGCGACGAGGGCGGCGGCCACGCTCATGGCGACGCCCAGCCCGGCGAGGATGACGCGGGGCGGTGCCCAGCGGGTCGCCACGAGGCCCCAGCCGACGCGCCCGACCAGCCCGGCGCCCTGCGCCACCGCCAGCGCCGTGCCCGCCAGCGGCAGGCTCCAGCCCAGGCTGGTCACCGCGAAGCTGACCAGGAAACCGTTCAGGCAGAGCTGCATGGCCGAGAAGGCGCAGACCGCCATGGCCAGCCGGCGCAGCGCCGGTTCCCCGGCGACCAGATCGAGCGCGCGCTTCAGCGTGCCGCGGCCGGCGGGGCGGGGAGCGGCGCGGTCGTCGCCGTCGTGGCGGCGGGCCAGCGGTTCCAGGGCGAGCGCCAGGACGGCGGTGGCGCCCGCCACGACCATCAGGCTGGCCTGCCAGCCGACGGACAGGACCAGCAGCGGCACGGCGAAGCCGGCGGCCATGCCGCCGAACTGGTTGCCGGTCTGGCGCAGCGAGAAGACCAGCGGGCGTTTCTCCGGCGGGGTCAGACGGGACAGCAGCTGCGTGCTGGCCGGCGTCTCCGGCCCGAAGGCGAAGCCCAGCGCCAGCGCCCCCAGCAGGAAGGCGATGGGAAGGGCGCTGGCCGACAGCAGCGCGGCTCCGGCGGCGGCGAGCAGGCAGGCCTGGCAGGTGCGGATCGCTCCCCAGCGCGCGATCAGCCCGCCCGCCCCCAGCGACGCGGGGATGGCGGCGGTGAAGACGACCGCGGTATAAAGGCCGAGAAGCCCCGGATCGACCCCCAGGTCGGGCGCCGCCTGCGGCGCGATCACCGGGATGGCGAAGAGACACAGCCCGACGAACGCCTGAACCGCCGCCATGGCGATCAGAGGCAGCAACCAGACGTTCATGGGGACTCCACAGGGAAAGGGACGGGCCGATGGCCGGCGGGATTTCGTTGCATGCGGTGGATGTGGCGCGTGGGGTGCCCGCCGAGGGGATGCGGGTGGAACTCTATGCTTTGCGGGACGGACAGCGGAACAGGCTAGCGGAAAGCCGTTTGTGTGCCAATGGTGCGCTTGACCATCCGGTGGTCGGCGGCGACGGCGTGACGGCCGGCGTCTACGAGGCGGTGTTCCACATCGGCCCCTGGCTGCGCGCGCAAGGAGCGGGAGCGGCGGAACCGGCCTTCCTGGAGGAGGCGCCGTTTCGCTTCACCGTCACCGACGTGGAGCAGCACTACCATCTGCCGCTGAAATTCACCCCCTGGGGCTATTCCCTGTTCCGCGGGGCGTGAGCTAGCGAAGCTGGCGCGACAGGCCGGCGACGCGTTCCATCACCACCATCGCCAGGACGGTGACGGCGATCAGCACGCCGGACACCGCCGCGGCGCGGACGTCCAGGCTGTTCTCCAGGATCTGCCACATGCGGATGGGCAGCACCTCGTTGCGGGCGTCCGCCATGAACAGCGACACCGGGATGTTGTCGAAGCTCGACATGAAGGCGATGAAGGCCCCGGCGCCGATGCCGTTGCGGATGGTCGGCAGCGTCACCCGGCGGAAGGTGTAGAGGCGCCCGGCCCCCAGGCTCTCGGAGCTTTCCAGGAGCGCCGGGTCGAGCTGGGCGAGGCTCGCCAGCGTGGTGCGCAGGACGTAGGGCACGCTGACCACGATGTGGCCGATCGCCAGCGTCAGGAAGGACAGCTCCACCCCCGCCGTGCTGAAGAACACCAGCGAGGCAAGGCCGAAGGCCAGCGCCGGCAGGACCAGCGGCGACATGAACAGGGCGTCCAGCCCGCGCGCCCAGGCGCGGCGGCTGCGCCCGATGGCCAGCGCGGCGGCGGTGCCCAGCACCACCGACACGGCGGTCACCACGGCGCCCAGCTTCAGGCTGACCAGCGCGGCGTCCTGGAGCTGCCACGCGTCGATCAGCGAGGCGTACCAGCGCAGGCTGTAGGACGGCGGCGGGAACTTCAGCGAATAGCCGTCGGTGAAGGAGGTGACGAGCACCACCAGCGTCGGCGCCGCCAGCAGCAGCAGCGCCGCGCCGGCGAGCGTGCCCATGACGAGGCCGAAGGAGGCGCTTCCCAGGGTCGGGCGCTGCATGTCAGGCATGGACGTACCCCTTGCTGGCGCGGCCCAGCAGGTTGAACAGCATCACCACACCCAGCACCGACATCATGAAGACGATGGAGATGGCGGCGGCGAAGGGCCAGTTGTGGAGCGTGATCGTCTGTTGATAGATGTATTGCGGCATGAACAGCATCTGCCCGCCGCCGACCAGCGACTGGGTGATGAAGGCGGTGACCGCGGCGGCGTAGGTCAGCAGGCACCCCGCGACGATCCCCGGCAGGCTCAGCGGCAGCGTCACCTTGAGGAAGCCCCGCCACGGCCCGGCGCCCAGCGCCGCCGAGGCGTCGAGCAGGTTGGGGTCGAGCCGCGACAGGGTGGTGATCAGCGGCAGCACCATCAGCGGCATCTGCACCTGCACCAGGGCGGCGACCAGGCCGCCTTCGGTGTAGAGCAGGCGCAGCGGCGTTTCCGCCAGACCCAGCGACAGCAGCAGGTTGTTGACGATTCCGTCGCGCCCCAGGATGACGATCCAGGCGAAGGTGCGCACCACGACGGAGGTCAGCAGCGGCAGGATGATGACGAGGATCAGCGCCGACTGCATCCGCGGCCCGCTGCGGGTATAGAGCCAGGCCAGCGGATAGCCGAACAGCAGTGTCAGCGCCGTAACCTTCACCCCCAGCAGCAGCGTGCTGCCGAGCACGGCCAGATTGAAGGTGTCGCCGAAGAAGCGGATGTACTGGTCCAGCCCGAACCGCGTCATCTCCGCGTCGGCGTAGAGGCTGACGGCGACCAGCAGGAGCAGCGGCGTCACGAAGAACACCGCGAAGAAGGCGGCCAGCGGCAGCGCCAGCGTCCATTCCCGCCCGATGCGGGGCCGTGCGGCGGTCGCGGGTCCGGCAAGGCCGGGGGCGGTGATGGCGGTGGCTGCGGTCATGGGGTGGGGTCCTGTGGGGGCAACTGCAGTCTTAGTCCCCTCTCCCCTCCGGGGAGAGGGTTAGGGTGAGGGGGATGCGCGTGGCGGAGCGTTCGGCACAAGCGCAACCCCCTCACCGGCCCTGCGGGCCACCCTCTCCCCGGAGGGGAGAGGGCTAAGATGGTCAGCGGGGGGAGGCCGGGCATAGGCGCTAACTTCGGGTGGAATGGCTTCATTTCGACTGGCTTCCATCTTTTTCATCGTCACCCCCGCGAAGGCGGGGGTCCAGAAAGCTCTGCAGATAAGTGTCTGAACGGACTGGATTCCCGCCTTCGCGGGAATGACGATGAATTAAGGTGAAGATAAGCCGGACAATGAATGAGGTGGCCGAAGTTAGCGCCTATGGAGAGGTCGGGAGGGGGCCCGTTTCCCGCACTTACACCTTGATCTCCTTGTTGAACCGCTCGATCCAGCCGGCGCGGTTCTGGTTGATCACCGACCAGTCGTGGAACACGAAGGACGCCTTCAGCTCCTCCTGGTCCTTGGCGATCATGCGGGCGATGTCGCCGTCCATCTGCACCTTGGAATTCGTCGGGATGACGTAGAAGGGCGCCTGCATAAGCTTGGTCTGGACCTCCGGCGCCATGGCCGATTCGATCAGTGCCGCGGCCAGCTTGGCGTTGGGCGAGTTCTTGGTGATGTGGGCGGTGGTCAGGAAGGCGATGGTGCCGGTCTTCGGCTTGGCGAACTCGACCGGCACGCCGCGGGCGCGCAGGATCTGGATGGCGTTGAAGTTGCCCGGCGAGATGTCGATCTGGCCCTGCTGGAACAGGGTGGCGAGCGCACCGGGGTTGGGCGCCACGGCGCCAAGATTCGGCTGAAGCTCCTTGAGCGCGGCGAAGGCTGGCTCGATGTCGTTCTCGCTGCCGCCGCGGGTCTTCGCCAGCTCGACCATGAAGGCGGTGCCGAGCGTCGAGTTCATGTTGGTGATGCCGACGCGGCCCTTGTACTCCGGCTTCCACAGGTCGTCCCAGCTCGTCGGCGGGGTCTTGACCTTCTCCGGATTGTAGGTGATGCCGACCGCCTGGAAGAAGATGCCCGGCCCTTCGGGCAATTGCGCCACCGGCAGCAGGTCCTGGTAGTTCTTGCTGTCCGCGACGGGGAAGGGGGCGGCCAGATCCTGGCCGATCACCGACAGGCGCGGGCCGGGGTCCATCAGCATCACGTCGATCGGCGGGTTTGCCTTGGCGGCGGACACCTTGGCGATCATGTCCACCGACAGCATCGGGTCCAGCGCGATGTCGGCGTTGCCCGTGGCCTTGCGGAAATGCGGGACGATGACGTCGCGGTGGGCTTCCTCCCAGCTTCCGGTGAAGGTGGCGAACACCAGCTTGCGCGCCTGCGCCCAGCTCATGCCGGGGAACAGGGACATGGCGCCGAGCGTGAGGCCGGCGGCGAGGATCTGGCGGCGGTCGAGGGTCATCGGCAGGCACTCCAGGGGGAGGAGGAGAGAAGGGGGAGGGAGTGGATCAGGCGCCCGCGGGAACGGCGAAGGCGCGGCAGGTCTGGGGGGAGACGGGCTGCAGCCGGACCGGCGTGCCGGGCGCGCGCAGCGCGGCGCCGGCCACGCGCGGCTCGGTCACCTTCACCTTCCCGCCGTCGGCGGTGCGCACCTCGTAGACGACCACCGGGCCGAGCGGCAGGGCGAGGTCCACGGTGCCGGCGATCTGCTGGGGCGCCGCCTCGGTGGCGAGCCGCAGGTTTTCCGGGCGCACGCAGAGGATCGCGGGGTCGCCGGCGGCCAGCGCGGCGTCGGGCGTGACGGCGGAGAGCACGGTGCCCGCCTCCAGCGCCACCTCGGCGACGCTGCCGGAGGCGCGGACGACGCGGCCCCGCAACTGGTTGGCGCTGCCGACGAAGCCGTTGACGAACAGGGTCCCGGGACGGTCGTAGACGTCTTCCGGCGTGCCGAACTGCTCCAGCTTGCCCCGGCTCAGCACGGCGATGCGGTCGGCCATGCTCAGCGCCTCCTCCTGGTCGTGGGTGACCATGATGGTGGTGATGCCGAAACGGCGCTGGAGCTGCTTGATCTCGATCTGCATGTCCAGCCGCAGATTCTTGTCGAGCGCCGCGAAGGGCTCGTCGAGCAGCAGGATGCTCGGCTGAATCGCCAGGGCGCGGGCCAGCGCCACGCGCTGCTGCTGTCCGCCCGAGAGCTGCTTGGGGAAACGGTCGCGCATGGCGTCCAGCTTCACCAGACCCAGCATCGCCTCCACCCGCGCCCGCACCGCGTCGCGGGCGGCACCCCGCGCCTCCAGCCCGTAGGCGACATTCTGTGCCACGGTCATGTGCGGGAACAGCGCGTAGTTCTGGAACACGATGCCGACGCCGCGCCCGGCGGGCGGCAGGCTGTCGACCACCCGGTCGCCGATGACGACGCGGCCCAGCGTCTGCGCCTGGAAACCGGCGAGGATGCGCAGCAGCGTGGTCTTGCCGCAGCCGGACGGCCCCAGCAGGGCCACCAACTCGCCTGCCTTGATCTCCAGCGTCACGTTGTCCACGGCGGTGGAGGCGCCGAAGCGGTGGGTGATGCCGTCCAGCGTCACCGCGACGCCCGCCGGCGTGGCGGGGTCCTCCGCGGCGGGCGGCGGAGACGGGTGGTGGTGCGAACGGGCGGATTGGAGTGCGGCCATGGGGCGTGTCCTGGTAGGGCGCACCGGTGGAAACCCCCGGTGGCGCGTCGCAGGACAGAGGGAGAGCAACCCGCGTGCCACTCCCATGGGTTCAAGGGCGCTCCGGCCCCGAACCCTCGCATACTCTGGTGTTCACCCCATGGTCATCGTTCGGGCGCGGCGCGAAGCTGGGCAGATTGCCCGCTGAATGTGCCTAAAATTTCAGCTGCGCCTTGGCCTTGGCCATGCTGCCCGACGGGTGGGCAGTGGCCCGTGCATCGCCCGCCCGATGTCGGGCCCGCTTCCCTCAGTCGGCCCAGCGCGGTGGTGGCAGGGAGCGGAACGCCTCGCGGAGCGCCTGGGACCAGCCGTCGCTGATCTCCTTGAAGCAGGGATCGTCCTCGCCGATCCGCCGCTTCGTCTCCAGCTTCAGGGAATCGCGGCGGTAGGCGATCAGGTCGAGCGGAAGTCCGACCGTCAGGTTGGAGCGCAGCGTGCTGTCCATGGAAATCAGCACCAGCTTCATCCCCTCTTCGATCGGCGTGTTGTGATTCAGCGCCCGGTCGAGGATCGGTTTGCCGTACTTGTGCTCGCCGATCTGGAAGAAGGCGTTGTCGGCGGTCGCCTCGATGAAATTGCCGGCGGCGTAGACATGGAACAGCCGCACCCGGTCCCCGCGGATCTGGCCGCCCAGGATGATGGACAGGTCGAAATCCACCCGCTGCTCCTTCAGCGCGTGGCCGTCCCGCTTCCACACCTGACGGACGGCGGCGCCGACGAGTTGGGCGGCCTGGAACATGCCGTTCACGCTGGAGATGGTCCGGATCTCGCCGTCCAGCTCCACCCCCTCCTGAATCAGCGCGATCACCGACTGGGTGAGCGACAGGTTGCCGGCGGTCATCAGGGCGATCATGCGGTCGCCGGGCTCTTCGAAGACGTGCATCTTGCTGAAGATGGAGATGTGGTCCACCCCCGCGTTGGTGCGCGTGTCCGACAGCATCACCAAGCCGTCCTTCAGATACAGGGCGACGCAGTAGGTCATGGTCCGTCCTCTCTCCTCCCAGCGGAAGCCGGACCGCCTACACGAAAAGGGGCGGCCGGCCGGCCGCCCCAGTGTATGCCGAAAAAACCAGCACGCCGCAAACCCATCGCGGAAGACGGGACATCATGTCCCGCCTCGCCGCGATGCGCGGTCAGCGCTGCTGCCCGCCCTTCTCGTCCTGGTCGCGGTCCATGTCCTGCTGCTGCCGGTTCGCCTGGTCCTGCCCCTGCTGCCGGTTCTTCGGATTGTCCTGGGTCTGCTGCCCCTGCTTCCGCTCGTTCTGGCTGCCCATCTGGTTCGGGTTCCGTTCGTCGGCCATGGTGTTTCCTCCGCTATGTCGGTTCCGATGCCCGGCGGGCATGACGTGAACCAAGGCGGCGATGGTACGCGCTGCGATCGGCCAAGCCCTACGATGGCAGGCGGTCATGTCCCGATTCGCGTGGAACTTACGGGCTCCGGCGCAAGGTCATAGGCTGAAAAATATACTCCTCCGGCCACCGTGCCCATTGACATCATGCGGGTACGTATGGTCTATCTTTCGTAGCGCTGCGAACAGCGTCAGGCCGGAGTCTAGGGAGGACTCGGTAGTCCGTGAAAGCAGGAGCGCGCCGCACAAAAACAAAGGCGCGCACACAATGCAACACGCTGCATGCCTCAAGCCCTTGCACCCCCGCAGGGCTTTGACGGCGGCAGCGTGTTTCACTTTCAGGACCTCGCTTTCCACCGGACATTGCGGATTTTTCTTTTTGCAATGCGCAAAGCCATGGATGCGCCGCGCAAAGAAAAAGGCCGCCAGGATTGCTCCGGCGGCCCGAGTCTAGGGAGGAAACGCCCAATAAGGCGTCAGTGAAACTAATATATTCCGCACCGCAGCATAATTCAAGCCCTAATCGAACGAATCATCCCGCGTCCATCGGCTCGGCCCCGGCCGCCGCCTTTTCCTCTTGAGCCGTCGCAGGGCGCAGAGCCTGGATGACCGCCACCGCAGTGCGGCGGCTGTGGTCGGCCAGCAGGGCGCCAGCCTCCTCGGCATCGCGGCGGCGGAACGCCTTCATGAAGCCTTCATGCTCGTCCACCGACTCCTGCCAGCGGCCCGTGTCGTAATTGGCGAGGGAGCGGGCGCGCAGGATCTTTGCGGCGAAGCCGGCGTAGGTCGCCTCCAGCGCCGGGTTGCGGGCCATGGCGACGATCTGGGTGTGGATCTGCCGGTTGGTCAGGAAATAGGCCGCGCGCTCCCCCGCTTCGTGTTGGGTGACCAGCTGGTTGTGCATCCGGTCGAGCTTTGCGAACTCCGCGTCGGAGCCGTTGCGGCAGGCGAGCGTCCCGGCCAGCCGCTCCAGCGCGTCCATCACTTCGAAGATCGCGCCGATCTCGCCGGGGTCCACCGGGGCGACAATGGCTCCGCGGTGCGGACGAAGCTCCACCAGCCCTTCCGATGACAGGACCCGCAGCGCCTCGCGCAGCGGCGTGCGGGAAATCCCCAACTGTTCGCACAGTTGAACCTCCGGCACGCGGATGCCCGGCGGCAACTCCCCGTCCAGGATCATCGCGCGCAGTTCCTCCACCGCGGAATGATGCAGCGTCGCGCGGCGGATCGGCCGGGCCGGCGCCTTCATGGTCTTGATCCTGTCCATCCTGACCCACCACCCCCGAAAGTGCTGCATACTTGGGCATGCATGCCGAAATGATGCGCTGTGCCCAAAATTCAGGCAAACGCGCTTCCTTGCGGCCAGCTTCTTCCACTATGCTCTAAACGGCTGAAAACAGCCAATAAATTGACGATTATAATATTGTATACAATTTGGCACGGGCCTTGCGAAAGGATGAGGGACGCAACCGCATCGGGAGCACTCCTTTCATGACGTTCCGGTCCCTCACCCTGACGACCGTCACCGCCGCCTTCCTCGCCCTCTCCGCCGCTGCCACCGCTCAGGCGGCCGACGCGGAGAAGCTGAAGCTGGGCTTCGCCAAATGCGCCCATTGCCTGCCGATGGCGCTGACCCCGGAACTTGCCAAGGGCGTGGAGATCGAGGCGATCAACTTCAATTCCGGCAACGACGTGCTGACCGCGCTGGTGTCGAAGAGCATCGACATGGCCCAGGTGACCTACCTACACTACATCACAGCGCTCGATAAGGGCTTCGACGTGGTGGCCGTGTCCGGTCAGGTGAACGGTGGGTCGGAGATCGTCGTCGGCAAGGGCATCACCCTGAAGGCCGATGATTGGGACGGGCTGAAAAAGCTGATCGCCGAGCGCAAGGAGAAGGGCGAGCCGCTGCGCGTCGCGGCGTCCCGCGGCAACGCGCAGGACATCCACATGCGTGGCGCCCTCCAGAAGCACGGCATCAACGTCAACAAGGACGTGCAGTTCATCAACATCCCGAACCCGTCCGACCACGCCGCCGCCCTCCAGCGCGGCGAGGTCGACGTGATCTGCACGGTGGAACCCTTCGCCTCCCAGATCCGCCAGACCGGCGTCGGCACGCATTTCGCGCTGCCCTATGACCAGGCCGCCGGCAACCTGACCAACCTGATCGTCACCCGCTCCGACGTCATCAAGGAGCATCCGAAGGCGGTCGAGGCCACCGTCGGCTCGGTCGTCGCCCTGGTCGACAAGCTGAAGTCCGACCAGACCGTGTGGGTGGACGTCATCAACAAATACACCGGCATGGACAAGGCCGTCGCCACCGAGGCGCTGAAGAACGCCTCCCCGGATTACGCCATCCACAAGGACAGCACGCTGGCCATCGCCACGATGATGCGCGAGCTGAAATACATCTCCAACGACGTCACCGCCGCCGCGGAGAAGAACCTGGATTACACGTTCCTCGAAGCCGTCACCAAGAAGCCGAAGAGCGAGCTGGGCTTCTAAGAATTTCCCCTCTCCCCTCCGGGGAGAGGGTCAGGGTGAGGGGGTTGCGCTTATGCCGGACGTTCCGCCATGCGCACCCCCCCCTCACCGGCCCTACGGGCCACCCTCTCCCCGGAGGGGAGAGGGCTATGAACATGACGGGATAGGGAAAACCGGGCCATGACGGCATTGTCGAAATCCTGGGAGCGCGCCGTTGTTCCCCTCTTCATCCTCGCCGCCTGGGAGGTGTTCTCCCGGTCCGGATTCCTGCCGGCGGCCCTGCTGCCGGCCCCGTCGGTGGTTCTGCACACCTGGGGCGACTGGATCTTCGGCTTCGACGAGACCTCGCAGGGCAACACCGGCCGCTGGGTCGCCGATGCCCTGTCCAGCGCCACACGCGTCGCCGCCGGCTACGGCATCGCGGTGGTCAGCGGCGTGTTGCTGGGCATCGCCATCGGCTGGTGGCGCTGGGTCGAGCGGACGGTGGAGCCGACCATCCAGATGCTCCGCCCGGTGCCGCCGGTGTCGTGGATCCCGCTGGCGATCATCTGGTTCGGCATCGCCAACAAGCCGGCCATCTTCCTGGTCTTCCTCGGCGCCTTCTTCCCGATCCTGATGAACACCATCCACGGGGTGAAGACCGCCGACCGCAACCTGATCCGCGCCGCCTCGATGATGGGCGCCACGGAGCAGCAGCTGCTGCGCCACGTCGTGTTCCCGGCGGCCCTGCCCAGCATCTTCGCCGGCCTGCGCATCGGCATCGGCGCCGCCTGGATGCTGACGGTGACGGCGGAGATGGTCGCGGTGAAGAGCGGCCTCGGCTACGTGCTGTGGGACAGCTACTACTTCCTGCGCTACGACCTCGTGCTCGCCGCCATGGCCAGCATCGGCCTGCTCGGCTACGCGACCGACGCGCTCATCAAAGTCCTGATGTCCGCCGCGCTGCACTGGCAGCACGGCTCCACGCTCCAGAGCCGGGAGGGCTGAGCGATGGCTTCCATCGACCTTCAGAACATCACCAAGATCTTCCGCGACGCCAAGCGCAAGCGCGACCTGCTGGCCATCGACAACGTCAGCCTGTCGGTGGAGAAGAACGAGTTCCTTTGCCTGCTCGGCTCGTCGGGCTGCGGCAAGTCCACGCTGCTGAACATGATCGCCGGCTTCGAGAAGCCGACCGGGGGCACCGTGACGGTGGGCGGCAAGCCGGTGGACGGCCCCGGCGCCGACCGCGGCATGGTCTTCCAGCAGGCCAACCTGATGCCCTGGCTGCCGGTGTGGGAGAACGTCGCCTTCCACCTGCGGCTGAAGGGCTGGCGCAAGGCCGACCGGCGCGACGCCGCCCAGGAATACATCGACATGGTCGGCCTGCGCGGCTTTGAGAACCACTTCCCGGCGGAGCTGTCGGGCGGCATGAGCCAGCGCGTCGGCATCGCCCGCGCCCTGCTGCTCAACCCGCAGGTCATCCTGATGGACGAGCCCTTCGCGGCGCTCGACGCCCAGACCAAGATGGACATGCAGGAGGAGCTGGTCGCCATCTGGCAGAAGCAGCGCTGCACCGTCGTCTTCGTCACCCACAGCGTGGACGAGGCGCTGGTGCTCGGCACCCGCGTCGCCGTGATGACCAGCCGTCCGGGCCGCATCCGCGAGCTGATCGCGCTCGACCTGCCGCGCCCGCGCGACACCACCGGACCGCGCTTCAACGACCACAAGCGCCACATCCTCAACCTGATCCGTGAGGAGGGCATGCAGCAACGGCAGGCCGCCGTCGCGTGACCGGCCGGCTCGACCTGCTGCTGACCGGCGTCACCGCCCTGACCGGGGAGGCCGTCGGCAGCGTCGTGGACGATGCCGCCATCGGCATCCGCGACGGGCGCATCGTCCATCTCGCCCCGGCATCGCAGGGGCTTCCCGCCGCCGCCGAGGTCCGGCATCTGCCGGAGCGGGTGGTCACGCCGGGCTTCGTCAACGCGCACCTGCACGCCGTCCTGGTCATGGTGCGCGGCGTCGCCGCCGATCTCGGCTTCGCCCCCTCCTACACGCCGGGTGTGCCCAAGGGCACCGACGCCACGCCGGAGGAGGCCCGCGCGCTGGCCCGGCTGGGCGCGGTGGAGGCGCTGCTCGCCGGCTCCACGCTGATCTGCGACCATTTCGTCCACGCCGACGCGACGCTGGACGCCATCGCCGACCTCGGGCTGCGCGTCCATGCGAGCTGGCGCGTCCACGACGTGGATTTCGCCCGCGTGGCCCAGGGCGAATGGCGCTTCGACGCAGCCATCGGCAGCGACCTGCTGCTGCGGACGCTGGACCTGCACGACCGCTGGAACGGCGCCAACAATGGGCGCATCCGCGTGCAGATGGCCGCCCACGCGCCGGACACCTGCTCCCCCGCCTTCCTGCGCACCCTCGCCGACGAGTCCGCGAAGCGCTCCATGCACGTGAACACCCATCTGGCGCAGAGCCGGGTGGAGGTGGAGCGGGTGAAGGCGTCCACCGGCCTGACCCCGGCGGAACTGCTGGACGAGTGCGGGCTGATGAACGACCGGCTGCTCGCCACCCACTGCCTCTATGTGGAGAACGCCGACATCGCCCGCCTCGCCCGCGCCGGGGCGCACGCGGTCCATGTGCCGAAATGCAACGCCGCATCGGGCCGGCTGGCGCCGACGCCGAAGCTGAAGGAGGCGGGCGTCAATCTGGCGCTGTGCACCGACACGCAGCACGGCGACATGGTGGAGGCGATGCGCTGGGCGCTCGCCACCGCGCGCATCCAGCAGGGTGGGGTCACCGCCGCCTGGCAGCCCGCCGACGTCTTCCGCATGGCGACCTTGGGCGGTGCGCAGGCGGTCGGCATGGCCGACGAGATCGGCACTCTGGCCCTGGGCAAGAAGGCCGACCTCGTCGTCTTCGACACCCGCCGCCCGCATCTCCGCCCGCTGATGAACCCGCTCGGCACGCTCGTCCACACCGCGCAGGGGCGCGACGTGGAGATGGTGCTGGTGGACGGCGAAACGCTGGTCGAGGACGGGCGCCCCGTCCGCGCCGACCTGAACGAGATCTGCACCGAGGCCGACAAGGCCGCCCGCGCGCTGTGGGCGCGCGCCTGACCGAAAGAACCATGGATATGAGCAACCGCGTCCTTCTGGGCATGCTGACCCCGTCCTCCAACACGGTGCTGGAGCCCATCACCTCCGCGATGCTGAGCGGTCTGCCGGAGGTGACCGCCCATTTCGGGCGCTTCACGGTGAAGGAGATTTCCCTGCGCGCGGCGGCGCTGGACCAGTTCACCGACGCGCCCTTCCTGGACGCCGCCCGGCTGCTGGCCGACGCCCGGCTGAACGTGATCGGCTGGAACGGCACCTCGGCCGGCTGGCTGGGCTTTGCGGCCGACGAGAAGCTGTGCGCCTCCATCGAAGCGGAGACGGGCATTCCCGCCTGCACCTCCATGCTCGCCCTGAACGAGATTCTGGAGACGACCGGGCGCAAGCGCTTCGCCATCGTCAGCCCCTATCTGCACGAGATCCAGGAGAAGATGGTCGCCAACTACAACGCCGCCGGCTTCGAGGTGGTGGCGGAGCGGCATCTGAACGACCGCGGCAACTTCTCCTTCTCCGAGGTGACCGAGGAGACCATCGAGCGGATGTGCATGGAGGTCGCGGAGGCGAAGCCGGAGGCCATCGCCATCATCTGCACCAACATGCGCGGCGCCCCAGTGGCGGAGCGCATGGAGAAGGCGCTGGGCATCCCCGTCTACGACACGGTGTCCACGGTGGTGTGGAAGGCGTTGCGCATGACCGGTGTGGACACCCGCCGCGTCGAGGGCTGGGGCAGCCTGTTCCGCGAGTTGCATGGCTGAGGGGAGTATTGCCCCCACCCCGGCCCTCCCCCGCTCAGCGGGGGAGGGCCGGGGTGGGGCAAGTGCGTCACGATGGGAGAAACGACGATGAACTTCGATCTGGTCATCCGCAACGGCACGGTCGCCACCGCGTCGGACGTGTTCAAGGCCGACGTCGGCGTGCGCGGCGGGCGGATCGCCGCGCTCGGCGAGGGGCTGGCCGCCGGGCGGGAGGAGATCGACGCCGCCGGCCTGCTTGTCCTGCCGGGCGGGGTCGACGGCCACGTCCATTTCGACCAGCCGACCGGCGATGACTCCGTCATGGCCGACGATTTCCTGACCGGCACCCGCTCCGCCGCCTTCGGCGGCACCACGACCGTGCTGCCCTTCGCCTGTCAGGAGAAGGGCAAGACGCTGCGCGCCGCGGTGGACGACTACCACCGCCGAGCCGCCGGGAAGCCATTGATCGACTACGCCTTCCACCTCATCGTCACCGACCCCACCGAGCAGGTGCTGGGCCAGGAACTGCCGGCGCTGATCCGCGAGGGCTACACGTCCTTCAAGATCTACATGACCTACGACGCGCTGAAGCTGAACGACCGCCAGATCCTGGAGGTGCTGGACATCGCCCGCTCCGAGGGCGCCATGGTCATGATGCACGCGGAGAACGCGGACTGCATCGCCTGGCTGACCGAGAAGCTGGAGCGCGCTGGCCAGACCGCCCCCTTCTTCCACGGCGTCTCCCGCCCCCGCGTGGCGGAGCGCGAGGCCACCCACCGCGCCATCTCCCTGGCGGAGCTGGTGGACGTGCCGATCCTGATCGTCCATGTCTCCGGCGCCGACGCGGTGGAGCAGATCCGTTGGGCGCAGGGGCGCGGCCTGCGCATCTACGCCGAGACCTGCCCGCAATACCTGTTCCTGACCGCCGACGATCTGGGCGGTGAGGGGTTCGAGGGGGCCAAGTGCATCTGCTCGCCGCCACCGCGCGACGCCGCGAACCAGAAGGTGATCTGGGACGGGCTGACCGGCGGCGCCTTCCAGGTCTTCTCCTCCGACCACGCGCCCTTCCGCTTCGACGGGCCGGGCGGCAAGAAGGTTCATGGCGAACAGGCGCCCTTCCGCTGCGTCCCCAACGGCATTCCCGGCGTGGAGACGCGCCTGCCGCTGCTGTTCTCCGAGGGCGTGATGAAGGGCCGGATGGAGCTGACCAAGTTCGTCGAGCTGACCGCCGCCAACCCCGCCCGCATGTACGGCCTGCACCCGCGCAAGGGCACCATCGCCGTGGGGGCGGACGCCGACATCGCCTTGTGGGACCCGTCCCGCAAGGTCACCATCACCAACGGCATCCTGCACCACAATGTCGACTACACGCCCTATGAAGGGATCGAGGTCACCGGCTGGCCGGTCGTCACGCTGTCCCGTGGCGAGGTGATCTGCCGCGACGGTACCTTGCTGGCCGAGCCGGGGCGCGGCGAATTCCTGCCCTGCGGCCTGCCCGCCCTGGCGCGGCCCAAGGGCTCGCCGGCCCCGGTCCTGCCGTTCTAAACTCGGCCCCCCGCAACCGGAGACCCTGCCCCATGAGAGCGTGCCCATGAGCACACCCGACCTGTTCCGCCTCAGCGCCGCCGAGATGGCGGAGGGCGTGCGCAACCGCCGCTTCCGGGCGCGCGACCTCGTGGCGGCGAGCCTGGAACG
The DNA here is from genome assembly GCF_003119195.2 of Azospirillum baldaniorum. Taxonomy (NCBI): domain Bacteria; kingdom Pseudomonadati; phylum Pseudomonadota; class Alphaproteobacteria; order Rhodospirillales; family Azospirillaceae; genus Azospirillum; species Azospirillum baldaniorum. The sequence continues at coordinate 788,538 of NZ_CP022260.1, read as the reverse complement.
CATCGCGGCCCTGGACGGCGGGCTCAAGTCCTTCATCACCGTGGCCCCCGACGCCGCGTTGGCCGCAGCCGAGGCCGCCGACCGTCGGGTCGAGGCGGGGGCGCCGCTCGGCCCGCTGCACGGCGTGCCGGTGGGCGTCAAGGACCTGACGCTGACGGCGGGGTTGCGCACAACCTACGGCTCCACCCTCTACGCCGACCTGATCCCCGACACCGACGACCTCAGCGTCGCCCGGCTGAAGGCGGCGGGCGCCATCATCGTCGGCAAGACCAACACGCCGGAGTTCGGCTTCGGCGCCATCACCGGCAACGAGCTGTGCGGGCCGACCGCCAACCCCTACGACCTCGACAAGACCAGTGGCGGGTCGAGCGGCGGCAGCGCCGCCGCGGTGGCCGCAGGGCTGGTGCCGCTGGCCCAGGGAACGGACTTCGGCGGCTCGGTGCGCACGCCGGCCAGCTTCTGCGGGGTGGTGGGGCTGCGCCCGACGCCGGGACGCATCCCCAGCCCGGGCCGCGCGCTGGCCTGGGACGGGCTGGCGACGCAGGGCTTCCTCGCCCGCGACATCGCCGACGCCGCGCTGGCCCTGGCCGCGGTCAGCGGACCGGACCCGCGCGACCCGACCTCCCTTCCCGTGCCGGAATGGACGGTGCCGGACCTCGACGCCCTCGACCCGCTGTCGCTGCGGGTTGCCTGGAGCACGGACCTCGGCTCCGCCCTGATCGACCTCGGGCTGGCCGAGCGGTTCGAGGCGGTGATGCGCGGGCTGGAGGGCCGCTTCGGGGATTTCGTGGAGGCAACGCCCGACTGCCGGGAGGCCGGCGCCGCCTTCGGCACGCTGCGCGCCGCGCACATCTTCCACACCTACGGCCGGACGCTGGAACAGGATGGCGACCGGCTGAGCCCGTCGGTCGCCTGGAACATCGCGCGGGGCAAGGGGCTGAGCGCCGCCGACTATTTGCGGGCGGAGGCCCAGCGCAGCGCCCTCTACCGCCGCTTCGCCGCCTTCTTCCGCGACCACGACATCCTGATGACGCTGAGCGCCAGCGTACCGCCTTTCCCCAACGCCCAGGGCGACGTGACTGAGATCAACGGTTTCCGCCTGTCCACCATCATCGACTATCTGGCGATCACCTACACGGTGTCGCTGATCGGTTTCCCCTGCCTGTCGATCCCCTGCGGCTGGACCGCGGACGGACTGCCCATCGGCCTGCAGCTGATCGCCCGCCCCTATGAGGAGGACCGGCTGCTGCGCTGTGCCCGCTTCCTGGAGCGGGAGTTGGAATTCCGCCACCGCTGGCCCTCTCCCTAACCCTCCCCTGCGTTCGCGGGGGAGGGCCGGGGAGGGGGCCGGCGCTGCCGGTCAGTGGACCGCGGCGCTGCGTCCGCCGCTGCCCGTCAGGGCGAAGCCCAGCGGCGGGCGTTCCGGGGCCTTGAAGCCGGTGGCGCGGTCCTCCTCGACGGGAACCCCGTCCAGGGTCAGGCGGCCGTCCCGCGCCGACAGGTGCAGGGTCGAGCGCTCGTCCACCTCGCCGTCGAGCAGCCGCTCGGCGATCGGGTCCTCCACCAGATTCTGCACCGCCCGCTTAAGCGGACGGGCGCCGAAGGCCGGGTCCCACCCGAGGTCGGCGAGACGGGCGCGGGCCGCGTCGTCGGCGGTCAGCGACAGGCCACGCTCCGCCAGACGGTCGGCGACACGGGCAAGCTGGATGTCCACGATGTGGGCCATCTGCTCGCGCCCCAGCCGGCGGAAGATCAGCACGTCGTCCAGCCGGTTCAGGAACTCCGGCCGGAAGGCGCGGCGCACCGCGTCCATCACCTCGACCCGAGCGCCCTCCAGGCTGTCGTCCTCGCCGAGCGCCGTCAGGGCGTCCGCCCCCAGGTTCGACGTCATGATCAGGATCGCGTGGCGGAAGTCCGCCGTGCGGCCCTGCCCATCGGTCAGCCGCCCGTCGTCGAGCGCCTGGAGCAGCACGTTCAGCACGTCCGGATGGGCCTTCTCCACCTCGTCCAGCAGGACCACCTGATAGGGCCGGCGCCGGATCTTCTCGGCCAGCGTGCCGCCGTCGTCATAGCCGACATAACCCGGAGGCGAGCCGATCATGCGGGCAACGGAGTGTTTCTCCATGTATTCCGACATGTCGACGCGGGTGACCGCGGTCTCGTCGTCGAACAGGAAGGCGGCCAGCGCCTTGGCCAGCTCCGTCTTGCCGACGCCGGTCGGGCCGAGGAACAGGAAGGAGCCGGTGGGACGGTTCGGGTCCTTCAGACCGGCCCGCGCCCGGCGCACCGCCTTGGACACGGCGCGCACCGCTTCAGCCTGACCGACGACGCGCTCGGCCAGCCGGTCCTCCATGCCCTTCAGCCGCTGCCGCTCGCTGTCCAGCATGCGGTCCACCGGGATGCCGGTCCAGCGGGTGACCACGGCGGCGATGTCCTTCGCCGTCACCTCCTCCCGCTCGGCGTTGGCGCGGGATTCCGCCTCGGCCAGACGCTTCTCCAGGTCGGGAACGACACCGTAGGCCAGCTCGCCGGCCTTAGCCCAGTCGCCGTCGCGCTGCGCGTGCTCCAGCTTGGTGCGGGCCTGGTCCAGCTCCTCCTTCAGGCGGCGGCCCTCGGTGCGGCGGGACTGGCCGACGCGCCATTCCTCTTCCATGGCGGTCAGCTTCGCCTCGTCCACCGCGAGTTCGGATTCCAGCTTGTGCAGCCGTTCCTGGGACGCGGCGTCCGGCTCGGACTTCAAGGCCTCGCGCTCGATCTTCAACTGGGCGACGCGGCGGCCGACGGCGTCCAGCGCCTCCGGCTTGCTGTCGATGGCCATGCGCAGGCGGCTGGCCGCCTCGTCGACGAGGTCGATGGCCTTGTCGGGCAGGCGACGGTCGGCGATATAGCGGGCGGAGAGCTGCACCGCCGCGACCACCGCCGCGTCGGCGATGCGCACGCCGTGGTGCACCTCGTACTTGCCCTTGATGCCGCGCAGGATCGACACGGCGTCCTCGTCGGATGGTTCGTTGACGTTCACCGGCTGGAAGCGGCGGGCGAGCGCCGCGTCCTTCTCGATGTATTTGCGGTACTCGTCCGGCGTGGTGGCGCCGACGCAGCGCAGCTCGCCGCGCGCCAGCGCGGGCTTCAGCATGTTGGCGGCGTCCATCGCGCCGTCCGTGCGGCCGGCGCCGATCAGCGAGTGCAGCTCGTCGATGAACAGGATGATGCGGCCAGCCGCCTGCTGCACCTCGGACAGGACGGCCTTCAGCCGCTCCTCGAAGTCGCCGCGGAACTTGGCGCCGGCCAGCAGGGCGGTGAGGTCGAGCGCGAGAACACGCCGGTCCTTCAGCCCCTCCGGCACGTCGCCGGAGGCCAGCCGCTGGGCCAGCCCTTCCACCACGGCGGTCTTGCCCACACCGGGCTCGCCGATCAGGACGGGGTTGTTCTTGGTGCGCCGGGCCAGGACCTGGATGGTCCGCCGGATCTCGTCGTCGCGCCCAATCACCGGGTCGAGACGGCCCTGCCGGGCTTCTTCCGTCAGGTCGCGGGCGTATTTGGCGAGCGCCTCGCCCATCTGGGCATCCTCCTGCCGGTCGGCCGGGCGGTTCTTGCTCAGCGACTCGACGCCCTCGACCAGCACCGCGGGATCGACACCGGCGCGGTGGAACAGCGCGCGGGTGCTGCCGCCCTGGGCGGCCAGCGATTCGAGAAGCCGTTCGGGGGAGACGAACTTGTCGCCGGCACCCCGCGCCGTTTCGACGGCGTTCTGGAGGACGCCGGCGAGCGCCGGGGACATGAAGATCGGGTGCGGCCCTTCGCCATCCACACGGGTCTGGCGGTTGAGGGTTTCCTCGGCGGCGGTCTTCAAAAGCTCGGGGTCGCCGCCGGCATCGCGGATCAGCTTGGCGGGCACGCCATCGGCGTCCTCGACCAGGGCCTTCACGAGATGTTCGGGGACGAGCTGTTGGTGGCGTCCGGCGAGAGCCGCCAGTTGCGCAGCCTGGATGACGCCGCGCGCGCGGTCGGTGAACAGACCGAAGTCCATCAGGCACTCCGTTCGTTATGGTTCCCGCCCTTTGCGAAGGCGCGGGAAGACGGCCTGTGTGGCCCGCACCATGCGCGGCCCCGGTCGCCTCAAGGGAACAGATGGGCAGGGGCGCCGCCCCGATCAAGACGGCCGCCCGGACCGTGGGGCAAGGCTGTCTTGCGCTGTCATTGTCTCACTATATGGACAATGATTTATTTATTTGACACACTCCGTACGCCTTCATAAAGTGGTGGAAACTGATATGCCAGATATCGGACAACAACGCGGGAGGGAGGATATGGCCGGCATCGGAGCAAATCCGCTCGATGCACAAGCGTCGCCGGAGAAGCCGCAGGCATCCGGAACCCAGACGCTGATGCGCGGCCTCGCCCTCCTGGAATGCGTGGCGGCGGGCATCGGTGACGTGAAGGGCATCGCCGCCCGGCTGGGCACGCCGCGCAGCACCACGCACCGGATGCTCAACAGCCTGACCCAGGACGGCTATCTGCATCACGTACCCTACAAGGGCTATCTGCTGGGGCCGAAGCTGATCGCGCTCGGCATGCGCGCGCTGGAGCAGCGCCCGCTGGTCGCCATCGCCCGCCCGCACATCGAGGAGCTGGCCCGCCAGACCGGCGACACCGTCCATCTCGGGGTCGTCGAAGGGGCGGAGGTCTTCTACCTCGACAAGATTCCGAACACGCGCGGGCTGGAGATGCGGTCGCGCATCGGCCTGCGCATGCCGCTGGCCTCCACGGGTCTGGGCAAGGCGCTTCTTCTCGGGCTGCCGCGCGAACGCTGGTCCGAGCTGTACGAACACGCGCTCCGCCTGACCGCGGCGGCGCCGGAACGGCCCCCGCTGGCGCCCTGGCCGGACTTCGAATCCCGGCTAGCCGCCTATGTGGACCGCGGCTGGTCCTTCGACCTTGAAGAAAACGAAATCGGCATCCGCTGCGTCGGCGCGCCGATCCGTGACGTCCGCAACCAGGTCGTCGCCGCCATCAGCGTGGCGAGTGCCGTGCCGTACATGCCGGACGAACGGATGGAGGAGCTTGGACCCGTGGTCCGGGCGGTCGCCGACGCGATTTCAAAGGATTTGGGATGGAAACGGGACGAACGGGCGTCGGGGCATCGCTGATCGCCCTCGACTGGGGAACGTCGAGCCTGCGCGGCTTCCTGATGGGCCGCGACGGGCGGATGCTGGACCAGCGCGCCAACGCGCACGGTATCCAGAACCTGCCGATGCCGGGCATCGCCGGCTTCGAGCAGGCCTTCGCCGACTTGTGCGGCGACTGGATGGCCGCCCATCCGGGGTTGCCGGTGGTGGCCGGCGGCATGGTCGGCAGCGCCCAGGGCTGGCGTGAGGCCCCCTATGTCCGCTGCCCCGCCGACACGACCACCCTGGCCTCGCAGGCCATCCCGGTGGAGAGCGCGTCGGGCTCCCGCATCCTGATCGCGCCGGGCGTCCTCTACGACCCGCCGAGCGGCCCGCCGGACATCCTGCGCGGCGAGGAGATCCAGATCGCCGGCGTGCTGGCCGACCGTCCCGACTGGGGTCGCGACGCCTGCATGGTGCTGCCCGGCACTCATTCCAAATGGGTGGAGATCGTCGGCGGGCGCATGATCCGCTTCTCCACCTACATGACCGGCGAGACCTTCGCCGTGCTGTGCAAGCACTCGATCCTCGGCCGGCTGATGCCGGCGGACGCCGCCACCGCGGAGGCCGAGTCCGACGCCGCCTTCGCCGAGGGCGTGCGGGCGGCGCAGGCCAGCGGGCCGGGCGACTTCACGCACCAGATCTTCGCCGCGCGCACGCTCGGCATCACCCGCCGCATGCCGGCGGAGCTTCTGAAGGATTACCTGTCCGGCCTGCTGATCGGCCACGAGCTGGTCTCCGGCCTCGGCCACATGCGCAACGAACTGCACGAGGGCCGTCCGCTTCTGCTGATCGGCGAGGGCGCGCTCTGCCGCCGCTATGTGCGCGGCCTGGAACTGCTGGGCGTCGAGCCCACCGACCGGCTTGAGAACACCGCCCCGCGTGGGCTTTTCCAGTTTGCCGTTGCCGCCGGCCTGATCGCGCCGGCGGGGGAGTGACGAACATGTCGGATGATTCCCTGAAGGCCCGCTTCGACGCCGCCTTTTCCGCCCTGCCGCTGGTCGCCATCCTGCGCGGGCTGACCCCCGCGGAGGCAGAGGGCGTCGCGCAGACGCTTTACGACAGCGGTTTCCGCATGATCGAGGTGCCGCTGAACTCGCCCGATCCGTTCACGAGCATCGCCGCCGTCCGCCGGCTGCTGCCGCGCGACGCGCTGGTCGGCGCCGGCACGGTCCTGGCGGTGGAGCAGGTGGCCCGGCTGAAGGAGATCGGCGCCGATCTGGTCGTCATGCCGCACGCCGACACGGCGGTGATCCGCGCCGCCAAGGCCGCGGGGTTGGTCAGCCTGCCCGGAATCGCCACTCCGACGGAAGCTTTCGCAGCGCTGTCAGCCGGGGCCGACGCCCTGAAGATCTTCCCGGCGGAGCTGGTCGGCCCGCGCATCATCAAGGCGATGCGCGCCATCCTGCCCGCCGGTACCCGCCTGCTGCCCGTGGGCGGCATCGCCCCGGACACCATGGCGCCGTTCCTGGAGGCCGGCGTGGCCGGCTTCGGGCTGGGGTCCGCGCTGTATGCGCCGGGCCTGTCCGCCGCCGAGGTCGGCGTGCGGGCGGACGCCTTCGTCGCCGCGTGGCGGCGCCTCAACCCGCGCTGACCGATCCACGGCAACAGCGCTCCATCCCGCGGCCGGTCGCAGAACGCGCCGCGGACCTTTTCCTCCCCCTCCTCACCACAAGCAAAGTTCCAGGGAGAACGCTCATGAAGGGCTATCGTTTCCTCACCGGCGCCGTCGTCGGCGCGCTGACCTCCGCCACGATGATGGTGGCCGCGCAGGCCGCCGGCTATCCGACCAAGCCGATCGAGCTGACCGTCCCCTACGCGGCGGGCGGCGGCACCGATCTGGTGGCCCGCGCCTACGCCGACGCGGCCAAGAAGCACCTGCCCCAGTCGATGGGCGTGGTGAACAAGACCGGTGGCGCCGGCGCCGTCGGTCTGACCGAGATCATGGCCGCCCGCGCGGACGGCTACCGCATCGGCATGGGCACGGTGGAACTCACCATGCTGCCGCACATGGGCATCGCCCGCTTCACCGCGGACGACTTCACCCCGATCGCCCGTCTGAACGCCGAGCCGAGCGCCATCACGGTGAACGTCGACTCGCCGTTCAAGACCTTCGAGGACTTCCTGGCCAACGCCAAGGCCAACCCGGGCAAGGTGCGCATCGGCAACTCCGGCACGGGCGCCATCTGGCACCTCGCCGCGGCGGCGCTCCAGGAGAAGACGGGCGCCAGCTTCAGCCACATCCCCTATGACGGCGCCAACCCGGCGGTGACCGCCCTGCTCGGCAACCACATCGAGGCGGTGAGCGTCAGCCCGGCCGAGGTCGTGAACCACGTCGCCGCCGGCAAGCTGCGCATTCTCGCCGTCATGGGCGACGAGCGTTCGGCGGCCTTCCCCGACGTCCCGACGGTGAAGGAAAAGGGCATCGACCTGTCGGTCTACACCTGGCGCGGCATCGTCGTTCCGAAGAAGACCCCGCAGGCCGTCGTCGATACGCTGCGCGAGGCGTCCAAGGCGACCGCCAACGAGCCGGCCTTCAAGGAGACCCTCACCAAGATGAACCTGACCCTGGCCTACGCCGACGGTCCCGAGTTCGGTGAGATGATCAAGAAGGACAACGCCTTCTTCAAGGACCTGATGACCAAGCTCGGAATGGCGAAGTAATCAGGAAAGACAGGGGCGCGGGCGTCCACCGCCCGTGCCCCGTGCGTGGAGACGTCCAATGAGCCATTCCTCTGGTGGAACTCCGGGGTCGGGAACGCCGCGTTCGGCCGACCTCTTCGCCGGCGCCGTGGTCGCCGCCGTCGCCGTCGCGGCCATCGTCGTGTCGGGCGGTTTTCCGACGATGGCCGGCCTCGACACCGATGTCGGTCCGGCCCGTTTTCCGATCATTTACGCGGGTGCGCTGCTCGTGCTGAGCGCGATCCTGGTCATCGGCCGCCTGCTGCCCAAGCGCGGCGCCCCGGTCGCACCCGCGGAGCCGCAAGCCCCGGCCGAGGCGTTCCGGTTCCACCGGGTGGCCATCGGCGTGGTCGCGACCGCGGTCTACATCTACATGCTATCCCTCATCGGCTACCTGCCCACGACGGTGGTGTTCCTCATCGGCATGATGCGGCTCATGGGCATGCGCAGCTGGGTCCGCGCCCCGATCATCGCGGTGGCGGTCACGGCCTTCCTCTATCTGGTGTTCCTGTACGCCCTGCAGATCCCGCTGCCGGACGGAAGCCTGTTCGAAACGGGCGAGTTCTAGTCAGCGAGGAGATGGAAGATGTATGAAATCGACATGCTCCTTCAGGGCTTCGCCAACCTAGCCAGCGAACCCCTGCCGCTTCTGCTCGCCCTGATCGGCGTCACGCTGGGCATCATCATCGGCGTGCTGCCCGGCCTGACGGCCACCATGGGCGTCGCGATCCTGCTGCCCTTCACCTTCGGCATGGACCCGGTCTCGGCCATCCTGATGCTGTGCGGTGTGTTCTTCGGCGGCATCTTCGGCGGCTCGATCACCGCGATCCTGCTCAAGATCCCCGGCACCCCGGCCGCCGCCGCGACCGCCATGGACGGCTACGCGCTGAGCCAGAAGGGCCAAGCCGGCCTCGCGCTCGGCACGGCGACGCTGTCCTCCTGCTTCGGCGGTTTCCTCAGCGTCTTCATGCTGATCTTCCTGGCGCCGCTGCTGGCCGGCATCGCGCTGGAATTCTCCGCTGCCGAGTCCTTTGCGCTCGCGGTGTTCGGCCTGTCGATCATCACCAGCGTGTCGGGCGACTCCCTGGTCAAGGGGCTGATCGCCGGCTTCCTCGGGCTTCTGCTGTCCACCGTCGGTCTCGATCCGATGGCCGGCTTCCCGCGCTTCACCGGTGGCTTCAACGAGCTGCTGAACGTTCCCTTCATCCCGGTGATGATCGGCCTGTTCGCGGCGTCGGAAGCCTTCAAGTCGCTGGGCCAGCCGGAGACGCGGGCCGAGGTCAAGGTCTACATCGGCCGGATCATCCCGCCCTGGAGCGTCTTCAAGGGCCTGATCTTCACCATTCTCCGCTCGTCGGGTCTGGGCATCATCGTCGGCATCATCCCCGGCGCCGGTGCGGACATCGCGTCCTTCGTCGCCTACAACGAGGCCAAGCGCTTCTCCAAGAATCCGGAGAATTTCGGCAAGGGCGAGATCAAGGGCGTCGCGGCCGCCGAGTCCGGTGCCAACGCCTGCACCGGCGGCGACCTGCTGCCGATGATGACGCTCGGCATTCCCGGCGACGCGGTGACCGCGGTCATGCTGGGTGCGCTGACCATGCAGGGCCTCCAGCCCGGTCCGCTGCTGTTCAAGGACCACGCCGGTCTGGTGTTCACCCTGTTCGCAGGCATGCTGTTCTGCTACGCGGCCCTGCTGATCATCGGCCTGTCGTCGCTGCGCCTGATGGGCAAGGTGCTGGAGATGCCGCGCGCCATCCTGACGCCGCTCATCCTGGCGCTCTGCGTCGTCGGTGCCTACGCCATCAACAACAGCATGTTCGACGTGGGCATCATGCTGGCGGTCGGCGTGGTCGGCTTCTTCATGCAGCGCTGGGACTATCCGGCGTCGCCGGTCGTCCTGGCCCTGATCATGGGTCCGATGGCCGAGGCGAGCTTCCGCCGCGCCCTGTCCCTGTCGGGCGGCAGCCTGGACTTCCTCTACACCCGTCCGATCACGCTCGGCCTGCTGACCGTCGCGGTCATCACCCTGGCGCTGCCGCTGCTGCGCTACTTCCGGGGCAACGGCGGCAACGGTCCGACCGCGGACGGCGCGGCCGCCGGAACCGTGGGGTCCGCGAAATGACCGCCCGTGGCGTTGCGGTCACCCAGATCGGCCTGGAAGCCGTCTTCGATCCCGATCTGCGCAACGGCACCGGCGAGAACCCGGTCTGGGACGCCGAGCGGGGCTCGTGGACCTGGATCGACATCCCGGCGCGAACCATCCATCGGCTCGACCCCTCCAGCGGCGCCCACCGCCGCTGGACCCTGCCGGAGATGATCGGCAGCCTCGTCCTGCGTCCGGACGGCGGCGTGGTCTGCGCCTGCGAGACCGGCGTCTTCGATGTGGATCTGCCGGGCGAGGGCGGGGAGGCGGTGGTCACCGCTCTCGCCACCCACCGCTTCCCCAAGGAGGGCATGCGCTTCAACGACGGGCGCTGCGACCGGCAGGGGCGGTTCTGGTTGTCCAGCATGGTCATGGACATCAGCAAGGGGGACTCCTCCGGCCTGTGGCACCGCTTCACGCGGGCCGACGGGCTGACCGAGACGGGGACCGGCGGCTACATCATCCCCAACGGGTCCGCCTTCAGCCCGGACGGGCGCACCCTCTACGCGTCCGACAGCCACCGCGACGTGCGGATGGTCTGGGCGTGGGACTATGACACGGACACCGGCACCGCCGACAACCGCCGCCCCTTCGTCGACATGCGGGCGATGGTCGGGCGTCCCGACGGCGCCGCGGTGGACATCGACGGCTGCTACTGGATCTGCTGCCTGGATGAGGGCTGCATCAAGCGTTTCACCCCGAACGGCGACCTCGACCGCCGGATCGAGGTGCCGATGCGCAAGCCGACCATGTGCGCCTTCGGCGGGCCGGACCTGCGGACGATGCTGGTCACCTCGCTCAGCCGCGGGCCGGCGGACCTCGCCGAGGACCCGCATGGCGGACGCGTCCTGATGTTCGATCCCGGCGCCCAGGGACTGCCGGAACCTCGCCTGGCCGATTGAGCCGGGCCAAAACGACACCAAGACACGAGAGGCAAGGAATGTTTGACGATCTGAAGGGCAAGCGCGTTCTGATCACCGGTTCCACGCAGGGCATCGGCCTCGCGGCGGTGGAGGCGTTCGCCCGCGCCGGCGCCAAGGTCGCCATGAACGGCCGTCGCATTCCGGCGGACCTGGAGGCCACGCTGGCCCGTCTGAACGGGCTGGGTGGCGAGGTCGTCTTCCTCCAGGCCGACGTGTCGGACAGCGCGGCGTGCGGCACGCTCGTCGAGGCCTTCGTCGAGCGCTTCGGCGGCATCGACGTGCTCATCAACAACGCGGGCGGTCTGGTCGCCCGCAAGCCGCTGCCGGAGATCGACGACGCCTTCTTCGACGCGGTGACCGACCTGAACTCCCGCTCCGCACTGATGGTGACCAAGCACGCGCTGCCGCACCTGAAGGCTGCGGCGTCGCAGAACGGCACCACCTCTTCGGTGATCTCGGTCGGTTCGGTCGCCGGCTACACCGGCGGCGGTCCGGGCGCCGGCCTGTACGGCGCGGCCAAGGCGTGGCTGCACAACATCCAGAAGAACTGGGTGGCCTTCCACACCAAGGACGGCATCCGCTTCAACATGGTCTCGCCGGGCACCTTCGACACAGCCTTCCACGCCGACAAGGACGAGGACACCAAGGCCCGCATCGGCTCCGGTTTCCCGATGGGCCGCTTCGGCCGTCCGGAAGAGTGCGCCCCGACCTTCCTGTTCTTCGCGTCGCACACCTGCAGCGGCTACATCACCGGGCAGGTTCTCGACGTCAACGGCGGCCAGTACATGCCGTAACGGGCACACGCCATAACGATTGGTGCTTCCGTCCGCGTCCGCTTGCTCAGAGCGGGCGCGGCGGGATCGCGGCGTTGAATGCCACCGTCGTGAAAGCCGCCGTTTTGGCGGCGATGGCCGGCAGGATGGGGAAGGGCACGCCGTCCTCGCACCGCAACTGCCGGGCCACCGCGTGCAGGGTGCCGTGATGGCGGCGGCAAAGGATGCCGTCGGCGTCGCGGTCGTAGAGCCGGACGAACTGGACGGGCGCCGCCCCGTTCTCGGCATGGACCTCCACCTCCACCAGATGGGTGCAGAAGGAGCAGGCGGTCAGCGGGTCCGTCGAATCAAAGGCCACGCCGGCCTCCAGGCAGCGCCGGGCGAAGACCTCCAGAAGCACCGACGCGCTGTCCACCGTGTCCAGCCCGCGCAGGGCGCGCACGACGTCGCGCATATGGCCGACATCCGGCAGGATCAGCCCGGCGGCGGAATGGCGGTCGTGGATCACCAGCTTCATCATGATGCGCGCGCCGTCTCGAAATGGATGTCCCGGTGGTTGGCCGTGCCGCTTGCGGCGTAGCCGGGCCGGCTCGACCACACCCGCTGGCGGATGCGGATCTGCGTCCGGCAGTCGGCCGAGCAGTAGAGCGGGGCGGGGCCGCGGCCGGATGCGCGGGTGAACGGACGCCCGCAGCAGGCGCAATGCAGCTTGGGCACGGGAAGAGACGGTGTGGTACGGGCGTGTGTCGGCGTCGGCATGGCTGGATTCACGAAGCATTTCCAAAGTTGGACGGACTATACGGGTGGTCTGTGACAGTTTGACGGGTGAGGGCGGGCTACCACTTTTTCGCGTCCCGGCCGCCGCACGCGGACACGGAAACGCCCCTGCGCACCGGCCGGTTCCCATGACAGGACGTGGCGTTTGGTAATTTCGGGCGATGCTTAAAATGCAGTTGTTTTTCCGGCAGAACATAATTTGAAACGGTTGTTGCCGGAGTGAATGGCACCGATAAATTGTCTTTGACGATAAAAAATCGCGTTGTAATGTCCCTTTGGCGGACGAGGGTGTTTCTGCGAACCGGTGATGCACTGGTTGTGGCCGGCGCCCTGATCGGGGGCAGTGCCGGATCGTCCCTTTCCGCCGCAAGAGGAAGGGGCGGATATGGGAGCACCGACGAAGGCGACGATCCTCATCGTGGATGACACCGCCGACAACCTTTCGCTGCTGAGCAGCCATCTGAAATCCATTTATACGGTCAAGACCGTGAACAACGGCGATGCCGCGCTGCGCATCGCCTTTTCCGACCAGCCGCCGGATCTGATCCTGCTCGACGTCATGATGCCGAGCATGGACGGATACGAGGTGTGCCGCCGCCTGAAGGCCGATCCGCGGACCCGCGACGTTCCGGTGATCTTCCTCACCGCGCGCACCTCCGTCGAGGACGAGAAGTTCGGGCTCGACCTGGGCGCTGTCGATTACATCAGCAAGCCGATCAGCCCTCCCATCGTCCTGGCGCGGGTGAAGAACCACCTGTCCTTGAAGGCCACCGCCGACTCGCTGCGGGCCACCGTCGAGGAGGTGCGCGCCGCCCACAGCCGGCTGGAGGAGACGCAGCAGCACCTGATCCAGACGGAGAAGATGGCGGCCCTGGGCCTGCTGGTGTCCGGCGTCGCGCACGAGATCAACACGCCGATCGGCGTGGCCCTGACCGCGGTCTCCCATCTTTCCGGGCTGGTCGAATCGCTGGCGTCGCAATTCCAGAACGGGGCGATCCGCAAGTCCGACCTCGCCCGCTTCCTGGAGAACGCGCGGGAAGGGACGCTGTTGGTCACCACCAACATCGTGCGCACCGCCAACCTGATCCAGAGCTTCAAGCAGGTGGTGGTGGACCGCGCCGGCTCGGAACGGCGGGTGTTCGATCTCAAGGACTATCTCTCCGACGCCCTGTTCGGGCTGGACCCGCATTTGCGCGAGGCTGGGCACAGCCTTACCGTGTCCTGCCCCGCCGGATTGACCATCGACAGCCATCCCGGCCCGCTGTCGGAGGTGCTGTCCATCCTGATCCGAAACGCCGTGGCCCACGCCTTCCGGCCGGGGCAGAGCGGGCGCTTGACCCTGTCGGTGATGCCACGGGAGGAGGATTGGGTGGAACTCCGCCTGTCCGACGACGGCAGGGGGATCGATCCGGAGCATCTGCCCAAACTGTTCGATCCCTTCTTCACCACCCGCCGGGGCATCGAGTTTCCCGGGCTTGGGCTCTACATCGCCTTCAACCTCGTCCATCAGGTTCTTCAGGGGACCATCGAGGTGGAAAGCCTGTCCGGCGGCGGCGCCAGCTTCGTCGTCCGCATGCCGCGGCGGGTGTCCGCCCTGGCCGAAGCGTCGGCGTGACGCCGGCTCGCCAGGGCGCGGCTCGGGCGGATGACCGCGGTCAGGGCACCGGAACGAGCGCGGCAACCCGTTGCAGCACCGTCGGAGGATCGACCGGCTTGGCGATGTAATCCACGGCCCCCATGGCGAGGCCGCGCTCCCGGTCGGCCTCGTCGGCACGGCCCGTCAGGAAGATCACCGGGATGTTCCGGGTCCCCGGTGCTTCCTTCAAGGTGGCGCAGACCTCGTAGCCATCCATTTCCGGCATCACCACGTCCAGCAGGATCAGGTCGGGTGTCGGGATCGCCGCGGCGATCTCCAACGCCTTGCGCCCATTGTTGGCGACCTTCACCTTGTAGCTTTCCTTCAGCAGACCGCTCAGCAGCTTCAGGTTGTCCGGCGTGTCGTCCACGATGAGGATCGTGGGCTTCGGCGCAGCGGGAGCCGGTGCGGGCGATGCGATGTCCATGGAGTCAGTCCGATTTGGGGGAGGCGGCAGGGCTGGCGTCGGTTCAGGTTTGGGCGGTCATGCCGCGGTCGGTCAGGGCCGCGTCCAGGGCAGCGGCGGCCTCGTCGAAGTCGAAATTGCGGATCTGGTCGGCGATGGCCTCGAACCGGTCGGGGAAGGCGGCGCGCAGAAGGTCGGCGTCCGCGGCCAGCGCCTCCTCGGCGTCGGGGTCGCTGTCGAGCAGAAGCTGACGGAGTTGCCCGCACACGGCGAGAAGCGCGTCCGCATCCACCAGAGTAGACTGGGCGGCGGACGGCGCGGCGGCGCCCATCGGTGTCAGCGCCGCCTCAAGATGGGCGAGCAAGGCACCCAGCGGCGGCTCCAACGCGGCCAGCCGCGTGTCGATCTCCGGGCGTGGCCGGGCGTCGCGGATGACCGCCTCAAGATCGGTGGCGGCATCCTGGACGGGGTGGGCGCCGATGTTGCCGGCGGTTCCCTTCAGCGTGTGGGCGTAACGCTCCGCCGCGGCGAGGTCGCCGGAGTCCAGCGCGCCGCGGATGGCGGTCACCACGTCGCGCTGACCGGCGGCGAACTTGCGCAGCAGGTCGAGGTAAAGACGTTTCTTGCCCAGCACCCGCGACAGCCCGGTGACGGTGTCCAACCCTGGAACACCGGCGGGCAGGTCGCCCCCGTCCTCCGCGGCCGGAGCCGGCGGAGAAACGGGTGCCTCCGCGCCGAGGCCCGGGCGGGGCGCGATCCAGGTGAGCAGGGTGGCCCACAGCGCATCCGGGTCGATGGGCTTGGCCAGATAATCGTTCATGCCGGCGTCCAGGCAACGCTCGCGGTCGGCCTGCATGGCATTTGCGGTCATCGCGACGATGGGCAAATCGGCGAATCCCTGCCGGCGGATCTCCAGGGTCGCGGCGACGCCGTCCATGACCGGCATCTGCATGTCCATCAGCACGAGGTCGTAGCGGGCCTCCTGCACCATGTCGACGGCGATGGCGCCGTTCTCCGCAACCTCCACCGCCAGCCCGGCATCGCCCAGCAGTTCGCAGGCCACCTGCTGGTTCAGATCGTTGTCTTCAGCCAGCAGGATGCGGGCGCCACGCAGGCGCGACAGGTCGGCGGCGGCGGTCGTCGCCGGAGGGGCGTCCGTGGTCTGCTCGTCGGCGCCCAGAACCCGCATGATGCCGTCGAACAGCGCCGACGGGTTCACGGGCTTGAACAGCACCTCTTCGATGGCCGTGTTCTCGGCGCCTTTCAGCACCTCTTCCCGGCCGTAGGAGGTGACCATGATGTGGTGGGGCGCTTGATCCAGCTCCAGCGCGGCGAGTCCGGCGGAGGTCTCCAGCCCGTCCATTCCCGGCATTTGCCAATCCAGCAGAACGACGCGGAACGGCCGCCCTTCGCGCGCCGCGAACCGCGCCGCCTGGATGGCCGCGGGGCCGGAATCCACGGCTTCGGCGGTGAAGGACATGGCCGACAGCATGTCGGTCAGCACCACACGGGCGTTCTCGTTGTCGTCCACCACCAGACAGCGCAGGCCGCGCAGGTCGGGCCGCGGCAGCAGCACGCGGCGCGGCCTGTCGCGGCCCAGTCGGGCGGTGAACCAGAAGCTGGAACCGCGGCCCGGCGCGCTGTCCACCCCGACCGCGCCGCCCATCAGCTCGGCCAGCCGCTTGGAGATCGCCAGACCAAGGCCGGTTCCGCCGTACTTGCGGGTGGTCGACGCGTCGGCCTGCTGGAAGCTCTGGAAAAGCTGATTCTTCTGCTCGTCGCTCAGGCCGATTCCGGTGTCGCGCACCTCGAAGCGGACGAGCAGTTCCCCGCCGGTCTCCTCCTCCAGCCGGACAATGATGGCGATCTCGCCGCGCTCGGTGAATTTGACCGCGTTGTTGGCGTAGTTGACCAGGATCTGCCCGATGCGCAGCGGATCGCCGATCAGGTCGCTCGGCACGTTCTGGGCGACGTCGAAGATCAGCTCCAGCCCCTTGGCCGCGGCCTTCTCCGCGATCAGGTCGGCGAGCGTGCCCAGCACCTTGTCCAGATGGAAACCGGTGCGCTCGACGCTCAGCTTTCCGGCCTCGATCTTGGAGAAGTCCAGGATGTCGTTGATGATGCCCAGCAGATGCTGGCCGGACTGGCTGATCTTGAGGACATAGTCGCGCTGGCGCGGTGTCAGGTCGGTTTTCAGTGCCAGATGCGACAGGCCGATCACCGCGTTCATCGGGGTGCGGATCTCGTGGCTCATGTTGGCGAGGAAGCTGGCCTTCGCCTGGGACGCCGCCTCCGCCCGGTCGCGGGTCAGGCGCAGTTCCTCGGTCTGGGTGCCCAGCCGGACGACGGCGTTCAGGATGCTGTCCAGTTCCTGCGTGCGGGCACCCGGAAGCCGGATGTCGCGCTCGCCCTCGCCGATGCGGCGCAGGCCGTCGGCGGCGAAAAGCAGGGGCCGCACCACATGGCGGCGGATCAGCAGCCCCGCGGCGATGAAGATGGCCAGCACCGCGACGAAGGCGAACTGGATGACCTGCGACACCAGACGGGTGCGTTCCTGGATCTGGCCCAGACGGCCCGCCGTCAGCTCGGTCACGTCGACCAGCAGCCGGTCGCCGACCGTGTTCAGCTCAACGAGCGTCTGCGCCCATTTCTCGGCGAGGTGCTCCTCCTCGGCGGGCGCGGCCGCGTCGCCGGCGGAGGCGCTCTCCAACCGCCGCGCCTTCGCCGAGGAGACCTGCCGGATCACCGAATAGGCGTCGGTCACCTGCCGTTTCAGCGCGGGATCGAACTGGAAGGTCGGGTGGAAGGCCAGGGCCTGGGCAGCCAGCAGGGCTTCGCGGCGGCGGCGGGGGTCGTCGGCGGAAAGGACGATCGCCCCCGATTGCTTCAGCCGCTCCAGATTCACGACGGCGCGTTGGCGCTCCAGGATCAGCGGCACCATGCGGTCCTGGCTGTCGGCGGCCAGCCGTTCCATCTTGCCCTGTTCGGCGACGATGCCGAGGAACAGCAGGCCGATCAGCGCCAGCAGGATCGCGCCGCCGGTGAGAATCGCCGGCTGCAGCCGTACGCGGGGATGCCTGCGGTCGCGGGCGGACGCCATGGCCGGTTCCGGTTCAGTAGATGTCGAAGGGGAAGTAGTGGCGGTTGATCCGCTGGTAGGTGCCGTCGTTGCGCAACGCCGTCAGCGCCCGGTCCACCGCCGCCTTCAACGCGTGCTGGCCGGGTGGGAAGACGATGTGCACGGTCCCGCCCAACCCGTCGTCGGACATCGGGGTGCCGATGGTCTCGAATCCGTCCCCAGGGTCGGACAGCAGGAAATGCACCACGTTCAGCGTCGGTCCGATGGCCATGTCGCTTTTGCCGCTGCGCATGGCGTCCCACAGGTCGTCGAGCGTGGAGACGGGCACCAGGTTGGCGTGCAGCACCGGGTCGGCGTCGGCCAGACGGACCAGGGCCGCGTGCTGGCGCGAACCGCGGATGGCGGCGATGCGCCGGCTGCGGATCGCCTCCTCCAGACCCAGTTCCGGCATCCCCCGGTGCCCGACCAGGCTGGTGCTGGACCGCCAATAGGGAATCGAGAACAGAAGCCGCTGCTCCCGGTCCGGCGTGCGCAGCACGTTGCCGAAGCCGATGTCGTAGCGGCCCGCGGCGACGTCGTCGATGATCTGCTTGAAGGGGGCCGCATCGAAGCTGCACACCGCACCCAGCGAGCGGCACAGCTCGCGGCCGAAATCGATGTTGAAGCCGAACAGGACGCCGGCGGCGTCGCGATCGCTGAAAGGCGGGGAGTGGTCGATGACCACGATGCGCAGGAACGGCCTGTCGGTCGGGGGTGGCGCGTCCGCCCGGACCGGCTGCGTCAGCGCAAGACCGGCCAGCAGGAGCATGATGGTCGACAGGGCGTGTGCGGTGACGGAGCGCATCGGAAAACCCATCGCTGCCTCAGTACATCCGGAAGGGCAGGAAGCGGGAACTGATGGCGTCGTACCGCCCATCCGCGAGGATCGCTCGCAGGGCCATGTTGACGCGGTCGCGCAATTCCTCGCGCCCCAGCGGCAGGGCAATGGCGGACTCGCCGCCCAGCCCGCTTTCGGTCAGCGGGTCGCCCACGACCTCCAGAGCCTCCCCTTCCGCGCTGGTCAGCAGATGGACGGTGACGGCGGTCGGAGCCAGCGCCAGATCGACCCGCCCATCCAGAACGGCGCGCAGCGCATCCGCCTGATCGTCGTAGATCACGACCGTGCCGCCGATGTTCTTCGCGGTCAGATAGTCGTACTGCTTCGACCCACGGGTGACGGAGATGCGCTTCCCCGCCAGATCGGGCGCCACGCCCGGGGACCACTCGCCGGCCCGCCCGATGTAGCTGGAGCTGGACCGCTTATGGCGGTCGGTGAAGAGGTATTTCCTCATCCGCTCCGGCGTCTTCAGGATGCTGGCAACCGCGAAGTCGGCGGCGTTGCGGTCGAGCAGGTCGAGGACTTCGGGAAACTGCAGGGCGGTTATTTCGCAGCGGATGCCCATGGTGTCACAAAGCGCGCGGGCGATCTCCACCTCGAAGCCGGTCAGCCTGCCCTGTTCGTCGACCATCGCGTATGGAGCCATCTTCCAGGTCAGCACGCGGTAGACCTCGTCCGCACGGACGGGCAGGGCCGACACGCTGAGCAGGACGGCAAGCCACACGGTCGCGAAAGGACGAAACGGCGTCAGGCGGATCACGGGCTGCCTCGGCAAAGCGGAAGGATGGAGCGCAGCGGTCGCCCGGCGCTGCGGCGCCCTGGGTGACACCGCATTCCGGTTGTTCTTCGGCGCTCACGCCGGATCGATTTCCAGATCCATCGAGACAATATCACCATATTCAGCTTGGTCAACACGTCGAATAAACCCTAGGGTTGTCAATCGGCAGGAGGGTGAACGCGAATCTGTGGAGGATGATGCAATATCTTCCACCCCTCCGGGCTGTCGGGCGTTGACGGTGATCTGGAGCCACCGCGACCGGAGCGGCCACGGTTTTCCGGGGCCGGCTCCGCTTCGTCCCTTCGCGTGATCATCAGGCCACCAGCGCGCGCGACAGCGCCTTGACCTTTCCGGTCGACACCGCGGCGTCTTCGGTGGCGCGGGCGATGCCGGCCATATTGCCGCTGATGGCCGTGATGGCGTCGGCGGTGACCTGCATGTGGGCCGAGATGTCGCGGACGACGGTGCTCTGCTCCTCGGTGGCGGACGCGATGGCGGTGGAAATGCCGTTCAGCTTGCGGATCGTCCCGCCGATCGACGTGATGGCGCGGGCGGCGGAATCGGTGGCCCCCTGGACTTGAGCGATCTGCAAGGTGATCTGTTCCGTCGCCTTTGCCGCCTGGGTCGCCAGCGCTTTCACCTCGGACGCGACCACCGCGAAGCCCTTGCCGTTTTCCCCGGCCCGCGCGGCCTCGATCGTCGCGTTCAGCGCCAGAAGGTTCGTCTGGTTGGCGATGTCCGAGATCATCTTGACCACCATGCCGATCCGCTTGGCGGCCTCCACCAGTTCCTCGACGGTCGCGCCGATGCGCTCGGCCTCGCCCACCGCTTCATTCGAGATGACGGAGGCGGTGGCGGTCTGCTGGCTGATCTCGTTGACGGACGCAACGAGTTCTTCGGCGCCGGCGGCAACGGATTGCACGGTGTGGCTGGTCTGTGCGGCGGCGTTCGCCGCGGCGGACGCCTGCCGGTTGGCGTCGGCGATGGCTTGGCTGATGTGGCCGAGGTCGCCATCCACCGCGCGGCCGACGTCGGCGCGGTTCAGGCGCTCCTTCACCCGCTCCGTTACGTCGGTGGCGAACTTGACAACCTTGACCAAGCGGCCCTGCGCGTCGAAGACGGGATTGTAGCTGGCC
The DNA here is from genome assembly GCF_003119195.2 of Azospirillum baldaniorum. Lineage (NCBI taxonomy): Bacteria > Pseudomonadati > Pseudomonadota > Alphaproteobacteria > Rhodospirillales > Azospirillaceae > Azospirillum > Azospirillum baldaniorum. Next base: position 768,163 of record NZ_CP022260.1, on the reverse strand, counting down.
TGAATCCAGACGTCGCCGCCATCCTTGCGCAGGCGCCGGAACTCCGTCGTCTGGTGCTCGCCGCGACGGAGCGCGTCCCAAAAGCGACGGTAACAGTCGCCGTTGCGTTCCTCCGGCGCCACGAACATGGCGTGGTGCCGGCCGGCGATCTCGTCCAACCCGTAGCCCATGGTGGTGAGGAAGTTGGCGTTCGCCGTCAGGACGTTCCCGTTGATGTCGAATTCGATGACCGCCTGCGATTTGTTGACCGCTGCGATCTGTCCCTCCTGGTCAGCGGCCCGGCGCTTGCCCACCGTGATGTCCATGGCATAGGCGGCGATCGTCACGATGCGCCCGCTATGGTCCCTAATCGGGGTGAAGACCGCCTGGACCCACGAATCCCGACCCGTCTTGCCAAGAAGAAGGCATTCCCCGGACTTCGATTCGCCGCGTCGCAGCGCATCCCACAGACCCTGCGGGTTGCCGCGCTCCACGCCTTGAAAGGAAAGGACCGACGACCAGTGCCGACCTTCGATCTCGTCAGGGCTGCACCCAAGCGCCGTAAGGAAGTTATTGTTTGCGGAAAGAACCATTCCATCCGGAGAAAATTCGATGATGGCTTGCGCGGCATCCAATGCCGCGAGCTTGGCCGTTAATTCTGCGCGTTTGGCCGACAGGAAATTGAACATGGCGTCACCAGAGGCAGGTGGAAATGGCCAGAGGACCGTATCTACGATTGATTTAGATGCGCCTAGTCGTGGATTTCAAATTAATTTGTAGCAAATAGCTACTTCAAATAGTCATACCCTCATCGTTTACCGCGTTGGTGATATAAGACAGAGGTTCAGGGCGCTTGGTCGGGCGGTCTTTGAATGGTTCGACCCCGATCCATTTAATTTCCGGAGCATTTGAAGACCGGAAATTATCAAGTAAACCATCGATTCTGTGGCAACTGCGCATTTCAATTCTGAAACGCTGCCACCGTCGCTGTTGAAAGGTCCCGGCTCCGGATCGTTTCATTGCTGTTCCGATCGCAAAGCCAAACGGTTGACAAGGAAACCGTTTTGTAGCAGTTTCCTAGGAAACTTAAGGAGGCGTGTTGACCGAATCGAACATCAGCCCGCTCGACGCGCATCTCGGCTACTGGCTGCGCTTCGTGTCGAATCATGTGTCCCATGCCTTCGCCGCGAAGCTGGCGGGGCGGGGGGTGACCGTCGCCGAGTGGGCCGTGCTGCGCGACCTTCATGGCTGCGACGGCGTGGCGCCCAGCCTGCTGGCCGACCGGCTCGGCATGACGCGGGGAGCGATCTCGAAACTGGCCGACCGGCTCGTCGTCAAAGGGATGCTCACCCAGACCGCCGACCTGGACGATCGGCGTTACCAGGCGCTGGCGCTCACTCCGGAAGGTCGGGCGCTGGTGCCGGAACTGTCCGCCCTGGCCGACCGCAACGATCTCGAATTCTTCGGGCACCTGGAGCCCGCCGAGCGGGAGCGGATCGCAGAAGCACTGAAGGGGATCGTCCGCCGGATGGGGCTGCGCTCCATTCCCATCGATTGACCGCGAAGCACGCGCCGCACGGAGAATTGCTCATGGATCCCAAAATCACAGCCATCCTGCGGGAGTGCAGCCGGGCTTCGCAGGAGGAGCGGATCACCTTTCCCGAGGTCGTCGCGGCGCTGGCCGTCGCGGGGGTGGAGCGCTACCACACCGATCTCGTGCGCGCGGAGACGACCTATTACTTCCCGGACGGAATGACGGAGCGGGTGGAGGCCCGGCCTTTTCCTCTGCCGCCGTCCGTGGATTTTTCGGCGGAGGGCGTGGAGTCCGCCGTCCGCGCCATCCAGGCTGGAACGATCCGTTACGGCGGTTTCTGCGAGCGGGTGCTGCGGGCCGGCTGCGCCGGCTGGACGGTCAGCATCCTGGGCCGGCGGGTCGTCTATTACGGCCGCAGCTGCGACAGCCACACCGAGTGGTTCCCCGGCGCACGCTGACGCCGCCCCGCCGTCACCAGCCCAGGCGTCGGGACAGCACGGGGCCGAGGTCGCCGCGCCATTCCTTCAATTCGGCCTCCGCCCGCTCGACCGCACGCTGGTCGCGGTAGCGCTTGAGCGCGCGGTTGGCATCGCCGCGCGCCTCCATAGCGGCCAGCCGCTTGGCCACTTCCGGTTCCGACGCCACGGCTTGGCGCCAGCGCTCCAGCCGCACCTCCGCGACCGCGTCAACGATGGGTTGGAGCGCCGGCATGCGGCCCAGCTTCTTCACGCCGGGCGCCAGCCGGGCGGCGGCGGCGGCGGCGGCCTCCTTGGGGATGCGGGGGAAGGCCCGCTGCACCGCCTTGGTCAGCGCGTCCTTCATGTCGTCGCCGCGCTGCTTCGCTTCGGCGCCCCGGCTCAGCCGTGCGACGGCACGGGCCTGCTTCTTGGCGTGCCAGGACAGAATGCCGTCCGCAATCTCGCGCGCGTCGGCGTCGAGCCAGACAACGCTCTCCGCCCCCTCCGCGAGCACCGCCTTCGCCTCTTCGGGAAGCTCCGGATCGGCAGCGGACGCCGTTCCGGCGAGGCCCAGCGCCTTCAACGACCGCAGCGAGCGCGCCCGCCCCGCGTCACCGGCCAGCAGAACGGCTTCCGCCAGCGTGCCGCCGTCGAGCAGGCTCTGCAGAAGCTCCAGGTCGCCATGCGTCCAGCGGCGGGCGGCGGTCAGCCGCTCCACCCGCAGGCGCAGAAGGTCGCGCACCGCCGGGCGGGCGGCGGCCGGAACGCAGCGCTCCACACGCCACACCCCGCCCTCGAACCGCGCGACGGCCCATTGCGCGCCGTTCTCGACGGGTTGGTCGGTGGGGAAGGCGCCGTCCAGATTCCAACGGTCGCTGGCCCGCAGGCAGCCTTCCGGCGGCGCCTGCCACGGCGTTCCGGGTTTGGAGTAGAAGCTGGGAGCCAACGGGCTGCGCAGAACGAAGCGCCAGCCGGCGACCTCCGCGGCGAGACCATCGGGCATGGCGGCCGGGCGTGGCGTATCCCCCAGTTTCAACAGGGGTTCGGGGCTCTCCTGGCTGCCCTGCGAGGCTTCGGGTGACGGGTGTTCAGACGGCATGACGGCTCCTTCCAGCAATGTTGTATCACATGGCGAAGCGGTGCTTCGCAACTTTAGCCGCCTGCCCTCCGTTCATTGTGAAAAGCCGATTGGAAATTTCATGAGACAGAACGCGTAGTAGATGAAAGAGAAGGCGTAGTAGATAGAGTGGGGCGCTGAGTTTTTACCAGATCATGTCTCCGCGCCGGTCATCAGAGGTTCTTGAACCAAAGTCAAGGAAAGGCATCCGCAGCGCCTGACCGCGCCGGGGAGGGGCGGCGACCCAACGCCGGGAGCCGTCGGCCAGCCGTTCACACTTCGCAGCCTGCAGCGTCTGGATCGCAGAGGCGACTTGCCGCGGTGAACAGCGCGGGGGTCGGCGCCACCCGCCCGGCAACGATGGAGAAGCGACATGGCAGGTATTCAGGGGATCGAACTCACGCAATTTCACCCGGTCGGGCAGAATTATCCGGCCGGAGTGTACCGGCTCACCAACGTCGACGAAGGGCGTACGTTCGAGATCACCGTTCGGAACACGCCGGCGAACACGGTCGCCATCGACGTGCGGAACCCCGCCGGCACTCTCTATCGTGGCGTCGTCACGGGGCGTCTGCTGCAGGGCAATCAGCAGAACCTCATTCTTGCGTCGCTGGAACATCTGCAGACGAACAACATTGATGGCCGCGTCCCCGGATTGGGGGCTCTGGTGGTGTACATCTTCGCTGCGAACGTCCTGCTCACCGCGGCCACCATCCAAGTGGGCACGATGGCGCCGACGGCAGCGGGCTTCTACGATGCCGTCGGGTTTCCCGTGCTGGCGACGGCGAACGCGTACTTCCAGCAGTTGCTGCAGAACGCGGGGAACGACCAGGACCTGATCAATGAACTGAATCAGCGGCAGAACACCTTTCTCCAGGCGTTCGCCAATCCCAACGCCGTCCAGGGCACGCTGCCCTACGCCGGGGCTCCGGAAGCCCTACCCCAGCAGATCATCGCAGCCAATGCCGCCCGCATGGCCCGTTGGCGCTTGGTGGCGTGACGCACGGGCGGCGAGCCGCTGGGGCGCATCGGTGCAATCCAACGGCCCGGGCGCATTCGCTTTCCACCGCCATGCGGCAATTCGCAATTCCAACGCGGGCTCTCAATGGTGGGCTGCGTCCTCTCCGGAGCCGTCCTGGCCGAAGCTGTGCAGGATGCGGGCGAAGCTGGTCGCTCCGGCGCTGCGCATGGGAACGAAGGGCTTGCCCATGCGGCGGCACAGGCCCTTCACCCGCAGGCAGGCATCGTGGCTGACGCAGTCGACGGGGCAGACCACCACGTCGGCGCGCTCCACCAGCCCCTCCAGGCAGCGGGTGGTCTGCTCGAATCCGCCGTCATGGTGCAGCAGGCAGCCGTTGCGAGTCTCCACCGCCGCCCGCAGGTGGGGCAGGCTCTTGGTCCGCCCACCCACATAGAGGATGGCCCGCCCGCCGAGGTCGGTCGGGGCGTTCGTCTCGGCGGCGGCGGTGCGGCGGAGTTGCGCGGCCGGCGGATCGAGCAGGCGGCGCAGCCGCTCCACCTCGGCCTCGGCGTGGCGGGCGCGCATGCGCTCGCTGGCGACGCGGCGGTGCAGGGCGTCCATGGTGCGCAGCAGACGCGCCTGGCCTGGCGCCCGGCCGGACGGGGCTTTCGGGACGTTGGGCGTTTCCGGGACCGCGGGCGCGGCCCGCTGGGTGGCGAGCTGTGCTTCCAGCTCCCGGATGCGGGCGTCCTTCTCGGCGACGCGTTCGGCGGCGGCGCGCTCCTGCTTCGCCAGCCGGGCAGTTAGCTCCTCGCAGCGCCGGGCCAGATCGCGGTTCTCCCGCAATTGGCGCCGGTTCTCGCCCCCCATGATGTGGGAAAGCATGTGCACGTCGGCGAAGGCGCGCACCCGCACCGCGTCGGGCATGGCGCCGTGGCTCAGCACGCCCCAGTAGGCGGCGGCGACGTCGCCCGAGGCCACCGCGGCGGCCCACAGCGCCATCCAGCCCTCTTCGGTCGTCTCACGGGCGAAGCGCTTCACCGCGACGGCGAAGGTCTCGTCCAGCCGCTTGTGCATCAGCCGGGCTTCCGGCCCGTCCTCCGCGGCCTTCTCGACGAAATAGCGGTGGATGTCGTAGGGACGGGCGTCCGCCGTGGGGACCAGCTTCAGCCGCCGGCAAAGCCACGCCACATCCTCCGACGACAGGCAGGTGCCCACGATCGAGCAATGGTATTCCGTGGGAATCGTCCACAGCTTCCGGCGCTTGGCCTGTCCCAGCACGCAGGATGGCACGGTCTTCCGACAACGCTCACACATCGTCTCCGCCCCCGATTGGTTTCGGCTGTTGGGTCTCCGGTTCCGTCCGGAGCCAAGCGGGGCCGTGGAGCGGAACATGCCCCACTAATAATGCGATTCATTCGCATTTGCAAATGAAGAGCGAAGCGGGTTCGCTTCCGGGAAGGCGGCTCAGGCCGGGAGAATGCGCTCGATCATCAGCCGGCGCGTGACGCCGTCCGCATCGCTGTACGGCATGTGGGCCCCCTCCCGGAGGCCGAGCAGGGCCACCCCCAGCGGCGAGGCGACGGTGATCTGGTCGTCCTTGGGCGATTGGTCCGGGTAGACCAGTTCCCCCCATTCGGGCGGCATGCCGTCGTCGCGGCGGAACAGCACCCGGCTGCCCATGCGCACGATCGTCCGGGGGAGGTCGCCTTCCGGGCGGACGATCGCCCGCTCCAACTCCCGCGACAGGAACGCCGAGACCTCCGGGGCCTGCACGGACAGCCGGTCCATGGCCCGCAGCAGGCGGCCGTAATCCATGCGTCCGATCCAGATCAGCGGCCGGTCGGTTCCCTCGGTCATCGATGCGTCCTCGACTGCGTGGCGGCGGTGATTCAAGCCCGGATGAACTCTCGCGCACGGGCATTGTCCGCGGCCATCCGTATGATTACGGAGCGCAAGGCGCAGATCGGTCTGTAAAAAATTTATCACTGTTTTTCAGCATGTTACCAAGTTTCCGTAGTAATACGGATATTTTGATCCGGGTTATTCCCCAGTAGAAAAGGCCGTCATATGCCTAAGGGGAAGTGAGCAGAACCTTCCAGGAAGGAGATGCGGCCAACCTTCGGTGCTCCTGACCGAAACCATGGGGAAAAGGAATGGACGATCTGCTTTCGGGGGCGCTGAGCCGCCTGGATGAAGCCGCCAAGCACGTCGAGGTGGATTCCGAGGTTCTCGAGAAACTGAAATACGCCAAGGAGACGTTGAGCGTCCGCCTGTCCGTGCGCATGGACGACGGTTCGCGGCGCTCCTTCCCGGCGTGGCGGTGCCGCTACGACGACACGCGCGGCCCGACCAAGGGCGGCATCCGCTTCCACCCGAGTTCCAACGTGGAGGAGGTGACCACGCTGGCCTTCTGGATGACCTTCAAGTGCGCGGTGATGAACCTGCCCTATGGCGGGGGCAAGGGCGCGGTGAAGGTCGATCCGCACAGCCTGTCCAAGTCGGAACTGGAGCGCCTGTCGCGGGCCTATGTCCAGGCCTTCGCCGGCATGATCGGACCCGACCGCGACATCCCGGCGCCGGACGTCTACACCAACTCCATGATCATGGGGTGGATGGCCGACGAGTACAGCTCCATCGTCCGCCAGCCGAGCCCGGCGGTCATCACCGGCAAGCCGCTGCCGCTCGGCGGTTCGCTCGGGCGCGACGACGCGACCGCGCGCGGCGGCTACTACCTGATCAAGCATCTGGAAGAGGATCTGCGCCTGTCCGGATCGGCCCGCCGGGTGGTGATCCAGGGTTACGGCAACGCCGGCTTCCACATCGCCCGCCTGCTGCACGCGGACGGCTACCGCATCGTCGGCCTGTCCGATTCCCGCGGAGCCATCGTCTGCGAGGACGGGCTGGACCCGCAGGCCGTGCAGACGGCCAAGGAGCACGGCGGCTCGGTGACCGCCTACACCGGGAACGGCGCCCGTGCGGTGACCGGCGACGAACTGCTGGGCACCCCGTGCGAGATCCTGGTTCCCGCGGCGCTGGAGGATCAGATCCACAAGGGCAACGCCGGTCTCATCAAGGCGCGCGTCGTCCTGGAACTCGCCAACGGCCCGGTCACGCCGGACGCCGACCGCATCCTGAACGAGGCCGGCGTCATCGTCCTGCCCGACATCCTGGCGAACGCCGGCGGCGTGACGGTGTCCTACTTCGAGTGGGTGCAGAACCGCCAGGGCTACTATTGGGGCCTCGACGAGATTCACGAGCGCCTTCGCGTGATCATGGAGACCGAGGGCCGCCGGGTCTGGGACATGGGCACGACCAAGGACATTCCGATGCGTACGGCGGCCTACGCCCACGCGCTGGAACGGCTGTCGAAGGCCATCGCCGCGCATGGAACGCAGCCGTTCTTCGTCGGCTGATCCGTGCGTCGCGGGGACGGGAGCCCGCCGGGCTCCCGCCCATCGCATAGGCGAACACGCCCGGTTGGACGTATAGTCCGTGCCTCGTCCACCCATGCCGTTGCGCCCGTGCAGCCTGAAAGACCGTTTTGAGATGCCTTTTCCGCCCGCCAGCCGTGCGACGGGAGCGCCTGCCATCCTGACCGGCCGGGACATGGTCGTGCTGTCGCTCGCCTTCCTGGCGGCCTATCTGCCCATCGACTGGCTGACCTTCATCCACCCCCGCCCGAGCCTCAACATCACGCCGTGGAACCCGCCGGCGGGGCTCTACATGGCCCTTCTGCTGTGGACCGGCGCGCGCGGCCTGCCGATGGTCTACGCCACGCTGATCCTGGCCGATCTGGTGGTGCGGGGGCATCCGGCCTCGATCTCCTCGCTGCTGCTCTCGAATCTCGCCATCGTCGCCGGGTACGGGGCGGCGGCCCATGTGCTGCGCCACCGGGTGGCGATCGGTCTGGCGTTGAATCGGGTGCGCGACGTCGGCTGGCTGGTCGGCGTCACCTTCCTGAGCGCCGCCGTCGTGGCGCCCGTCTTCGTCGGCGTGTTCGTCCTCGACGGGGCCTTGCCCGCGGCCGATCTGCCGACGCTGGCCTTCCAATACTGGCTGGGCGACGCCATCGGCATTGCCGTGGTCACGCCCTTCGTCCTCCTCCTGCACCGACCGGACGAGACTCCCGCCTGGAGCGTGCCGAAGACGCCCACCGCCGCGCAGACGGCGGCCATCGCCGCGGCCCTGCTGCTGGTCTTCCTGCCCATCGGCGACGGCCAGTTCAACCTGTTCTATGTGCTGTTCCTGCCCCTCGTCTGGGTGGCGGTGTCGCACGGCCTGCCGGGCGCGGTGCTGGCGGCGCTGGCCATCCAGAGCGGCCTGATCGCCGGGCTGCAGGCGATCGGCCTTCCCCTGGGCGCGGTGGTTTATCACCAGACGCTGATGCTGGCCCTGGCCATCACGGCCCTGTTCCTCGGCGCCCTGGTCAGCGAGCGGCGCGAGGTCGAGGTCCGGCTGCGCGAACACCAGACCGAGCTTGCCCATCTCTCCCGCCTCACGGTGACCGGAGAGATGGCGTCCGCCCTGGCCCACGAGTTGAATCAGCCGCTGCTGGCCGCCATCAGCTACGCGCGCGCCGCCCAGCGCCTGCTGGAGGGCGACGACACGCCGCCGCGCGCCCACGAACTCATCGACAAGGCGGTGATCCAGGCGGAGCGCGCGGGCGAGGTCATTCGCGGGCTGCGCACCTTCCTGAGCAAGGGATCGCTTCAACTGGCGCCGGAATCGGCCAGCGAGATCCTGCGCGAGACGCTGACGCTGGTGCGGGGGGACGCGGCGTACAACCGGGTCCAGCTTCGGGTGGACATGGCCGAGCCGCTTCCCCTCGTGCTGTGCGACCGCATCCAGATCGAGCAGGTTCTCCTCAACCTCGTGCACAACAGCATCGAGGCCATCGCCGCGGCCGACAGTCCGGTGCGCGAGGTCGTCCTGCGGGTCCGGGCCACGCCGCCGGACGGCCTGACCTTCGAGGTCGAGGACAGCGGCCCCGGCGTGTCGGCGGGCATGGTCGACCATCTGTACTCGCCGTTCGCCACCACGAAGCCGGCGGGCATGGGGCTCGGCTTGCCCATCTGCCGCTCGATCGTCGAGAGCCACGGCGGCAGGCTGTGGCTCGGCCGCACCGGTTCGACCGGTTCCGTTTTCCAGGTCTTTCTGCCCGCAGCCCGTTCAGACACCCGGCCATCCCATGACCCAGACCGATAAAACCTCCACCGGCGAACCGACCGTCTTCATCATCGACGACGACGAAGCGGTCCGCGACGCGCTCTCCGTTCTGGTCGAGGTGGCCGGCCTGTCCGTGCGCACCTTCGTCAACGCGCTGGAATTCCTGCACCGCTACAGCCCGGAGCAGCCGGGCTGCGTGGTGGCCGACCTCCGCATGCCCTTCATGGATGGGCTGGAGCTTCAGGAGGAACTGTCCCGGCGCGGCTGCGGCCTGCCGGTCATCATCATCACCGCCCATGGCGAGGTGAGTTCCGCCGTCACCGCCTTCCGGTCCGGAGCCGTCGATTTCCTGGAAAAGCCGTTCGACGACGGCGTCTTCCTGCGCCGCATCCACGAGGCCTTGCAGCGCGACGCCCACCAGCGCCGGGACCGCTCCGCCGCGGAGTCCGCCCTGGCAAAGCTGGCCCTTCTCAGCCCCCGCGAACGGGATGTCGCGGCGCTGATGGTCGAGGGCTGCGCCAACAAGGCCATCGCGATCCGCCTCGGAATCGGCGTCCGCACGGTGGAGACCCACCGGGCGAACATTCTCAGCAAACTCGACATCCGGACGGTTCCGGAACTCATGCGCCTGTGGATGCACATACCGTGATGCGTATCCAGGTCATGCACGCTTGAGCGGCCAAAGCGTGTACCGGCTCAGCGCAGGAAATACTGCACCGGAACCACCAGCTCCATGCGGTCCTGCGCCACGTCCGGCGGCGGGGCCGGGAGCGGCGAGGCGCGTTCGACCAGAGCGATCGTCTCCTCGTCCAGCGCCTCGAAGCCGGAACCTTTGTGCAGCCGCACCGCCAGCACCCGGCCTTGCCGGTCGAGCGTGATGTGGACCTGCGGAACGCCCTGCTGGCGCCGCATCTGGGCGATGCGGGGGTAGCGCTTGTAACGCTCCAGATGGCCGAGGACGGCACCGTGCCACGTGGGCAGCGCGTTGCTGTTGCGCGGCACCGGCGCCGCCTGGGCTGGGGCGCCCGAAGGCGGGGCGGCGGCGGGGGCGGCGTTGGCCGGGGCTTCCGTCACCGGCTTGGGCGGCGCCTGCGGCTGGGGGCGCGGCTTCGGCGGCTCGGCCTTGGGCTTCGGCTTGGGCTCTTCCTTGGGCTTGGGTTTCGGTTTGGGCGGCGGCTCCGGCAAGGAAACCTCCGCCGGGACGGGCGGGGGCGGCTCCGGGGCGATCTCGGGGATGGGCTCGGGTTCCGGTTCCGGCTCGATCACCGGCTCGGGCGGCAGCTCCGGTTCGGGGAGCATCGATTCCAGGGTCGGCGGCGGCTCCGCGGCCGGCGTTTCCGGCATCGGCGGCAGATCGAGCATCACCGCGGGCGGCATGGCCGGCGCCTCTTCCATCGCGACGTGCCAGGACAGAGCGGCGAGCGCCAGAAGGGCGTGGGCGCCCAGCACGACCACCAGACTGCCGCCCCAGCGCGCCAGGGCGGGTGCCGTGCGCTCCTCGCCGTCCGGCAGATCGTTGGGATCGAACGTCGCCACGCTCATTTCGCGGCCGCGCCTTCCAGCCCGACCAGGGCGATCTTCAGATAGCCGGCGGCGCGCAGCGCGTTCATCACCTCGGTCAGCGCGCCGTAATCCACGCTGCGGTCGGCGCGCAGGAAGACGCGGGCGCCCTTGTCGCCGTTCGTCACCCCGTCCAGCGCCGCCGCCAGGGACTCCCGCGCCACCGGCGTGTCGCCCACCGACAGGCTTTTGTCGGCCTGGATGGTCAGGAACAGAGGCTTGTCAGGCCGCGGCTGCGGCTGGGCGGTCGAGGCCGGGAGGTCCACCGGCACGTCCACCGTCGCCAGCGGGGCCGCCACCATGAAGATGATGAGCAGCACGAGCATCACGTCGATGAAGGGCGTGACGTTGATGTCGTGCGACTCGGTGAGATCGTCGCCGTCGTCCAGACGCGCCGCCATGGTCTTACTCCGCCGCCTTGGACACGGTGCGCGGCAGGGCGCGGCGGTCCATGTCGCGGCTCAGCAGCCGCAGCACCGCTGCCGACGAGTCGCCGAGCTGGGCGCGGTAGCCGCCGATGGAGCGGGCGAAGCCGTTGTAGATCACCACCGCCGGGATGGCCGCGATGAGGCCGATGGCCGTCGCCAGCAGCGCTTCGGCGATGCCCGGCGCCACCACGGCGAGGTTGGTCGTCTGCGACTTGGCGATGCCGATGAAGCTGACCATGATGCCCCACACCGTGCCGAACAGCCCGACGAACGGGGCCGTGGAGCCGATGCTGGCGAGGATGCCGGTTCCGCGCATCATGCGCCGCCCCTCCGCCACCTCGATCCGCTCCAGGCGGGAGGCCGCGCGCTCCTTCAGACCCTCCTGCGAGGGGGCGTCGGCGGACTGGTGGGCCTCGGCGATGACGGCGCGCAGGAAGGCGGTCGCCGGGGTCTTCTCGAAGCCGATGCTCTCGGCCGCCTGGGTCAGCGAACGCGCCTGCTCCAGCGCCGCCAGGGAGGCCCGCGCCTTGCGCTTGGCCTTCGACAGCTCCACCGATTTGGCGAGGAAGATGGTCCAGGTGGCCACCGAGGCCAGCGCCAGCCCGATCATCACCGCCTGCACCACCGGGCTCGCCGCCATGAACATGCCCCAGGGGGACAGGTCGTGCGGCAGCGTCGCCGTCGCGGCGGTCACATGCTCCAGTCCGGCGGCCGCTCCCGCCGCAACGTCCGGCGCCGCCAGCGGGGCGGCCAGCGCGTCGGCGGCGGGCGCCGTCACAGGCGCTGCCGTGGAAGCCGGTGCCGCGGGAGCGCCGCCGTTGGTTGCGGGGGTGCCCTGCGCCCAGCCAACTCCGCTCGACAGGAAGGTGCCGGCGGCGGCCATCGCAGCGATGGAACGGGTGTGAAGCGCTGTGAACATTGGCGGTTCGAACTTCTTTGCGGCTGACTTCCTTCCTGTATAGTGCGAACGACTCTCATTTGCACCCATAAAGTGCTATATTGCTGCTATGCGACAAATGGGCGGCACGCCGGTTGTTCACGGCGTGACATGTGAACCGCAAGGGAAGATTGCGATGCCCAAGGTCCGGACCGTATCGGAACATGGCAGCTTCCGGCTCGTCGAGCGTGACGGCCGCTACGCCGTGATCGAGGCGCGTGACGGCCAGATCTACGGTCTCCACGGGGAGGCGGGGGACCGTCCCAGCGCGCCGGACCGTCCGGATGCCGCCGAAGCCGTCGTTGCCCCCGGCGACTGGCATGCCGAGGATGAGGCCCGCCGCCGCTTCGAGGAGCTCACCGCCCGCGGCGAGGAGCTGGCCCGCAAAATCTGGTGATCCGCATCGGGTGCCAGTGCGGGTGACCAGCGCGGTTCAGAACGCCTGGATCGCCTTTGAGGAGACCGTCCGCCACCGCGCGTCGGCGTCCTTCAGCATGGTCTGGATGTGGCCGATGTGGACCTGACCGTAGAGGATCAGGATGTTGCGGTCCGGTTCGGCCTTGATCGCCGCCACCACCTTGTCCTCGCGCAGGGTGGTCAGCGCGGGCGGCAGGGCCTCGCGCACCATGGAGCCCGACGCGGTGGTCGCCAGCATGATGCGGATGGCGGCCTGGACGCGCCGCTGCACCCAGCCCGGCAGTTGGCCGTACTCGTCCCGGAGCTGCGCCAGATCGATGGTTTCCGGATCGGCCTCGTCCGGATCGTCGGGGGGCAGGGCGGCCAGCAGTTGCGACAGGGTGACGTCGACGTTGCGGGCGTCCGGTCCCGGCGGGCCGATCAGGGCGCGGTTGTCCTGAAGCACCAGCCCGTCGCCGAGCAGGCTCGCCATCATCTCGTAGGGATGCTGCTTGCTGTCCGGGTTCCAGTCCGCCCCGAGCCGGCGCAGCACGTCGGCCACCCCGGCGGGGTTGGAGGAATCGTCGGGACGGACCTCCTCGTAGAAGACCAGCCAGCCTTCCTGGCGCCGCTGCGCGATGTGGCGGGCGATCGCGCTGTAGAAATCCGGCTTGGCGACATGGACCATGCCCTGCATCTCCACCTGCCGCCGCCCGTCGCTCATCACGACTCGGGACAGTTCCAGGGGGATGTGGTCGGCGATCACCGGCAGGGCGGCCACCACCCCCACGGTCAGGGTGACGAGGCCGCCGGCGAGGATGCCGCCGGCGATCAGGGCGGTTCGGAGCGCGCGCTTCATGCCCCGACGCTGGCACGAAACGGGAGGCGGGGGCAACCGCTCCGGACCCAAGGGCCAAACTTCGGACCCCGGATGCCGTACCTCAGACGCCGACCTCCACCGCGGCGTTGACGATGTAGATCATCTCGTTGCGGTCGTTCTTGTCGGCGAGGAAGATGCCGCTGGGCGCCAGCATGCCGCCGGACACCACGTTGAAGGAGACTTGTCCATAGGGGAAGACGGCCCGCACGGCCTCCAGGTCCAGACGGTCGGCGTCCGCCGGAACGGCGAGATGGACGCGGACCTGCATCCGGCTGGTGTCGCCATCGACCAGCGCGCGCATGCCGGGCATGGAGTTGCGCTCGATGGCGTTGCGCACGGCGCGCACCGCGGCCTTGGTCACGTCCTGGCCGTGCAGATCGGCGCCCATGCCGAGTTCGACAAACATCACCTGCTTCATGGTCGTGGGTCCCTCCTCGTTCCGTGTTTCGGCGATTGTGCTGAGGATGCGTCAGGATCGGCGCGGCGCGGCAGCCGATACGGCCGTTTTTTCGAACGGCGGAATGCGGTCAGCCGATCCGGAAGGCAAGATAGCTGTCGGTCCCCACCTGTCCGGGCATGGCGAGCAACCCGCCGGGGGTCTGTCCGCTGAAGGTCAGGCTGAGGTCGGTGCCGCCATTGCCGTCCAGGTCGATTCGCGCGGTGGCCCCCTGATAGCCGGTGGCGCCCGCCAGATCCTCCCAGGTCAGTTTGGAGAGGGTGTCCGTCCAGCCCCAGGCGACGGCCCATTCCACCGGTTGCAGGTCGGTGATGGTGGACCACGTGACGCCTTCGCCCCGCCCATCGACGTTGAAGGTGTCTGTTCCGGCTCCGCCGGTCAGGAAGTTGGAGCCCGTGCCGCCGTCCAGCACGTCGTTTCCGTCTCCGCCCTGCGCGGCGTCGTTCCCGCCGAGCAGATTCATGAAATCGCCCTGGTCGCTGCCGACGACCGCTTCCCCGGCGGCCGTTCCCAGGAACTGGTTTTTCAGGCCGGCGACCGGGCCGGAATAGGGGGCCATCCGCACCTCGTAGCTCATGGCGCCATCCTGAACGATGGCGCGTTCGTCCGGCGCGGCGCGGGGCAGGGCGGCTGCGGCCTCCTGCCGGGTGACCGTGCGGTCGGCAAAGACCAGCCGTTCGATGCCGCGCAGCCGGTCGGTGCCGCCGGCCCCGGTGACCGTCAGGTCCACTCCGCTTCCCGACGGATCGACGGTCACGAAGACGTTGGCGGAGGGGAAGTCGTACAGCGCCGCGTCGTCGCCGGTTCCGCCGTCGAGAAAATCGTCGCCCGCTCCGCCGGCCAGCGTGTCGTCTCCGGCGGCGCCCATCAGCGTGTCGGCGAAGGCCGAGCCGGTCAACCGATCGCCCGCCGCCCCGCCGATGACGGTCTCAATGCGGGTGCCGTAGCCGACGAAGACTTGGTTCTGGGCCAGGATCGACGGGGCCTGCGTGGAAAACCATCCCCAGCCGCCCGTCAGGTCGATGGTGACGGGAACATCCGACCCTGCTGCGGACAGGGTGTCGTTGCCACCGCCATCCCAGAGGTAGCGTCCCGGCGCGCCCGGCGTCAGCAGATACAGGTCGTCGCCGGCGCGCACGGTGGGGTTGGGGCCATAGAGGCGCTGGATTGCGGCGACGTCGTAGACGCCCAGCCCGCCGGGCCAGACGCCGTAATAGGACATGACCGTGTTGGTGCGGTTGTCCTCGGCCGGCGGCAGGAAGGGCGGAGTGCCGCCGCCTGTGCCGTTGTAGTCGCCGGGATGCTTCAGGCCCAGCGCGTGGCCGATCTCGTGCACATAGGTGCGGTAACCGGCCGATTCGGGGTCGAGGTAGATGTACGAGCCCGCCGGGTTGGGGTAGTAGGCCATGCCGGAGGCGCCGAAGGCATCGAGCTGGCTCATGTGGAATTGCAGGTTGGCGGTCATCGGAGCCGCCGTTTCCACGAAGGCGAGGTTGGCGACGGCGCTCCACTCCCCCATCGCCTGCAACGCCATGGCCTTTTGGCTGTCGTTGAGGGGACGGAAGCCGGGCACGTAGCGGATGCCGGCATCCACGACCCAGCCGTAGGTCAGGCTGTAGGGCGCCGTCGCGGCACCGTCCGGCGGCACGCCCCAGCGGCGCCCGCTGTCGAACGCTCGGACGAACAGCGGGTCGCCGACGCCGCCCGTCGTCCGGCCGGCCGTTTCCATCGTCGGGCCTGAAGCGTCATCGAAGCCCGAAACGTCATCGAGGGGTGATCGGTCATCGCCGGTACCGTCTCCGTTTCCGCCGGGGTCGGGAATCCGAAACTCACTCATGTCCGCGCACTCCGTTTGGGTGGACCGGTGTTTCGCTAAATTCGTTCGGAATTTCGATGATGTTTGGCGAAAACGATCGGAGCTCGTCTTTCAATCAGCCAGTATTTATGACAAGGCGTTTGTCCGTGTTCAATGGATCAGACGGCATCATCAGCATTGGGCGATGGAAAATTTTCAACGGATTTTCAGTGTCTTGTGAGTGGTCCGGGAAATTCCTTCCACGCATTCGCGGGCCTGCGGTGACGCCGGGTTATACGCTGAGGATGACTGGCGAGATTTCCAGGATGGGCAAAAATTCAATTGCCGTAAATGAAACGCACGAACCGGCTCGCGCCCGTCATGATAAGGTCAAAGTAAAATCGTTAAAGAATATTAAGACGCAATCCTGTCACAGCATAGGTGTGGATTCGCGGATTGACAGGATGGAGAGATTCCGCAACCGTTGCCGCAGAACAACAACGGGGGAGAGAAAGAGTGCGGTATGGCTGTGTTGCGCTCGCTATCTGTGCTGTTTCTGTTGGGGCATGTTCGACTGGTGCACAGATTGCCTCCGTCCCGCCAGTGCCGCAGGACTCAATGCTGCAGGACGTCGAGTTTGAGGAAAACGCGGCGCCGGTCGTGTCGGATATCGAACCGGTTTATGTTCACAAGGGGAAGGCGTCCTACTACGCCGATTTCTTCCATGGCCGGACCACGGCGTCGGGGGAGCGTTTCAGCCAGAACCGGCTGACCGCCGCGTCCCGCCGGCTTCCCCTGGGCAGCCGGGTGACGGTGACCAACGCTGACAACGGGCGCAGCGTCGAGGTCGTGATCAACGACCGAGGCCCCTACGTGAAGGGGCGGGTGATCGACCTCTCCCGGAAGGCGGCCAGTGAACTGGGCATGATCGAGGACGGCGTGGTGAACGTGCGTGTCGAAGCCCGGCCTTCCGACCAGCCGAACCGTTCCCTGCGGCAGCGGCTGGAGCAGATGGTCGCCGTGCTTTACCCCGACCGCAAACCGGCGTCCGAACCGCCTGTGACGGTGGCCGAACGGCCCGAACCGGATTTGACCGGCACGGATCTGGGCACGGCCGAATAACGGAACCGCGTCCCGTCCGACGCTTCCCACCCAAACGCACAACGCGCAGGCTTCCACCCAAGGGGCGCGGCGCCGCGAAGGCCGCCGATGCGCCCACGCGGGTGACGGAGCCGTGCGCGCAGAGGAGGTTCCAACCCATGCTGAAGCTCGTGATCCGCGACACCCATCACGCCGCCGGCCTGTTCCTGGAGCAGGTGGACAACGTCCGCCAACTCATCGCCGAGTTGAAGGCGCTGAAGCGCGTTCCGTCCGCCTCGCTCTATCTGGAAGGGCTGGCCGAACGCTGCCTGCGGCGCGGCTGGACGGTGATCCCCGCCGACCCGCTGGTCCGCGGCTGCACGTCGCGCACCCACATCGTCGAGCTGCACCTCGACCCCAACCAGCCGGGCGCGCCCTTCGTCGGCATCTACGAGCCGGGGGAGGACGGCACCCCCTGCCGCCGCCTGCACGACTCCCTGGAAGGGCTGGCGAACCGCCTGCGCCTGCCGCCCGCCAACGGCGGCACCATGCCTGCAACGGTGCAACAGGCCCCCGCGCTGGCCGCATAGAGCCATCGCAGCGGTCCGGGGACTCCGGCCACATCCATTGATTGGAATCATACCGTGGCAGGACGGGCGGGGGTAGCCTGCGGGCCGGCAATCCCGCCGCCCGCTGCCCGTGCCCGCCCCCATGACCGTCGAGCATCTCAGCCTCGTCTTCCTGCTGCTTCAGCAGATGTGCGTGTATCTGGTCATCGCGTACATGCTGAGCCGGACGCCGCTGTTCCTGCCGGTGATGCACCTCACCGTGCGCTGGCCGCACAAGCTGGCCTGCTACGTCATCTTCTCCATGTTCTGCATCATGGGGACCTATTTCGGGTTGCAAATCGACGATTCCATCGCCAACACCCGCGCCATCGGGGCCGTGCTGAGCGGCATCCTGGGCGGGCCGTCGGTGGGGCTGGCGGTCGGCTTCACCGGCGGGCTGCACCGCTATTCGCTGGGCGGCATGTCGGCGGTGGCCTGCGCCGTCTCCACGGTGACGGAGGGGCTGATCGGCGGTCTGGTGCACCGCCACTTCGTCCGCCAGGGCCGCATCGAGCCGCTGTTCGACCCGCTGCGCGTCGGCGCCGTCACCCTTGTGGCGGAAATCGCCCAGATGCTGATCATCCTGCTGGTGGCCAAGCCCTTCCCGGCGGCGCTCCATTTGGTGGAGGTGGTGGCGCTGCCGATGATCGTCGCCAACACGCTGGGGGCGGGGCTGTTCATGCGCATTCTGATGGACCGCCGTGCCTTGATCGACAAGCAGTCGAGCGCCTTCTCCGCCAAGGCGCTGAAGATTGCTGCGCGGGCCGACGGCGTGCTGCGCCAGGGCTTCAACGAAGAGAACAGCATGCGGGTCGCCCGCATCATCTACGAGGAAACGGGCGTCGGCGCCGTCGCCATCACCGACCGTGAGAAGCTGCTGGCCTTCATCGGCGTCGGCGACGACCACCATCTGCCGGGCACGCCGATCACCTCGCCCCAGACCTACCAGGCGATCGCCAACAACCAGGTGCTCTACGCCGACGGCAATTTGGTCTCCTACAAATGCTCGATCCACCCGAACTGCCGGCTGGGCGCCTCGCTGGTGATCCCGCTGGTCGGCGAGGACGACCGGGTGATCGGCACCGTCAAGCTGTACGAGCCGAAGACCAAGCTGTTCTCCACCATCAACCGCACGCTGGGGGAGGGCATCGCCCGGCTGCTGTCCAGCCAGATCCTCGCCGGGCGCTACGAACAGCAGAAGGCGCTGCTCGCCCAGTCGGAGATCAAGCTGCTGCACGCGCAGGTGAACCCGCATTTCCTGTTCAACGCGCTGAACACCATTTCCGCGGTCATCCGCAACGACCCGGAGCGGGCGCGCCAGCTCGTGCAGAGCCTGTCGGTCTTCTTCCGCAAGAACCTGAAGCGCCCCAGCCAGGAGGCCACGGTGGCCGACGAGGTGGAGCATGTCAGCGCCTATCTCCAGATCGAGCTGGCGCGCTTCACCGGGCGCCTGTCGGTGGAGATCGACGTGCCCGACGGGCTGCGCCATGCCCGGCTGCCGGCCTTCCTGCTCCAGCCGCTGGTGGAGAACGCCATCAAGCACGGCACCTCGCAACTCCTCGGCCCCGGCCATGTCCGCATCGCGGCGCGGCGGGAGGGCGACGACCTGTGGCTGTCGGTGGAGGACAACGCCGGACTCTACGAGGAGAAACCGGGCGGTGACGGGCTGGGCATGTCCATCGTGGACCGCCGTGTCCGCAACCGCTTCGGCAACGGCTACGGAGTGGACGTCGCCTGCGAGGCCGACGTCTTCACCCGCATCACCCTGCGCCTTCCCCTGGACATCCCTGCCGTCGCGGAGACCGCGCCATGATGACCGTCCTGATCGTGGACGACGAGCCGCTGGCCCGCGAGGAGTTGCGGCGCCTGCTGGAGGAGTTCCCCGACCTCCAGGTCGCCGGGGAATGTGCCAACGCCATCGAGGCCATCGGCGCCATCAACCGCCAGCCGCCGGACGTGGTCTTTCTCGACATCCAGATGCCGCGGGTCAGCGGGCTGGAGATGCTGAGCATGCTCGATCCGGAGCGGATGCCCCGCATCGTCTTCCTGACCGCGCACGACGAGTACGCCGTCCAGGCCTTCGAGGAGCACGCCTTCGATTATCTGCTGAAGCCGGCGGACCCGGCCCGGCTGGCCAAGACGCTGCAACGGCTGCGCCGCGAGCGGGCGCCGCAGGACCTCGCCGTGCTGAAGGACGCCGCCCCGCTGCGGCTGATCCCCTGCACCGGCCACAACCGCATCTCCCTGCTGAAGCTCGACGAGGTGGAATGCGTGGCCTCCAAGGCGAGCGGCGTCTTCGTCGTCGGCGCCGACGGCGAGGAACGCTTCACCGAGCTGACCCTGCTGACCTTGCAGGAGCGCACCCCGCTGGTGCGCTGCCACCGGCAATATCTGGTCAACCCTGACCGCATCCGGGAAATCCGCCTGATCGACAATGGTCTGGCGGAAATCCAGACGCTGGGCGGCCAGAGCATCCCGGTCAGCCGCCGCTTCCTCGGCCCGCTGAAGGAACGGCTGGGCATCGGGTGAATGTCATGGCTAAACCCTCTCCCCTCTGGGGAGAGGGTTAGGGTGAGGGGGTTGCGCTTGTGCCGGACGCACCGACATGCGCAACCCCCTCACCGGCCCTGCGGGCCACCCTCTCCCCGGAGGGGAGAGGGCTTATAAAATCCCCCCCCACCGCTCACCGCCGCTTTCCGACCGCTCGCCACGCCATGGCGCCGCTCCGGGGAGAGCACCACACGGAGGATGAAACCCGGCCTAACGTGACGACAGTTCCTTCCAAGGAGAGCTGTCATGGATCACGCCCTAACATTTGTGATCGCGACACTCTGCATCCTCGCCCTCTGCTACCGCTTCTACGGCGTGTTCTTTGTGCGCAAGGTGCTCCGTGCCGATGATTCCGAGGTGACGCCGTCCCACATCCTGGCCGACGGGCGAAACTATGTTCCCACCAAGAAGTGGGTGAACGCCGGCCAGCATTTCGCGGCGATCGCCGCCGCCGGCCCGCTGGTCGGCCCCGTGCTGGCCGCGCAGTTCGGCTATCTGCCGAGCTTCCTGTGGCTGCTGATCGGCTGCGTCATCGGCGGCGCGGTGCACGACACGGTCGTGCTGTTCGCCTCGATGAAGCACAAGGGCCAGTCCCTGTCGGAGGTCGCCAAGGCCGAGCTCGGCCCCGTCGCCGGCTGGTGCACCGGTCTGGCGATGCTGTTCATCATCACCATCACCATGGCCGGCCTGTCGATGGTCGTCGTCCATGCGCTGGAGCGCAACGCCTGGGGCGCCTTCGCGGTCTTCATGACGATCCCGATCGCCGTCGCGCTCGGCCTCTATGAGAAGATCACCGGCTCGTCCAAGGGCGCCACGCAGGTCGGCATCGCCGCCATCGCCGCCTCCGTCTTCGCCGGCCCCTACATCCAGGGCACGGTCCTGGGCAGCTGGCTGACGCTGCACGCCGAGACGGTCGCGCTGATCCTGCCGATCTACGCCTTCTTCGCCACGGCGCTGCCGGTGTGGATGCTGCTGACCCCGCGCGGCTACCTGTCGAGCTTCATGAAGATCGGCGTGTTCGGCGCGCTCGTCGTCGGCGTCGTCTTCATCAACCCGGAAATCCGCTTCCCCGCGCTCACCGACTTCATCCATGGCGGCGGCCCGGTGCTGGCCGGCCCGGTGTGGCCGTTCATCTCGATCACCATCGCCTGCGGCGCCATCTCCGGCTTCCACGCCTTCATCGGCTCGGGCACCACGCCGAAGCTGATCGACAAATGGAGCGACATCCGCACCGTGGCCTTCGGCGGCATGCTGGCCGAATGCGTGGTCGGCGTCATGGCGCTGATCGCCGCCACCTCCCTGCACCCGGCCGACTATTTCGCCATCAACTCCTCGCCCGCCGCCTTCCAGGCCCTGAACATGCAGGTCGTCGATCTGCCGCGGCTCAGCCAGGAAATCGGTCTCGACCTCTACGGCCGCACCGGCGGCGCGGTGACCCTGGCCGTCGGCATGACGGAAATTTTCACCCGCATCCCGTGGTTCGGCACGCTGGCCTCCTACTTCTTCCAGTTCGTCGTGATGTTCGAGGCGGTGTTCATCCTGACCGCCGTTGACAGCGGCACCCGCGTGGCCCGCTATCTGATCCAGGACCTGGGCGGCGACCTCTATGCCCCGCTGAAGCGTCTCGACTGGGTGCCCGGCTCGATCGCCGCGAGCGTGCTGGCCTGCGTGGCCTGGGGCTACCTGCTGACGTCGGGCGACATCAACTCGGTGTGGGCTCTGTTCGGGGTGTCGAACCAGCTCATGGCCTCGGTCGGCCTGATCATCGGCGCCACGATCATCCTGCGCCTCGGCCAGAAACGGGTCTACATGCTGACCTGCCTCGTCCCGCTGGCCTACCTGTTCGTGACGGTGAACTATGCCGGCTACTGGATGATCACCAACGTCTACCTGAACCCGCTGGCCAAGGGCTACAACGTCTTCAACGCCGGCATCTCGATCATCATGCTGTCGCTGGGCTTCGTGATCCTGATCGCCGCCCTCAAGAAGTGGAAGGAACTCCTGCGCATCCGCAAGGACAACATGCCTGAGACGCTGATCGCCACCCCGGCGGAATAGCCGGACACCGGGCAAGCCGCCCGGAGACGACCAAGCGCTCAACCGGAAGAGGTATCGCTGCTCCCCCAGCGGTACCTCTTCTGCATTTCTGTGGAATGGCTGGGACGGCCCCGATTCCGTGAATTACAAGGGTTGATTCGCCATCCGGCGGGTGCCATCCAAGGGCCGGCGCCGTGGCCTCCGGGCTGCGGCGCCGGTTTTTCGTGGATGGAACGGGTGGTCGGGCACATGCCGCAGGTTGCACGGTCGGTACTTTCGCTCCTGCTCGGGGTCGCTTTCCTGATGCTGGGCAACGGCGCGCTCAGCACGCTCATCGGCCTGCGGCTGGCCGGCACAGAATCCGGTGCGGTCGCGGTGGGCCTGATCACCGCGGCCTTCTACACCGGGCTGACCGGCGGCTCCCTGTTCGCCCACCGGGTCATCACGCGGGTCGGCCACATCCGCGCCTTCGCCGCCTTCGCCTCCGTCCTGTCGGCGGCGGCGCTGTCGCACGCCCTGTTTGCCGCGGTGCCGGTGTGGACCGTGCTGCGTCTGGCCGAGGGCTTCTGCATGGCCGGCCTCTACATCTGCATCGAAAGCTGGCTGAACGGCACCGCCAACAACGAGACGCGCGGGCAGATCCTGTCGCTCTACATGGTCACGCTCTACGCCGCCTCGGCGGTGGGCCAGCAGTTGCTGCAGTTGGACGATGAGGCGGGCGTGCGCATCTTCATGCTGATCGCCATCCTGCTGACGCTCGCCCTGGTACCGGTGGCGCTGACCCGGACCACGCCGCCGACCCTGCCCAACGTCGAATCCTACGGCCTGCGGCGGCTGTACGAGGCGTCGCCGCTGGGGGTCGTCGGCGTCTTCATCAGCGGGACGGTCACCGGCTCCATCTATGGCCTCGCCCCGGTGTTTGGCGCGGCCTCCGGCTTCGGGGTGTCGGGGACGGCGCTGTTCATGAGCACCCTGATTCTGGGCGGGGTGGCGCTGCAATGGCCGCTGGGGCGGTTGTCCGACCGCTTCGACCGGCGCGCCGTCATCATCGGCCTGTCGGCGGCGCTGGCGCTGGTCAGCGTCGGCATGATCCTGGCGGACGGCAGCGGGCGGCAGGAGACGCTCCTGCTGGTGGCGCCGTTGTTCGGCGGGCTGGCCTTCACGCTCTACCCGGTTTGCGCCGCCCACACCAACGACCACGCCGGGCCGGACAATGTGGTGTCGGTCAGCGGCGGCCTGATCCTCGCCAACTCGGTGGGGGCGATCATCGGGCCGCCGCTGGCCTCGACCGCCATGGGCCTCGCGGGACCGGAGGCGCTGTTCGGCTTCATTGCCGCGGGGGCGGGCTCGGCGACGCTTTACGGCCTGTGGCGCACGCGGATGCGCCCGCCGCCGCCCGCCGAGGCCCAGGCAAGCTTCCGCCCGCTGCCCCAGACGACGCCGACCGTCACCCCGCTCGACCCGCTGGGTCCGCCCCGGCCGGAATTGGCGGCGGGGGATTGAGGCGGCCTTACTCCTCGACCTTTGCCGGCGCGGTGGGCTGCCAAGGGAAGGCGCCCATCGGCCCCATGCCGACGCGGTCGCGCGGGATCGCCACGTCGCTCTGCATGTACAGCGCGATCAGTTCGGCCAGTGAGCGCAGCGAGTCCGCGTGGATGCGCTCGTAGCCGTGGGAGCTGTCGATGCCGAAGCAGACCAGGGCCGTGCGAATGTCGTTGCCGGCCTCGATGGCGGCGGCGCTGTCGCAGCGGTAATAGCGGAAGACGTCGCGCTGGTGCTCGATCTCGTGCTGCTGGCACAGCGACAGCAGCTTGTGCGTCAGGTGATAGTCGAAGGGGCCGGTGCTGTCGGCCATGGCGACGGTCACGCCGAACTCGCGGCTGTTCTGGCCCATGGCGGTGGTGCCGTTGTCGATGGTGACCATCTCCGCCACGTCCTTGTGCAGGACCGACGAGGCGCCGGAGCCAACCTCCTCCGAGATGGTCAGCAGCAGGTGGCAGTCCACCGGCAACGGCAGCTTGGCGTCCAGCACCGCCTTGGCGGCGGCGAAGATCACCGCCACCCCCGCCTTGTCGTCGAGATGGCGGGAGTTGATGAAGCCGCTGGCGTCGAACTCCGCCTGCGGGTCGATGGCGACGAAGTCGCCGACGTTGAAGCCGTGGAACTGCAGTTCCGCCAGGGTTTCGCAGCGGGCGTCCACCCGGATCTCCAGGTTGGTCCAGGCCACCGGCTGGGTGTCGATCTCCTCGTTGAAGGTGTGGCCGGACGCCTTCAGCGGCAGGATGGTGCCGCGGTAGCTTCCCTTGTCGGTGAAGACGGTGCAGCGCGCCCCCTCGGCGAAGCGCGCCGACCACGTGCCGATGGGCACGACCTCCAGCCGGCCGTTCGGCTTCAGCATCTTCACCTGGGCGCCCAGCGTGTCGAGATGGGCGACCACGGCGCGGTCGGGGCTGTACTGCCGCCCCGCCAGATCGGCGCGGATCGCGCCGCGCCGGGTCAGTTCGAAGGGGATGCCCAGACGGTGCAGCTCGTCGCCGCAGAAATGGACGATCTGGTCGGTGTATCCGGTCGGGCTCGGGATCTCCAGCAGGCGGCGGAGAAGGCCCGTCAGATAGTCCATGTCGATGACCGGCCGGACGATTCCGGTCCGCGTCAAGGCTGCCTGCTCCATACCACCTCCTGAACGGTCACGCCCGCGGATCGACCGCGGAGTAGGGGAAGAGAAGATCAAGGAAGCGTTCGGCGGTCGGCTGCGGTTCGTGGTTGGCAAGACCGGGCCGCTCGTTCGCCTCGATGATCGCGTAGTCGGATCCCAGCAGGTCGGGGATCAGGAGATCCAGGCCGACCACCGGAATGTCGAGCGCGCGCGCCGCCTCCACCGCCGCCTCCACCACGCGGTGGTGCAGGCGGTCGGTGATGTCGTGCAGCGTGCCGCCCGTGTGCAGGTTGGCCGTCTTGCGCACGGCCAGCGTCTGCCCTTCCGGAAGGACCGAGTCCATGGTGAAACCGGCGTCACGCACGCAACGTTCCGTTTCCTCGTCCATCGGGATGCGGCTTTCCCCGCCGGTGGCGGCGGCGCGGCGGCGGCTCTGCGCCTCGATCAGCTGCGAGATCGTCCGCTCGCCGGTGCCGACGATCTCCGCCGGGCGGCGCACCGCGGCGGCGACGACGCGGTAGTCGATGACCAGGATGCGCACGTCCTGGCCCTGCACAAACTGCTCCAGCAGGACCGTTTCGCAGATCTTCTTCGCCTTGGACACTGCCCAGGCCAGTGTCTCCGCGTCGCGCACGTCCACGGTGATGCCCTGGCCCTGCTCGCCGCGGGCGGGCTTCACCACGACGCTGCCGTGGCGCTCCAGGAAGGCCGCGTTGTCGTCCATGCCATCCGCGGTCATCTGGTCCGGCACCGACAGGCCGGCCCGCAGCAGCGTGCGCCGGGTCACCGCCTTGTCGTCGCAACGGAACAGCGCCACCGCCGAGGTCAGCTCGCTGAGGCTCTCGCGGCACAGGATGCTTCGCCCGCCGAAGCTCAGGCGGAACAGGTTGGATTCCGCGTCCACAACCTCCACCCCGATGCCGCGGCGCCGGGCCTCGTTGATGATGATCATGGCGTAGGGGTTGAGGCTGGCCTCCACCGCCGGGCCGGCGAACAGCTTCTCGTTGATTGGGTTCTTGGTCTTCAGCGCGAAGACCGGCACCCGCCGGAAGCCCAGCTTCTCGTAGAGCGCAATGGCGTTGGCGTTGTCGTGCAGGACCGACAGGTCCATGAAGCTGCGCCCGCGCTCCTTGAAATGCTCGGCCAGCGCGCGCACCAGCGCTTCGCCGATGCCGGGGTAGGCCGCCTGCGGATCGACCGCCAGGCACCACAGGGAGGAGCCGTTCTGCGGGTCCTTGAAGGCGCGGACATGGTCCACCCCGGTGACCGAGCCGATGACCGCCCCGCTGACCGGATCGGTGGCGATCAGGTGGGTCAGCACGCGGCTGTCGCGCTCCGACCAGCAGAATTCCGGGTCCATGGTGACCATGCCGCGGGCGCCGTAGATGCGGTTTACGGCATCGACGTCCTGGCGGCCGCGCAGTTTTTCGATGGCGAAGCCGCGTGTCTCGCCGCCCGGCCGGAAGCCGGCCAAGCGCAGGCGGTAGGT
This sequence comes from Azospirillum baldaniorum, assembly GCF_003119195.2. NCBI lineage: Bacteria > Pseudomonadati > Pseudomonadota > Alphaproteobacteria > Rhodospirillales > Azospirillaceae > Azospirillum > Azospirillum baldaniorum. The sequence continues at coordinate 742,072 of NZ_CP022260.1, read as the reverse complement.
GTGGGAGGGGTCGAGGAACAGCTCGGTCGGCGCCTGGGCCAGCGCCACGTGGGGGTCCTCCAGATACAGCGCGATGTCGCGCCGCCCCGGCCCCTCCTGGCGCATCACGGCGATCAGTTCACCGACGTCGGGAAAGGTGTTGGCGAACAGCAGGCGGCCCCAGCCGCAATTCACCACCGCGCGCGGCGTCGGCCCCTTTTCCGCTCCGGGATGCCCCGCCCCCGTCCGGCGGTTCGGGCGCGGCGAGTCCTCGTCCATCAGGGCGGAGACCAGGGCGCGTTCGATCCGGAAAGGCGTCTGGGTGCGATTCTGCATCGTCATCATGCGGTGTTCAGATCCCGTGGGTTTGCAGCCAGAACTCCAGCAGGGCGGCCTGCCAGAGCTTGGAACCGCGAAGCGGCGTGATGTGGGTTTCCGGATCGCTGAACAGGCGGTCGAGATAGGCCGGCTGGAACAAAGCGCGCTTCCGCGCGGCGGGCTGGTTCAGCACGTCGCGCACCAGCTCCAGATAGGGACCGCGCAGGTACTTCAGCGCCGGAACGGGGAAATAGCCCTTGGGCCGGTCGATGACCTCGGAGGGGACGACCTTGCGCGCCGCCTCCTTCAGCACGTATTTGCCGCCGTCGCGCACCTTCAGCTCCGGCGGGACGCGGGCGGCCAACTCGACCAGATCGTGGTCAAGGAAGGGGACGCGCCCCTCCAGCCCCCAGGCCATGGTCATGTTGTCGACCCGCTTCACCGGGTCGTCGACCAGCATGACCGTGGTGTCGAGGCGCAGCGCCTTGTCCACCGGGCGGTCGGCGCCGGGCCGGGCGAAATGGGCGGCGACGAAGGCGCTCGCCGCGTCCTCGTCGGCCAGATACTGCGGGTTCAGTGCTTCGGCCATCTCCGCGCGGTTGCGGTCGAAGAAGACCTTGGCGTAGGTGGACAGCGGGTCCGCCGCCTCCATCATCGGCGGGTACCAGTGGTAGCCCGCGAAGATCTCGTCGGCGCCCTGGCCGCTCTGCACCACCTTCACATGCTTGGCGACCTCCTGCGACAGCAGGAAGAAGCCGATGGCGTCGTGGCTGACCATCGGTTCCGACATCGCCCGCACGCAGTCCTGAAGGGCGGGCAGGGCGCGGTTGCTGTCGATGAACAGCTTGTGATGGTCGGTCTGGAAGCGCTGGGCGATCAGGTCGGAATACTGGAACTCGTCGCCCTTCTCCTGGCCCACCGTCTCGAAGCCGATGGAGAAGGTCTGCAGGCCGGTCTGCCCGGCCTCCGCCAGCAGGGCGACGATGACGGAGCTGTCCAGACCGCCCGACAGCAGCACGCCGACCGGCACGTCGGCGACCAGACGCCGCTCCACCGCCTTGCGCAGCGTGGACAGCACGGCGTCTTGCCAGTCGCCTTCCGACATGCGTTCGTCGCCGGGCGGCGGGCCGAAGACGGGTTCCCAATAGGTTTCCTCGATGCGGCGTCCGTCCGGCTCCAGCGTCAGCAGGGTGGCCGGCGGCAGCTTGCGCACGCCCTTCAGGATGGTCCCCGGCGCCGGAACGACGGCGTGGAAGCTCATATACTGGTAGAGCCCCACCGGGTCGATCGTCGTGTCGATGTCGCCGCCGGCCAGCAGGGCGGGCAGGGTGGAGGCGAAGCGCAGCCGTCCCGCCGTCTCGGATAGGTAGAGCGGCTTGATGCCCAGCCGGTCGCGGCCCAGCGTGACGCGCCCGCTGTCGCGCTCCCAGATGGCGAAGGCGAACATGCCGTAGAGCCGTTCGACGAAGCGGCGGCCCCAGGCGTGATAGGCTTTCAGCAGGACTTCGGTGTCGCCGTGCGAGAAGAAGCGGTAGCCCTTGGCTTCCAACTCCGCCCGCAGTTCCGGGTAATTGTAGATGCAGCCGTTGAAGACGATGCCGAGGCCCAGCTCGGGGTCGGTCATCGGCTGCTGCGCCGCCTCGGACAGGTCGATGATGCTCAGCCGCCGGTGGCCGAAGGCCATCCTGCCATGGGCGAAGACGCCTTGCCCGTCGGGGCCGCGCAACGCCAGGGCTTCGGTCATCGAGCCGACCGCGGATGCGGAGGCCGGGCGAGAATCGAAGCGGATTTCCCCGCTGATGCCGCACATTGTAAGAAATATCTCCGTATTCGAATGGACTGGACGCCGGCAAAAAACGCCACGAAACGGCGAAGGACCGGCGCCACCCCTCAACAGGCATGCAGCTTGATCGTCGCAAGGTTGGGGCCTGCCTTGCACAGGGTATCGGGGGTAGGGCGCGCCGAACGACCGGAGGGGAGCGGCCCGAAAAGGGAGTATCGGGGCTACCCCATAGGGCCGGGATCGCCGTGCGGCCGGAGAAAGCTAGGGGGTGCGGCGGCACAAAGCGCATTGGTGGGAATAGGCTTTTTTAGATTAACTCTTTTGCATCCGAAAATGAGGATTAGACGTCTAATCGTGCGGCCGCCAACGCGGCGCCGAGTTCGCGGGCGGCGTGGCGCAGGGCGCCCGGCTCGTGGCCGGTGAAGCCCAGCATCAGCGCCTGCAACGGCGGGGTGGCGATGTGCATCGGGCTGACCGAGCGGACGGCGATGCCACGCCGGGCCGCCACCGCCTCCACGGCGCGGTCCGACAGGCCGGGGCGTAGGCGGGCGATCAGCTTCATGCCCTGCTCCGGCACCTCCGCCTCCATCCAGGGGGAGAGATGGGCGCCGATGGCGTCGGCCAGCGCATCCCGCGCGGCCGTGTAGCGGCGGCGCATGCGGCGCAGGTGCGGGCCGAAATGACCATCGTTCAGGAAATCCGTCACCACGCCCGTGTAGAGCGTCGCCGGGTGCCAATCGGTCAGGCGACGCATGGTGAGCACCGGGTCCAGCAACTCGGGCGGCAGGACGGCGTAGCCGAGCCGCAGGCCGGGAAACAGGACCTTGCTGAAGGTGCCGACGTAGATGACCCGCCCGCCGCCGTCGATCCCCTGGAGCGAGGCGAGCGGACGGCCGGCGTAGCGGAACTCGCTGTCGTAATCGTCCTCCAGCACCCAGGCGCCGGCCGTGCGCGCCCAGGCCAGAAGCTCCATCCGCCGCGCCATCGACAGCACGACCCCCAGCGGGTAATGAGAGGACGGCGTGACATAGGCCAGCCGGGCGTCCGGCGCCGCGGCGACGCCCGCCGCCGCTACCATGCCCTGCCCATCGACGGGCACCGGCACGACGCGCGCCCGTGCCGCTTCCAGCGCGGCGCGCACCGCGGGGTAGCAGGGGTCTTCCAGCCACACCGGGTCGCCGGGTCGCAGCAGCACACGCAGCACGAGGTCGATGGCCTGCTGGGCGCCGGCGGTGATCACCACCTGCTCCGGCTCGCAGCGTACCGCCCGCGCGCTCTGGAGGTAGCGGGCGATGGCCTGCCGCAGCGCCGCCGGCCCGCCGGGTTCGCCGTAGCCGAGCATCTCCGGGTCGGGCCGCTGGAGGTGCCGCAGGGTCAGGCTGCGCCAGATCCGCAAACTGCGCTCGTCCAGGGCGCAGCGCCCCGTGCTGAACGGGAGGGTGCCGAAGGGGGTGGCCGATGGGGGCGGGGAGGGGACGCGGCGGGGCTGTTCCGGCGGCGACACCTCCAACCCGTCCGGCAGATCGCTGGACACGAAGCTGCCCGCCCCGACGCGCCCCTCGATGAAGCCCTCGGCCAGAAGCTGCTCATAGGCGACGACCACCGTGTTGCGGGCGACGCCGAGCCGTTCGGCCAGGGCGCGCGTCGGCGGCAGCTTCCCGCCGGGTGGCAGGGCACCGGACAGGATGGCCCGGCGCAGCGCGCCGTAGACCTGTCGCAGCAGCGGTTCCCCGCCCGTCCGGTCGATGGGGACAAGCATCAGGTCGGACAAATCGGCGGGCATCGGATTGGTCCAGTCGACAAGGTCGGAATTGGCTCTCACGCCGGACCAATGGCTAGGCTCTAATGGCGTTGTTGTCCACCGCCGCGAAGAGAGTTCCGTGATGTCCGAGGCCGTTCCGTCCGAAAGCTATCCCGTCACCGACCGCAACCGGGTGAAACGCCTGCACGAGCGGGGCCGCTACGACCGGGAATCAGTCCACGCCATCCTCGACGGCGCGATGATCGCCCACATCGCCTACGTGATCGACGGGCAGCCCTACTGCACGCCCACGGCCTTCTGGCGGGAGGGGGAGCATCTTTATTGGCACGGGTCCTCGGCCAGCCGGATGCTGCGGGCGCAGCGCGACGGTCTGCCGGTCTGCCTGACCGTCACGCATCTCGACAGCCTCGTGCTGGCCCGCAGCGGATTCAACCATTCGGCCGATTACCGGTCCGCCATGTGCTTCGGCACCGCGCGCATCGTCGAGGAGCCGGAGGCCAAGGCCCGCGCGCTCGACGCCATGGTCGACCGCTTCTATCCGGGGCGCAGCGCCGACCTGCGGGCCAGCACGGCGCAGGAGATCAAGGCGACCATGGTGGTCGGCATGGAGATCGAGGAGGCGAGCGCCAAGGTCCGGGGCAAGGGCCTGTCGGACGAGGGCGAGGACATGGACCTGCCCATCTACACCGCCCGCTACCCGGTGGTTCAGGTGATCGGCGCCGCCGAACCTTGCCCGCGGCTTCCCGCCGGCACGCCGGTCCCGCCGGGGCTGGCGGGCTTCACCGCCGGCCGCCGGCTGGACGAGCTGATGCTGGAAAACCATCGCATCAGGTTCGGTGGGGAGTAACGCGCCCCTTCACCACGTCCGGGGTCACCGCGTCCGGCGCCACTCGCCGTCGATGGTGTAGGGCGCCGAACGACGGCGACGGTGCGTCCGATCGCCGTGCGGTGGATGACCGTCCAGATGCTCGGCCAGGATCGCCATGTTCTTGCGGTTGGCCTTCCAGAACACGTCGGCGATGTTGCCGGCGACCGGGACGGCGCTGATCAGGCTGTCCATCGCCACGTTGCCGACCATGCGCAGCAGCTTGCCGCGCGGCACGCCGAGCCTCCAGGCCTCGCGGATGAGATAGCCGGACACCGCCGTGGTGGCGAGGTTGCCGAAGCCCGGCACCAGACCCAGCACCGCGTCGGCGCCGAAGGTGATGTTGGTGCCCGGCACGCGGACGGCGCTGTCCATCATCCGCGCCAGCCATTCCAGCCGCTGGCGCGCCGCGAAATGCGCGGTCTCGCCGTAGGCGGAACCGTAACGGAAAGACGAAAAAGAGGTAGCGGTCATACGGACCCTCCAGAAGGGGACGGCTGCGCCGTCCGCTCAAGTGAAGGGCTCCGACATCGCGGTCCGTACCAAGTGGACCGCCAGAGGGGCCCGGAGCCAGTCCCGCACAGATGGCCCGGTCGTCCCACCCACGCAAGACCCACCCGCTACATTTTCGTATGAGTACGGTGGATTCATCCCCGGTTTTTTCGGGGGCTCACAAAAGCATCAGGAAGGCCGGCAGGCCGCCCAGAACCGCTCCCTGGGCCCCGCCCCACAGGACATCTCCCTGCTCCACCGACCGCCGCAGCGCCGGGTTGGTGCCGCGCAACTGGCACAGGGCGAAGATGGCCGCGTTCATCGGGCCGGCCAAGGCGAACCACAGGATCCAGGACGGCATGCCGCCGAGCCACACGGCGGGGGCGAGCATCAGGGCGGTGCGCCCGGTCCAGGACAGGCCGCGGAACAGCAGCGCCTCCCACGACCAGACCCCGCGCGGGCCGACCGGGCCGAAGGGCAGGAGATGCTGTCCGACAAGCGTCGCCCCGGCGGTGGCCACGCCGACCACCAGCGCCTGATTGATCGGCATGGCCAACGACCACAGGGCGGTGCTGAGCAGGGTCGCCGGAACGCTCCACAGCAGCAGGCGGGACAGCGCCCCCGTCTGGCGGCTGAGCGCGCTCAGAAAGAAACTGCCGAGCAGGGAGCAAGTGACGGTGAGCAGGACGGCGGCGAACAGCAGATAGTCGATGACGAACTGTTCGGTCAGCATCACCATGGCCGCGCTCCCCCACCGGTTCTTTGTTCGTATTCCCCTCAATTACGGTGGGGCGCGACCGGGCCGGCGTCAATGGAAATCACCCCGATTTTTGGGGGCCGCCCACCTCCTTCGTTCCCGCCCCCTCCAACCCTGTCCGTCTCAGCAGGTCAAGAAACCGCTCCAGCACCAGATTGGCCTGTGTGCCCGTCTTGGTGACCGCCTGGAATTCCTGGGCGTAATGGAAGCGCTCCGGCAGCAGGGCGCGCATGGCCCCGCGCTCGACCCATTGCCGCGCGTAATGGGTGGGCAGGAAACCCACGTAGCAGCCGGTCAGGATGAGGAAGGCCACACCCTCGCGGTCGGTCGCTGTGGCGGTCGCGGTCAGCGCCCGCTGCACCCCCGCCGCCTCCGGCACCTGCTGCGCCTCGGTCGGTGCGACGGCGTCGGCGGCCTCCACCGCCGCGCCGGGCACCGTCTCGGCGTCGAACAGCGGATGGCCGCGCCCGCAGTAGAGGTGTGATTCCTCCTGGTACAGCGGCAGGCGTTCCAGGCCGGGCAGGGCGCGCCGCGCCGGCACGACACCGACATGCAGGCGCCCGTCCAGCACCCCCCGCTCGATCTCGTTGGGCGGGATCATGCGGATGTTCACCCGCACCTCCGGCCCCTGCTGCTTGAGGCCGCGCAGCGCGTCGGTCACCCGCATCTTCGGCATGGTGACGAGGTTGTCGGTGATGCCGATGTTCAATTCGCCGCGCAACCGCCCGTGCGCGGCGTTGATCTCGCTGCGGAAGCTCTCCAGCCCGGCGAACAGGCGCAGCGCCGCCTCGTAGGCCAGGCGTCCCTCGTCGGTCAGCAGGAAGCCCGCCCGCCCGCGCCGGCACAGCCGCAGCCCCAGCCGCCGCTCCAGATCGGCCATGTGCAGGCTGATGGCGGCGCGGCTGATGTTCAGCTCCACCTCCGCCGCGGAAAAGCCGCCGCACTCCACCACCGTCTTGAAGACGCGCAGCAGGCGCAGGTCGGCGTCGTTGAGGCCGCTCAGGGGGCGGACGGGCTTGGTCATGGATAGGTAAGCAGATGCTTGCGTAAGGTTTGAATGGTTTGGATTTAACCGCAACCAAGCCTCCGCGCACACTGTTTTCCGAGACGACCCCCGACGCCCACCCCAGCCAGCAGGAGTGCCGCCCGATGCCGCCGTTGGACGAGAGCCAGAAAGCCGGAACCGCCCCGACCGCCGGGCTGACGCGCGAGGAGCTGGACGCCCACTGGATGCCCTTCACGGCGAACCGCGAATTCAAGGCGAACCCGCGCCTGATCGCCCGCGCCGAGGGCGCCTGGTACTGGGACGCCGAGGGGCGGAAGATCTACGACAGCCTGTCCGGCCTGTGGTGCTGCGGCGCCGGGCACAGCCGCCGCGAAATCAGCGAGGCGGTGGCCCGCCAGATCGCCGAACTGGACTACAGCCCGGCCTTCCAGTTCGGCCACCCCGCCGCTTTCAAGCTGGCGCACAAGCTGGCCTCGATGACGCCGGCCGGGCTGGACCATGTGTTCTTCGTCAATTCGGGGTCGGAGGCCACCGACACGTCGCTGAAGATGGCGCGGGCCTATTGGCGGCTGAAGGGCCAGCCGGCCAAGACCAAGCTGATCGGCCGCTCGAAGGGCTATCACGGCGTCAATTTCGGCGGCATCAGCCTGGGCGGCATCGGCGGCAACCGCAAGCTGTTCGGCTCGGGCGTCGAGGCCGACCACCTGCCGCACACGCTGCTGCCGCAGAACGCCTTCACCAAGGGCCTGCCGGAGCAGGGCGCCGAGCTGGCCGACGCGCTGGAGGAACTGGTCGCCCTGCACGACGCCTCCAACATCGCCGCGGTGATCGTGGAACCGCTGGCCGGCTCCGCCGGCGTGCTGCCGCCGCCCAAGGGCTATCTGCAGCGGCTGCGCGCGCTGTGCGACAAGCACAACATCCTGCTGATCTTCGACGAGGTCATCACCGGCTTCGGCCGCATGGGGGCCGCCTTCGGCGCCGACGCCTTCGGCGTGGTCCCCGACATCATGAACGTCGCCAAGGGCCTGACCAACGGCGCGGTGCCGATGGGCGCGGTGGTCGCCAACCATGAGATCTACCAGACCTTCATGGACAACGGCGGCGCCGACTACATGGTCGAGTTCCCGCACGGCTACACCTACTCCGCCCATCCGGTGGCCTGCGCCGCCGGCCTCGCCGCTCTGGAGCTGTTCGAGCGGGACAAGCTGGCCGAGAAGGCGGCGGATCTGGCCCCGCATTTCGAGACGGTGCTGCACGGGCTGAAGGGGCTTCGCCACGTTACTGACATCCGCAACTACGGCCTCGCCGGCGCGGTGCAGATTGCGGCTCTGCCGGGCGAGCCGGCCCGCCGGCCCTACGAGATCGCCATGAAGTGCTGGAAGGCGGGATTCTACGTCCGCTTCGGCGGCGACACGCTGCAGTTCGGCCCGCATTTCATCAGCGAGCGCGAGGACCTCGACCGGCTGATGAACGCCGTTTCCGACGCCATCCAGGCGACCGCTTGAGGATGGGAACTGCCATGCCCCTCGTTCCGCACCTCATCGGCGGCGCGGCCGACGCCCCCGCCGAGACCCGCAGCGCCGACATCGTGAACCCGGCGACGGGCGAAACCGTCGGCCGCGTCCCACTCGCTGGCCGCGCCACTGTTGAATCGGCCATCGCCGCCGCCGAGGCCGCCTTCCCGGCGTGGCGGGCAACGCCGCCAGCCAAGCGGGCGCGGGTGATGTTCCGCTTCCGCCAATTGCTGGAGGACAACGCCGACCGCGTCTGCGCGGCGATCACGCGGGAGCACGGCAAGACGTTGGAGGACGCCCGCGGCGAGTTGACCCGCGGCATCGAGAATGTCGAATACGCCTGCGGCATCGCCGATCTGCTGAAGGGTGAGCATTCCAAGAATGTCGGGCCGGGCATCGACAGCTGGTCGGAGTTCCAGCCGCTGGGCGTCGTGGCGGGCATCACGCCCTTCAACTTCCCGGCCATGGTCCCGCTGTGGATGTTCCCCGTCGCCGTGGCCTGCGGCAACTGCTTCATTCTGAAGCCGTCGGAGCGCGACCCCAGCGCCTCCCTGCTCGTCGCGCAGCTGGCGCAGGAGGCGGGCCTGCCGCCGGGCGTGCTGAACGTCGTCCACGGCGACAAGGAGGCGGTCGACACACTGCTGACCGACCCGCGCGTCCAGGCGGTCAGCTTCGTCGGCTCCACCCCGGTCGCCGAGTATGTTTACGCCACCGGCACCGCCCATGGGAAACGGGTGCAGGCATTGGGCGGGGCGAAGAACCACGCCATCGTCATGCCCGACGCCGACCTCGACAACGCGGTCAGCGCGATCATGGGGGCGGCCTACGGCTCCTGCGGGGAGCGCTGCATGGCGATCTCCGTGGTCGTCGCGGTGGGCGACGCGACCGCCGACCGCGTGGTGGCGATGCTCGCGGAGCAGGTGCGCAGCCTCAAGGTGGGGGCGGGGACCGGCGCCGGCTGCGACATGGGTCCTCTGGTCACCCGCGCCCATTTCGAGAAGGTGAAGGGCTTTGTCGACCAGGGCGTCGCCGAAGGGGCGGAACTGGTGGTCGATGGCCGCGGGCTGGTGGTGCCGGGACACGAGGGCGGCTTCTTTCTCGGCGGCTGCCTGTTCGACCGGGTGACGCCGGACATGAGAATCTATCGGGAGGAGATCTTCGGCCCGGTCCTCTGCGTCGTGCGCGTGGCGACGATGCAGGAGGGCATGGATCTGATCGACGCCCACGAATACGGCAACGGCACCTGCTTGTTCACCCGCGATGGCGAGGCCGCGCGCTATTTCACCGACGCGATCAAGGTCGGCATGGTCGGCATCAACGTGCCGTTGCCGGTGCCGGTGTCCTACCACAGCTTCGGCGGCTGGAAGCGGTCGCTGTTCGGCGATCTGGCGGCCTACGGGCCGGACGGCGTGCGCTTCTACACCCGGCGCAAGACGATCACCCAGCGCTGGCCGACGGGCGGCGTGCGCGAAGGCGCGCAGTTCTCCTTCCCGTCGATGAAGTGAGGGAGGCGTGCTTCCCCTCTCCCCTCCGGGGAGAGGGTTAGGGTGAGGGGGATGCGCGTGTCGGGACGCTCGGCAAAAGCGCAACCCCCTCACCGGCTCTCAGCGGATGCCAGAGGCATCCGCATGCCGCCGTCAGCGCTGGCCTCTGGCCAGCGCGAGAGGCCCTTCGGGCCACCCTCTCCCCAGGGGGAGAGGGTTAAATTACGGCCCCTTCTCCACCACTACATCAGCGGCAGACCGTCCTTGAACGCGGCCTTCACGTCGGCGCCCCGCACCTCGGCAAGCCGCAGCCAGTCGAGAAAATCACCGTGCCGCTCGACATGGGCGGCCAGACCCAGCGTGTGTTCGCGCGCCAGACGCTCGGCCAGTTCACCGTCACGCCGCTCCAGCGCCCGGATGATGTCGCGGTGCTCGTGCATCGACTGTTCGGCCCGGTTGTCCTGCCGGATCGACAGCTTGCGGATGGCCCGCATGTGGATGAACAGGTTGTCGGTCAGCGTTTCCAGGATGCGCGCCCGGCTGAGGCGGATGATCGCCTTGTGGAACTCGATGTTGGCGTCGGAATATTCCTGGATATTGTCGGAGGGCGCCTGCTCCTCGAAGCTGCGGAAGATGTCCCACAGCGTGCCGATGTCCTCCGCGGTGGCGCGCTCGGCGGCGAGGCGGGTTGCCATGCTTTCCAGCGCCGCCCAGGCGATGATCATCTCGATGATCTCGGTCTTGGTCTTGCGGACGACGTAGATTCCCCGCCGCGGCTCCAGCCGTACCAGCCCCTCCTGCTCCAGCAGGGTCAGGGCCTCGCGGATCGGGGTCCGGCTGACGCCCAGCAGGCCGCTGAGCTGGCGTTCGTCCAACCGGACGTCGCCGGGGTGGTCGTAGATGTCCATCTGGATGATGGCCTGCTTCAGCCGTCGGTAGACTTGGTTGCGGAAGGTGGCTCCGGAATCCAGCGGCTGGACGGACAATTCGGGTGGCGGCATCGGTCTGCTCCTTCGATGGGGCGGATGGCCGGGGATCACCCGACGAAGCGGTTCCGGTTCAGATGCTCCTCCACGCGCTTCACGCCGCTCACGCCGCTCGCCGCGGTGTGCAGGGCGCGGCGCTGCTCCTCGCTGTCGACCATGCCCCAGAGCTGCACGACCCCGTCGTTGACGACGATGTTGATCCGATCGAGGTCCACCCAGGACTGTCCCTCCAACGCCTCCAGCAGCGCGGCGCGGATCGCCTCGTCGCCGGACGCGCCGAAGCCGGTCCCGCCGCGCCGGTTGCGAAGCAGCCCATGCAGCAGGTTGGCCCGGCTGATGATGCCGACCGGACGCCCGTCGACCAGGACGGGGGCGCGCTTGATCCGCTTGTCCTCCATCAGGTCGGCGATCTCGGCGATCTCCGTGTCGGGCGAGACGGCCTGGACCGGGCGCGACATGACGTCGCGCGCGCAGCGACCATGGGTCTTCAGGAAGTCGGCGGCCTGCACGTTGCGGCCCACCAGCATCTCCAGCCAACGGGCGCGCGGACGGTCGGTTCCCGTCTCGACCCTGCGCAGAAGGTCCCCCTCGCTGATGATGCCGACCGCGCGGCCGTCCTGGTCGACGACCGGCAAGCCACTGATCCGATGGGTTAAAAGCAATTCGGCAATGTCCGGCACGGGGGTGTCCAGCGCCACCGTGATGACCGGCGATGTCATGACATCCTTCGCTTGCATCTCGACGTTCCTCCCTGAACTGGCGGTGCGGAGCCTGTGTCCGGCTCCTGCTGCGTGTCTGGTATACGAAATGCTACGTTTCTTATCCCTTGCTCCCCAACGGACTTTGCGCCATCTCTGCTGCAGCGCAGCATGAGTGTGGTCAGAGTCCGGAGTTCCCCATGTTGGAGAGTCTTGCTGTCGTGTTCGCCCTGGCCGGGTTGGCCGCCGTGGTGACGGAGATTTTGCGGAACGATCCGGGCCTCATCTCCGAAATCACCACCGACGTGCGCGCCATGGCTCTGCCGGGCCGTTTCCGGGCGGTGCGGGGCGACCGCTGCCGCGAGCCCCGTCGCCCGTCCTCCTGCTGACGGCTCCTCAGGCGGGATCGGTCTCCACCACGGCGCGGCGGCGGTTGATGCTGCGGGCCATCAGGAACCCGGCGGTCATCACCCCCAGCGCTGCGACGAAGGGCGCCGTCCCGGTCAGCACCGGCAGGCTCTCCGTCACGTGGGAATGGATGCTCGGGTCGGTGAGGATGACCTCCGCCGCGATGTAGCCGAGCAGCCCGGCGCCGGCATAGACCAGGGCCGGCAGCCGTTCGATGGCCTTCAGGATCAGCGTGCTGCCGAAGACGATCAGCGGGATGCTGATGGCCAGCCCGAGGATCAGCAGGACCGTGTTGCCGTGCGAGGCGGCGGCGATGGCGATGACGTTGTCCAGGCTCATCACCGCGTCGGCGATCACGATGGTGCGGACCACCCCCCACAGCCCGGCGGAGGTGCCGGCATGCTCCGCCTGCGCCTCCTCCTCGGTGGGCAGCATCAGCTTGATGGCGATCCAGAACAGCAGCACCCCGCCGATGATCTTCAGGTACGGGATGGCCAGCAGATAGGCGATGATGACGGCGAACAGCACGCGCAGCACGATGGCCGCCCCGGTGCCGAGGAAGACGCCGATCTTCTGCTGCTTCGGCGGCAGCGAGCGGCAGGCCAGCGCGATGACGAGCGCGTTGTCGCCGCTCAGCAGGATGTCGATCCAAATGATCTGGAGCAGAGCGATCATGAAATCGGACGTGTCCATCGTCCCGAACCCCCCGATGTGAGAAGGAATCCCCCCGCCGGTCGTCCCGTCCCGGACGCCGGCGGGGGAGTGGGTGGAGCTATTTCACGGGGATGACCTCGCTCCCGCCGTCCTGCCGGGCCTGGCGCTTGCGCAGCAGGGCGGAGATCACCGGCCAGAACAGCATGACCAGCGCCAGGGTGACGATGCTGCCGACCAGCGGGTTGGACCAGAAGATAGCCAGATCGCCCTGCGACACCAGCATGGCCTGCCGGAAGGAGCTTTCCGCCATGTCACCCAACACCAGAGCCAGCACCAGCGGGGCCAACGGGTAGGACAGCTTCTTGAAGACGTAGCCGACGACGCCGAACACCAGCATCATGACGATGTCGAGGAAGGCGTTGTGCACCGTGTAGGCGCCGACCGCGCAGATCACCACGATGACCGGCGCGATGATGCTGAAGGGTATGCGCAGGATCGAGGCGAAGACCGGAACCGTGGTCAGCACGACGATCAGGCCGGCGATGTTGCCCAGATACATGCTGGCGATCAGGCCCCAGACGAACTCCTTCTGCTCGATGAACAGCAGCGGGCCGGGCTGGAGTCCCCAGATCAGCAGGCCGCCCAGCAGCACCGCCGCGGTGGGCGAGCCGGGGATGCCCAGGGTCAGCATGGGCAGCAGCGCGCTGGTGCCGGCGGCGTGGGCCGCGGTTTCCGGAGCGACCACGCCCTCCATCTCGCCGTTGCCGAAATTCTGGCGGTTCCTGGAGAAGCGCTTGGCGAGGCCGTAGCTCATGAAGGAGGCGGGGGTGGCACCGCCGGGCGTGATGCCCATCCAGCAGCCGACGATGGAGCCGCGGATGGCGGTCACCCAGTAGCGGGGCAGGCTCTTCCAGGTCTCCCACACGACCTTGGCGTTGATCTTCGCGCTCTTGCCCTTGAAGGCCAGCCCCTCCTCCATGGTCAGGAGGATTTCGCCGATGCCGAACAGGCCGATGACCGCGATCAGGAAGTCGAAGCCGCGCAGCAGCTCCACCGAACCGAAGGTCATGCGCAACTCGCCGGTCACGCTGTCGAGCCCGACCGCGGCCAGCGCGAAGCCCAGCATCATGGCGCACAGCACCTTGAAGGGGGATTCGCTGCCCATGCCGACGAAACTGCAAAATGTCAGGAGCTGGACCGCGAAGAACTCCGCCGGGCCGAAGCGCAGGGCGAAGCCGGCGATCACCGGGGCCAGGAAGGTGATGAGCAGAACCGCCACGAACGCCCCGAAGAAGGACGAGGTGAAGGCCGCCGTCAGCGCCTCGCCCGCGTGGCCCTTCTGCGCCATTGGGTGCCCGTCGAAGGTGGTCGCCACCGACCATGGCTCGCCCGGTATGTTGAACAGGACCGAGGTGATGGCCCCGCCGAACAACGCCCCCCAATAGATGCAGGAGAGCATGATGATGGCGGAGGTCGGCGACATGCTGAAGGTCAGGGGCAGCAGGATCGCCACCCCGTTCGCCCCGCCCAGCCCCGGCAGCACGCCGATCAGGACGCCCAGCGTGATGCCGATGAACATGTAGGCGATGTTCATGGGATCGGCGAGCACGCCGAACCCCTGTATGAGTGACCCGAGCGCTTCCAAGTTTCCCTCCCTTTCCGGCATCCGCGCCCGTTCCGTTTGGAAAGGTCGCGTCTTGAGCGCGCAGGACGGGGTTCGTCCCCGCCGCATGGGCTGGTTCGTCGCGGATGCCTGCCGCTGCTTCGGTGTGCGCGGCCGTTCCCGCGGCCGCCCCGGCTTTTAAAAAACTGGACTGGTAAGAACTGGACTCGTCAGAACCCGAACATCGTCTCGACCGGCCCCTTGGGAAGCGGTACCAGGAACCAGATCTCGAACATCACGAAGAGGCCCGCAGGCACGAGGATGGAGACGGGCAGGATCGTCTTGAGCGGATACTTGCCCACCCAATGCATGAAGAAGGCGATGAACAGCACCGCCGACAGATAGATGCCTAGGAAGGCGGTCAGGATTACGAAGACCACGCTGGGGACCAGAACCTGGAGAACCAGGGCGAGCTGATGCTTCTCGACGAAGGCGGTGCGTTCGCCGCTGTGGCGCCAGAGGTTGACGGCCAGTGTGGCCAGACTGCTGACCAGCATGATCAGGCCGACATAGAAGGGAAAGTAACCGGCCTTCGGTCCGTCGGACCCCCAGCCGTTGCCGACGCGGATGCTGTCGGCCATCACCACGAGGGCGACGAGAGCGAACAGCCCGGCGACGACGATTTCCATGGTCCGGTTCGAGACGACCGGATCACTGTTCTGTGTTCCATGCTCCATGGCTCACTCCCGCAAAAACCCGAAAGGCAGGGGAGGGCGCCCGGGGCGCGATGCCCCGGGGGCCGCGCGTCGGACGAGAGGGGCTATTGTTTGGTGAAGCCCGCCTTGTCCATCAGGGTCTTGTGCTGGGTTTCCGCCGCGGTCAGCCAAGTCTTGAACTCGTCGCCGGTCTTGAAGCTGACGTTGAAGGCCCCCTTCGCCATGAAGTCCTTCCACTCCTCCGTCTCGCGGACCTTCTTGAAGAGGTCCACGTAGTAGGCGATCTGGTCCGGCGTGACGCCCGGCCCCATGAAGATGCCGCGCAGCATGGTGTATTCCACGTCCAGCCCGGATTCCTTGCAGGTCGGGATGCTGTTCCACGACTTGCCGTCGGCCACCGGCTCCTTCAGCGGGATGCGCTCCTTGTCGAAGACGCAGAGAGGCCGCAGCGCCCCGGCCCGCCATTGCGACACCGCCTCGATCGGGTTGTTGACGCTGGCGTTGATGTGGTTGCCGACGAGTTGGGCCGCCACGTCGCCGCCGCCCTTGTAGGGAACGTAGGTGAAGGTGACGCCCGCCGACTGCTCGATGGCGGCGGTGATGATCTGGTCTTCCTGCTTGGAGCCGGTGCCGCCCATCTTGAAGCGGTTGGCGCCGCCCTCTTTGGCGGCCTCGACGAACTCCTTGGGCGATTTCTGCGCGGCCTCGCTGTTCACCCACAGGACGAAGTTGTCCAGGGCCAGCATCGCCACCGGCGTCATGTCCTTCCAGGAGAAGGGAACGCCGGTCGCCAGGGGCGTGGTGAACAGGTTGGACAGGGTGATGATGATCTTGTGCGGGTTGCGGTTCGACGATTTGACGTCGAGGAAGCCTTCCGCACCGGCGCCGCCCGACTTGTTGATGACGACGATGGGCTGGCCCATCAGGTTGTTCTTCTGAATGATGCCCTGGATCATCCGCGCCATCTGGTCGGCGCCGCCACCGGTTCCCGCCGGGACGACGAATTCGACCGATTTGGTCGGCTCCCAGGCGGCCTGGGCCGCGGCCGGGATCAGCAGAAGGCCGAGCGCGCCGGCCAGGGCCGTTCCGCCGGCGAGCGTTCTTCTGTGGGGTCTTTTAAAAGCGAAGGAGTCAAAAGGGGTCTTCCGCGCGCAGCGCGGGCGCTGTACGTCCTTCATGCCTCATTCCTTCCCTTTTGGGTGGCCGGGCTTCCGTCGGCACGGCTCATCATTTTTGGATTGTCTGGCGAGACGGATTGTTTGTTATGCAAACTGTCCGTGTGGCGTATGGTATGTGGCATCCCAGCTTTCTTCAACAGGAATGTCACAAGACGACCGAGCCCAATCATTGGGTGCAGCGCAAGAATGCATCGAAAATCGGTAGCTAAATTCTTGTAGTTCACTGCAATTTCAAGAATTTGACGAAAGAGTTACCCCATTAGTTCTAGCGCTTAAATTCGAGGAACTACCTCTTTCGTTAGGGGAATTCCTGTGACGGATTTGGCGCACTTCAAAAACTAATTATCCTAAAATCGAACCATTTAAGGCCACACGGTGCTGGCTAGGCTCCGGTCCTGTCGAAAACGATTGAGCGCACAGCAAGCGGGACGGCGCGATCCGCGCACATTCCCGCCCACCGCCACAAACGTGGCGCTGTAAAAAGGAAAGAGTGAAAGACCATGGAACATATGGCCATTGAGCTTGATCATCAGAACCACGCCGACACGACCGGTTTTGTCGGTGATTCTGCTGCCGATCCGTTCCAGGCTGTTGTCGACAGCATCACCCCGGTGACCGCCGACAGCGCCGCAACGCCGGACTCAATTCTCCATCTCCAGGCACTCCAGAC
Organism: Azospirillum baldaniorum; assembly: GCF_003119195.2. Lineage (NCBI taxonomy): Bacteria > Pseudomonadati > Pseudomonadota > Alphaproteobacteria > Rhodospirillales > Azospirillaceae > Azospirillum > Azospirillum baldaniorum. The sequence goes on along the minus strand of NZ_CP022260.1, from coordinate 725,199 downwards.
CACCGCACAGCCTCTGGCGCTGGCCGATGCCACGGCCGCTGCCGCCTCCACCGCCAAGATCGTCGTGAACGCCTCCGGCACCGCCGCGGGCGGCGTCTCGCCCCATTTCAAACTGCTGGTGGACGGCGCCGTTGTCGGCGAAGGCACCGCGGGCGGCGATGCCAAGGACTTCTCCTTCGACGCCAACGTGACCGCCGATCAGGCGCACAAGATTCAGATCCAGTACGACAACGACGGCGCCGTCGATGGGCAGGACCGCAACCTGACCGTCAACGCCATCTCCATCAACGGTCACAAGGTCGCCCCGACCGATCCGTCCGTCACCTATGACAAGGGCGCGCTCGACGGCAAGGACGTCGTCCCGGGTCAGGCCAACATGTGGTGGAACGGCACGCTGGCCGTCGCCGCTCCGAAGGAGTTCTTCGCGACGACCGCCGCTGCGGCCCCGGCCGCCCCCACGGCGCCGACCTCCGGCACGTCGGACTACCCGTCCACCCCGGCCTCGCAGATCTACTACGTCGATGCGACCAACGGCAGCGACAGCAACTCCGGCCATGACGCGAACCAGGCCTGGAAGTCGCTGGACAAGGTGAACTCCACCAACTTCGCCGCCGGCTCCCTGGTCCTGTTCGAGCGTGGCGAGACCTGGCACGACAGCCTGCTGGCCTCGACCTCCGGCACCTCCGACAAGCCGATCATTTACGGCGCCTACGGCACCGGAGCCAACCCGGTGATCGAGGCGGCCAGCGGCTCCAGCTACGCCGTCAGCCTGAACAACAAGGACAACATCACCTTCGACAGCCTGACCATGAAGGGTTCGGGCGACGCCGGCCTGCTGCTCAACGGCGGCGCCGACAACGTGAAGGTCACCAACTCGCAGATCGTCGACAACCACGGTTCGGGCGTCGTCATCAGCGGCACCTCCCACGGGCTGCGGATCGACCATTCCACGATCGACGGCAACGGCGCCTACGGCATCGTGCATTACTCCGCCGACAACGCCGACCAGTACTTCACCAACAACACGATCAGCGACAACGGCTGGCGGACCGACGGTGTGTATTCGGGTTGGAACGGCCGCATCCTGAGCGGTGAGATCGCGGGCAACACGATCTTCAACAACGGCGCCGGTGGCGGCGACGGCCGTTCGCACGGGCTGTACCACGACCACAGCCAGGCCAACAGCACGCTGAAGATCCACGACAACACGATCTACGACAACCCGCGCGGCGCCGGCATCCTCGCCAAGTCGAGCACCGAGATCTACGACAACACGATCTACGGCAACGCCAACGTCGGCATCTCGGTCGGCCAGAACCAGGGCACCAGCGTCACCTACAAGATCTACGGCAACGAGATCTTCAACAACAACGGCGGCATCATGGAGCACCTGAAGGGCGCCGGGTCGATCACGCTCGACGTGCACGACAACATCTTCAACAACAACAACGGCCGCTCGGCGGTGTCCATCGCCGACAGCATCAGCCAGAACGTCGCCAACAACACCATCTCCTCGGCCTCCAAGGCCAGCCCGACCGCGTAAGGACGGGTTCTCTCTCCATCGTTTCGGCGACGACCGCGCCCGGCCATTCCTTGGCCGGGTGTCGGTGCGTCCGGACGTGGCTGGTCTCACCAATGCAGGAAGACGCCGACGTCACCCGGCATGCCGCCGGGATAGCTCAAAATCTGGGCGCGCAGCTTGTAGCCGGCGGGGCGGAGATACCGGTCGTAATTGTCGTAGACCTCCCGTGCGAAGCCGGTGAGGCTGTCCGGCCAGTCGGGCTCGAAATTGTTGATCGACCGGCCGCCATCGCTGCAGTAGCTGCTGGGAAAACGCACGATCTCGATTTCGGTCTCCCCGCGTTCCGCCGCTGCGCGCACGGCATGGGTAAAGCGCTCCTTGGCGTCGGGACGGATGTGCTGGTGCATGAAGGCTTCGTGGATCGCGGTCTGCTCCTCCTGCTGCTTCTTCGCGAGATCCTGCGCCTCCTTGAGGCGCGCCTTCTCCTGCGCTTCGCTGATCGCGTGGAGGTCCTTGGGCGTGATGAGGGCGCCGCCGAGCGGGGAGGTCGGAGGGGTGGAAGGACCATCTGCGGGCATGTCGCATGTCTCCCGGTAGAAGGCCGCTGGCCTTGTCGGTTCGGAATGCGGTTCGTTTCAGGGACGCCCTGAACGCCGCATCGCGGCCCGCATGATCCCGGCGGGACGCGCGTCATGCAGGGTGGCACGCGGAACGGCCGCGCGTCCATCATCGGCGCACCCACCATCAGCGCATGGAAAAGCCGCCGCCAGGATCGGCGGCGGCTGAAGCGCCTGGGAACAATGAAACGGAGTCTCGGAGCAGGAGCAGGGAGGGCGGCGGGCCGCCGTTACCCGAAGATGGCCAGCCCGATCACCGTCGCGGCGAAGGCCCCCACGGCTGAGGCCAGGGCGGCGATGATGGTGGGGGCGTGCGACTTGGCCGACTTCACCTTCAGCGCATCGTCGAAGCCGCGCAGCGTCGTGTCCATGCGGACGAGGAAGACCTCCAGCCCGGCCACCCGCTCCTGAAGGCTGTGCAGCGCGTCCGACAGGGCGGCCTGCTGCGCCGCGGCGGTGCTGGTTCCGGCTTGGCCGGCGGCGATGCGCTCCTGCGTCTCGCGCAGCAGCCGGGCGATGCCCTGCTGGCCGGCGGCGATCTGCTGGTGGTCGCGGCGGGCGGCGTCCAGCCCGGCGCCGATGCGCACCAGATGCGGAGCGAGCGTGCGCTCCAGCAGCTTTTCCTCGGCGCTCGGCTGGGCGAAGGTGGCGATGGTGCCGGTGCTCGGGGCGGCGGCCACGGCGACGACGCGCGTGGGGTCGAGCCCGGCCGGAATTTCAAGGTCGGCCTCGAAGGCGTGATGCCCGTCGCCGAAGTTGCCGCCCACCAGATCCTCGCGCGGGCGGTCGGCCAGCGCACGCCCCAGGACCACGCTGCGGCCGTCCGGCATCTCGGCGCGGAACTCCACCGTCAGGCGGTCGGTGGGGTAGGAGCGGTCCCAGGCCCAGCCGTAGATCCGTCCGGCCTGGACGGCGTCCACCCGGCCTTCGATGACGGACGCCGCTGGCTCCGCCGCGACGGGGGTGGAGGGCAGGGTGTCGGGCGTGGCGACGTCGGGCATGGCGGGCACTCGCGAAATAATTGAAGTCCCCTCTCCCCAGAGGGGAGAGGGTTACGAAAGTGCTTTTCTGGAAGAGCGGCAACCGCCGTCAGGCCGCCTCGCGCTGCGGGGTCTTGCGCGCGGTCGGGCTGGGCATGCGGTGCGGGATGTAGTTCTCGTCCAGGAACTCCCGCATGTCGCGGTAGCGCTGATAGAAGGTGCGGTTGAACTTCTCGAACAGGCTCTGGTCCCAGTATTCCTCCAGGACGAAGGGCTTGTCGGAATAGACGTCGTAGCAGGGGATCGCGAAGGTCTCCGCGAACTCCGCCGTGCGGCTGTCGTAGCTGAAATAGACCGACGGTGTGCCGTTCGACAGTGCCATCAGGTTGCCGTGCAGGCGGTAGCCGAGCACGAGATCCTTCGAGCGCACGATGTTCTCATAGTCGGCGACGACGTCCGAGTACCACAGGCGCGAGCGGTACAGCTCGTCCAGCTCCTCGTCGAAGTACCAGTTCTTCAGCCAGTTGTTGTTGTGCAGCTCGTCCCAGGCCTCGGCCTTCTGCTCGTCGGTGCCCCAGAGCAGCTTCTTCTCCTCGACCTCGCCCTGCATCATCAGGACGGTGTCGAAGCGGCGGCTCATGTCCTTGACGAAGTCGCGGTGGCGGGTGAGGTAGGTCTTCACGTCCGGTGAATAGTGGCTGGACACCTCGCGGCGCATGGTGATGCCGACGTTGCGCACGCTGTCCAGGGCGGGCAGGTCGATGCGCAGCTCCGGATCGCGGTTGCGGAAGGCGGTCGGGCAGCCGACGATGCGGACGTTCTTGATGCCGAGGTCCCACAGCACTTCGGCGGTGTAGGTGCCGCGCACGCCCAGCGTCGTCGACTTGTCGGCGAACATCTGCCAGATGCGCTTGCTCTCGTCCGACAGCGTCAGCTTGCCGGTGGCCGGGGCCTGGGCGCCGACGCCGAAGGCGATGACCGGGATGCGCAGCTTGGACAGCACCTGCTCGGTGCCCTCCGGCCAAGTCATGTGGTCGTGGATGTAGTTCGACCCGCGCAGGAAGACGTAATCATATTCGGCGTTGGCCCGGTCCACCACCTCCTGCTTGAACTCGCGGATCTCGACGACGTCGAGACGGTCGAAGGTCAGCAGCTTCAGCGAGGAATCGTAGACGAAGGCGTCGCCGATGTTGTGGTAATGATTGATGCTACGCTGAATGTTCTGGTAGCTGTACCACCGCACGCAGTCATGGTCGTAGACTTCGCCGGAGGGAATCATGACTAGGATGTTAGCCAATTTAATTCTCCTGGGGTCGGGGTGGTGGAGGGTTGCGGGGTTCGGGTTTTGTCTTGATAAATTCTATCCGCTTTGGGACGGCTCAACCCGGATCATTATTCGGACCAGATCACGATCCCTGGTCGGCTTGCAGTTTTTCTGGGCAAGCCGGGTCAGGTAAAGCCAGGCGTTTCCATCCGTGTCCTCGAAGTTCCGGCTTCTGGCGTCCGGATCGAGAATGGCCGGGTAGTAGAAGGTCTCGTCCACGGCGCAAGTCTTGTCGGTGAGCAGCGGCGCCGCCCAGGCGAGGCGGGGGGCGGACCAGCCGATCAGGTCGGCGGAGGTCGACACCCACACGCCGGACACCGGCTCCGCGCCTTTGCGCTCCGCGCGTCGTCCCGCCATCACCGCGACGTAGAGGCCGCTCGGCGTGTGGCGGACGAGGCTGGTGACGGTGAAGGGCAGGCGGTCGGGCGGCAGCGGCGCGCAGACCGACGCCTCGGGGTCGGCCTCACCCTCGGTGTAGGGGTCGCGGAAGCGGACCGTGAAGTCCCGCCCGTCCCACGCCCGCCAGGACGCCGGATCGCCGAGGTCGCGGGTGCGCATCAGGCAGACGCCGCGCTTCTGCGCGCCGATGCCCTCGGCGAAGGCCATCGCGTAGTACCAGCCGTCGCGCTCGACGATGTTGCTTGGCGCGAACAGCCCAGCCCGCTTCCCCAGATCGCCGCGGAAGCGGTAGGGCACCCCGGCGACGTAGCGCGCCGGTCCGAAGCTCTGCCCGCCGTCGTGCGAGACGGTGAGGGTCAGCGCGTTCCACCAGCAGGCCATGTAGTCGCCGGTCGGGCAGAGGTCGCGGCGCTTGTGGCCGTGATACTCGTTGTGGACCAGCCCGTAGACGGTCGTCCCGTCCAGCGTGTAGGGCGAGGTCAGCCAGCCCATGTCGTCGAACCGCGCCGGGTCGTCGCGCTTGGCCGACTGGAAGACGATGCGGCAGGTGTGGTGCAGCTCGTTCAGCGACGGGCCGCTGAGGATGCGTGCGCGGGTGTGCGCGGCGAGCAGCCGGACGCTGCCGTCCGCCGCCTTCCAGGCGCGCGCCGGGGCGTCCGGCACGTCCCAGTCCTCGCAGGCCTGGGTGCGGTGGTCGTAGACGGTCTCCAGCGCCGCACCTGCGGGGACGCTGACGCGGAGGTCGGCGGCGTGCGAGGGGGTGGCGAAGAGGAGGGTGGCGAGAAGGATGCCGGCGTATTGCCCCCACCCTAACCCTCCCCCGCTGCGCAGGGGAGGGAACTCCGCCGCATGCCCCTCAAGCCCTCCCCTGCGCAGCGGGGGAGGGAGGAACCCGCGAAGCGGGGGGGTGGGGGCAAGTGGGGTGTACATCACGGCTTCTGCGCCACCGCCCGTTCGGGCATCGACACGGCACCACCGCCCGCGTTCGCGATCAACGCGTCGAACACGTCGGCGTGGCGGCGGGCGCATTCCGCGCGGTCGATGGGGCGGCGGATGCGCATGCGCAGCCGGTCCCACAGGTCCGGCGTGGTCAGCGCCTCGGTCAGGCGGTCCACCAGATCCTCGACGCTGGCGTTGCGGAAATGCAGGCCGTCCACACCGTGGGTGACTTTCTCGCCCATGCCGCCGATGTTGCTGGAGATGATCGGGCGGCCGTGCAGGAAAGCTTCCTGGATCACCACCGGCGAGTTCTCCCACCAGATGGACGGCATCACCACCCAATCCACGTCCTTCATCAGACCGGGCAGCTCGGCGGAGCGGTAGCTGCCATAGAAGCGCACGCGGTCGCCGGCACGCTCCACCGCCTCGTTGAACTTCTTCTGGTAGGCCTCGGGCTGGCGCTCCAGGTTGCCGCCGAAGATCATCAGCGCGCCGTCTTCGCCCCACGCCTTTTCGGAGACGCGGCCGATCGCCTCGACCAGCACATGGGCGCCCTTGAACTCGGTCAACTGGCCGAAGAAGGCGAAGCGGTTGCGCTTGCCGCCGCGGGCCAGCGGGCGGGGCGGGGCGATGCCCTCGACGGTCAGGCCGTTCTCGATCATCCGGAACTTCTCGCGGGGCAGGCCCCAGTCGACGTAGCGGTCGATCAGGAAGTTCGACGGGCTGACGTAGAAGTCCGCCTGCTCCAGGAAGGTCTTCAGGAACAGCTCACGCTTGAAGAACTGCGCCTCGCCGATGTGCGGGAAGCAGCCGGCGCAGTCCGCCGGACTGGCGCGGTAGCACAGCGTGTTGCGGCTGGTCTTCACCATCTGCCCGTGATGGTGGCAGATGGACAGATACTCGTGGAAGGTCACCACGATCGGCACGCGCGGCAGCGCCTGCCGGATCGCCTGGATCGTCTCGATTCCCAGACCCAGGAAATGGTGGAAGTTCACCACGTCCGGCTGGAGGTCGCGGACGTAGCGGACGAAGTCCTTCTCCAGCCCCGGCAGGTTGCGGTTCGACAGCCGGAAATGGTCGTAGTCGTTGGCGTAGTAGAGGACCTCCCGCTCCTTCTGGCGCAGCGCCATCAGGGCGGAACTGCCGTGCGGCGTGACTGGCGGGGAGGTGCGGGCCAGGTAATGGCTCTCCCAGCCCGGCAGGTCGTGCAACCCCTGGTGCAGGTTGTAGGAGGCCACCTCCGCGCCGCCCAGCGAGAAGGCGGGATGGCCGTGGCTGATGATCAGGACGCGCTTGTTGCTCATGGTCGGGCCGATCTCGAAAGGGCGTGCGGGGCAGCGTTGCAAAGGACTCAGGCGGCGGCGCGGGCGGACCAGATGTCCTCGAAGCTCCAGCGGTCCACCATGGCGCCGGCACGGCGCCAGCGGTCGGCGTGCGCGTCGCGCGGCTGCTCGTCTAGCGCCACCAGCGTGACGCGGGGCAGCCAGACGCAGGCCCCGCCCAGCGCGCGCAGGCGCAGGCAGAGATCCAGCCCCTTGTGATCGGCCCCCATGTAGGAACCCATGGTGGCCAGCGCCCGGACCAACGCGTCCTTGGGCAGCAGAGCGCATTCCGGGGCGGCGGCGTCCACCGTCGCCGCGTCCTGCTCCTTCAGCCAGTCACGCGGATAGCCGGCGAAGCGGCGCTCGAAGGTCTTGACGCCGTCCGAGCCTTCCACCGCCATGATGCCGGCGAAGCGGATCGAATGGTCCTCGTAGAGCAGCGTCGGGCTGACCATCACCGGCCCGCCGGACTTGCGCGACACCCGCTCCAGCGCCGCCAGCCAGCCCTTCTCAGTCGGCAGGACTGAGGGGGAGAGTGTCAGCACCCGCTCGCCGCGGGCGTGGGGCAGGGCGGCGGCCATCGCCTCGAACGCGTCGGTGGCGTCGGGAGCGGCGACGAAGGTGACGGCCATGCGGTAGAAGGCGGCGGCCTGACGGACGGCACCACCCAACCGCTCGTGCGTGCCGGCGGCGGCGACCACCAGCAGCTCGGTTTCCGCGAAGTCCGGGTCGATGGCGAGGCGGGCGATGTTGAGGTCCACGTCCTCGCGACCGTCGGTCACCGGCAGGATCACCGAGACGCGCGGCGCCTTCACCGGACGGCCCATCGGGTGCACGCCGGTCGACGGCAGCGCACCGGAGCGGGAGCGGGCGGTGCGCAGCATCGGGCCGACATGACGCGCGATCAGCGTGTCGATGGACGGGCTGTCCAGATTGACCAGCGACAGCATGCGGCGCAGCGCTTCCGGAGCCGGCGGCAGACAGCTCAGCGGCAGGAAGGCGAAGCGGTCGTCGGCCAGTTCCAGCTCCAGATGGAACTCGGCGCCCGGGGGCAGGCCCGACGGCTCGGCGGCGAAGGCGGTGAAGCCGTGCTGGTCCTGGCCGGGGATCATGCGCCCGGCGAACAGGCCGTCATGCTGGAAGGCCTCCGTCACGTCGCGGCGGGCGAGCCGCGACCAGCCCTCGTCGAGCCGGACGGCGACGCCCGGCCCCTTCAGCGTGACGGCGCGGACCTGCCGCGTCGGGTCGAGCAGCCAGCCGGCGACGAACAGCCCGGCGCCCGGCACGCGCAACGCCATGTCCAGCCCGGTCCGCACCGGGATGTCGAGCCGCGACACCGTTTCCGCACCGTCGTAGCGCGACGCGGCGATGCGGGACATCTTCTGGCGCGTCTCGGCGTCCTGGATGTTGCCCAGCATGTCGCGCACATGGGCGGAGGCGACGCCGTCAGGCAGGATGGTGCGGTGCTCGAAAATCTCCAAGTGGCGCCAGCCCTCGGCGGCGCGGTAGTGGATGCGGCGAATGGCGGTGGGAAGCGGGGTCTGGTCGGTCAGCACCGCCATCACGCCCGACGCCTCCGGCGGCAGGTCGGGACGGGCGAAGGCCCCGGCGGTGGCGCGGTAGGCGGCGGTCTCCTCGGCCTCGATCAGGATCTTCTGGGCGCCGTTGCGGAAGCTGCGCGCCCAACCCTGGAGCATCAGGCTGCCGTCGCGGAAACGCCCGAACACCTCGGCGAAGCCATCCGGCTGCGACACCTCCTGGGCGAGGCCCGAGAGCAGGCGCCCGATGCGGTCGGATTCGTTCTCCGCCCCGTCCTTTGAGGAGGCGGCGAGCTGGATCGCGAAATCCAGCGCCACGGCCAGCGCGCCGGGCTGGAAGCCCTTCAGCGCTGAGACGAGGTGCGACGGGTTGGTGCGGACGTTGGACAGCCGCGGCAGGACCAGGCGTTCCCCCTTCTCGTCCGCCAGCTCGACGCGCGACGGGCGCATCTGCGCCAGCCCCGGCACGCGGATGCCGCCGAGGAACCAGCGCTCGCCCTCCGCGTCGGCCCAGGAGCGTCCGGCGTAGCGGCCCTCCACCGACCCGTCGAGATGCACGGCGCCCTGCGCGGGCAGCGCCCGGTCGATGGCGCCGAACAGGACGAGCGTGTCGTCGTCAAGAAGAATGGCCGCCGTGATGTCGGCCTTGGTGATCGGTTCCTTCATCCCGCGATGCTCCCCACAATCGAGCCCTGCCCATGCGATCCCCCCGGACCGTTCATTATGTCGTCATAGAGAATGACGTGTTTTTCGGCGGACTCCTCGGTCGTCGGGACCGCCGGCATGTTGGAGACGAGCCGGTCCCACAGGCCCGGCTCGGTCATCGCGCGCGTCATCACGCGCGCCAGATCCGCGGCGTCCCCCGCCCGGAAATGCAGCCCGTCCACCCCGTCGGTCACCGATTCCGCCATGCCGCCGATGCCGCTGCAGATGACCGGGCGGCGGTGCTGGAAGGCTTCGCGGATGACCAGCGGGGCGTTCTCCCACCAGATCGACGGCATCACCACCCAGTCGGCGGCGGCCATCAGCTCGGGCATCTCCTCGCGTCGGTAGGGGCCGTGGCGGACGGCGGTGCCGCGGGCGCCCTTGAAGCCCTGCTCGACCTTGTCCTTGAAGGCGTCGGTCTGGAACGGCGCGCCGCCATGGACGGCCAGCGTCAGGTCCTGCCCCTGCTTCTCCAGCCGGGCGGCGGCGTCCAGCGCGACCGTGATCCCCTTGAAGGGGTTCAGGTTGCCGAAATAGGCGAAGGCGTTGCGCGGCGCGCCCGCGGGCAGCGGCCGGTGCGGCGCCGGACGGACCGCCGGGCGCCCGTTCTCCATGACGGAGATGCTGTCCGGGTCGATGCCCCAGGCGATGTAGCGGTCGCGCAGGAAGGCGCTGGGCGCCAGGAAATGGTCGACCAGCCCGAACATCGCCTTGATGTGCTTCTCGCGCAGCACGAACTGGTCGGCCGGCCGGTCGGGGAAGCAGCGGTGGCAGGCGTCGGGCGAGGCCATGCGGCACAGCGCGTGGCCGTTGGTCGTCACCATCTGCCCGTCATTGGCGCAGATCGGGTAGTAGTCGTGCAGCGTGTAGACGATGCGCGCGCGCGGGCAGACGCGGCGGATCAGGAACAGCATCTCCACGCCCAGCAGCAGCGTGTGGTGGATGTGCACGATGTCCGGCTGGAAGGCGCGCAGCAGGTTCGACAGGTCGGGCACGATGCCGTGCAGGTCGATCTGGCTCTGGAAGAAGTGATCGAAATGCCCAGCCCACAGCACCACCTCGTCGGCGCTGCGGCCCAGCGTCTGGAGGTTGGTGCCGGGCTTGCGGTCGCGGTGGACGCCGTTGGTGCAGGCGAGGAACAGGGCCTCCGCCCCTTTGGCCTTCAGGCTGCCGAACAGCTCGTGCGCGAAGATTTCCGTGCCGCCGGGATGCAGGCTGGGGTGGTTGTGGGCGACGACGAGGACGCGGGGCAGGCTCATCGCGCGCCCTCCTTTTCCAGAACCAGGAGATCCTGGAAATTCTCGGCGTTGCGCTGCCCGCTCCAGTGGCCGCGCAGGACCGGGCGCGCCGGGCGCAGCCCCTGTTCCGCGAAGGTGCCCAGCAGGAAGGATTCGCTGTAGGCGACGGCGGCGTTCGGGTTGGCCTCGTCGGCGATGAATTCCGGCCCGGCGGCCTCAAGGAAGGCCGGGCGTGCGGTCTTCTTCGCGATGCCGTCCCGCGCGCGGGCGTCCACCAGGAACAGGCTGAGGAAGCAGCGTCCGCCCGGCTTCAGCACGCGGGCGATCTCCGCCGCGTAGCGCACCGTCTCCGCCGTCCGCAGATGGGTGATGACCGAGGTCAGGATCACGAAGTCATGCCCGCCGTCCGGGAAGGGCAGGCGGGTCTGCGCCGCGTCCTCCGCCCCGCCGGGGTTGTAGAGGGCGTTTGCCACATCGAGCGTCCGGAAGCGGAACTCCGGATAGGCCGGGGTGATCGTCTCCGCGCACCAGCGGATGCCGTCCTCGACGATGTCCACGCCGTCGTAGCTGGAGTCGAGATACTGGGTCAGCGGCACGGCCATGCGCCCAATGCCGCAGCCGATCTCCAGCACGCGGTGCTTCGGCTTCAGCCCGCCGACGCGGACGAAGTGGCGCAGGAACTCCGCCCCGATGGCCCGGAAATCGCCATCCCCGATGAACACGCGGTCCGGCGGCGGCACGGGCAGGAAGCGGTTGCGGGCGATCTGCGCGCACAGCCATTCCAGCCGGGGGTCGGTGTTGCGGCGCAGGACGGCGAGGCGGCGCCCGGTGAGGATCTCGTTCATCAGGTCAGCTCCGGTTCCGGTTCGCGCGCCCGAACAGGCGGGATTTGCCCGGAACGGCAACGGGAAGGGCGGTGTCCGTGGGGGCGCCCGCCGACAGGGGGCGCATCAGGCTGTCCTCCAGCGCGGGCGGCGGCGGCACCTCGCTCCAGTCGCGGGCGGCCAGCTCCTCCATCATCACGCCCCAGCGGCGGGCGTGGAGCCAGCCGTTGTATTCGGACGCGACGCCGCGGGTGTAGCCCTGGTGCCGGCTGATCGAGCGGCGTTCCAGATGGTACAGCTCGACCGAGGGGACGTAGCGGATGTCCAGCCCGGCCTTGCGAATGCGCAGGCAGAGGTCGGAATCCTCATAGTCGCCGATGACGTAGTCCTCGCAGAAGCCGCCCACCGCGTCGAAGGTCTCGCGGGTCATCATCAGGCAGGCGCCGGTCACGCCGGGCACGCTGCGCTCCCGCCGGGCGGGCAGGAAGTCGCGCGGCAGGCCCTTGAAGAAGTGATGGTTGTACCAGCGCCCGCGGACGTCGCGGTCGAAATACAGGCCGGCGTGCTGCAGGCTGTCGTCGTCGAACAGCAGCTTCGGCCCGACCGCCCCGGTCCCCGGCGCGCGCTCCAGCGCGGCGAGCAGGACGGGCAGCCAGCCGGGCTGGTCGGGGATCACGTCGGAGTTCAGGAACAGCAGCGTCCGCCCGATGGAGGCCGCGACACCGGCGTTGTTGGCCGCTGAGTAGCCGTAATTGGCCGGCTGCACCAGCACCCGCATCGGCAGGCCGTACAGCGCGTGGAAGCCGTGCAGCATGTGCACCAGCTCGTCGCGCTGCTCCGGGCTGTCGAGCACGAAGATCAGTTCCACCTCGGCCATGCCGGGATCGGTGGCGAAGCTGGAGAGCTGGAAGCGCAGGAACTCCAGCGCCTTGTACAGCGGGATGATGACCGAGACGGCGGGCGTCTCCGGACCGCGCCCGAAGCTGACGATCTCCGGCTCCCCGCGGCTCGCCATGTGGGCGGCGTGGAGCGGTGCCACGGCCGGGGCGATCACCGTTTCCAGAACCAGCGGAGTCGCGTGCTGCGGCGGCAGGCTGCCGAGCACCGCGGCGCGGGCGTCGGCGGGCGACAGCGGGCGCAGCGGCGGCACCAGACGGATCGACCCGCCGGAGCCGAGACGAAGCTCTGCATGGACCTGAAGCGCCGCGGCGGGCTCGGGGGCGCCGGGCAGATAGGCGACGAAGCCGCTGCGGTCGGTGGACGGGGCGGTGCCGAACAGCTTCGCCACGTCCTCGCGCGGGAAGCGGTGCTCCAGCACCTCCAGCCGGCGCTCGCCGCCGAAGGGCGTGTGCACGGTGAGGCCGCCGGACAGGCCGTGCGGGTCGTGCACCCAGCCGGCCAGGAACAGCCCGCCGTCGCCGGTCGGCACCGCGAGGTCGAGGGCGGCGCCGATCGAGCGCTTGGCGTCGGCGACCTGCCGCTTGGGCAACGGGGCGAGCACCTGGAGTTCGCGCACCGCCGCCGCCGCCGTGGCGTCCGACCGCCCGCGTTGGGCGAGCGCGTTCAGAATGTACTGGCGCAGTTCCAGCGGCGTGTCGCGTCGCGTGGACAGCCGCTCGGTCAGGCTTGGCAGGTTGGGCGCCACGGCCGAGAAGGCGCGGCAGGCCAGCCCGTTGCGGCCCAGCACCACCAGCAGGTTGCCCGGCGCGCACAGCGCCTTGTCGACCAGCAGCGACATGGCCGCGCGGCCACGCCGGTCCAGCGCGGAGCCGATGCAGACGTCGAAGGGGGAGGGGCCTACGGCGCCCGCGGTGACGATGACCGCCCCCGTCACCTCGCCGAAGCCCGACGACAACGACCCGCCGCAGAGCAGAAGCTCGTCGGTCGCCAGGGCGCGGGCCACGAGCGGGGACGGGGTGGGCGACAGCTCCAGCACCATGCGGCGGCAGACCATGGCGAAGCCGGCGTCGCTGCGCAGCGCCGGGGTGGAGCGCGCGAAATCGAAGAGGAAACGCACCACGCGCAGCCGCGAGGGCGCGTCGAGGCTGCCGAGCAGGAAGGCGGGGTCGGGGTCGGGAACCTGCGGTTCGGCCAGGACCTCCGCGACGACGCGGCTCTGGGCCACGAAACGGATGGGCGCACCGGAAATCCGGGGCGCCCGCAGGATCGACAGCACCCGCTGCCCACCCCAACTCGTCCGCACGGACAAGGTGGTGTAGGGCGGCCGGACCTCCTCGCCGTCGAGGGTGGGAACGACCCGGCCGGAGGGCTCCGGTCCGTCGCTCTCCCACGAGGCGAGCACGAAGTCGTCGCCGAGCGCATGGAGCTGGGCGGACGCGATGGAGGCGGAGGCCGGCAGGACGGCGAGCACGGTCATGCGTTCCTTAGCCGGACCCATCGGCGGCGTGAATACAGCACGCCGCCGGTCCGGTTCCTGGGTGGGTTACGTCTTTAGTGAATGACGAAGAAGTCGTTCGGGTTGTTGTGAACTTCGTCGGCCGAAACGCCCTTCAGCATGATGCTGTCGCCGTTGCCGAGATCGATCATGGCGTTGCCGCCCATGTCGGTGACGCGGGCCGCCAGATCGGAGGCGTCGTTGATGTCGAGACCGTTGATGTTGCGCTCGATCTGGAGGATGTCCTCGCCGGCGCGGAAGTCGAGAACGACGTCCTGGCCGCCGCCGCCCGAGAAGACGAAGATGTCGTTCCCGGCGCCGCCGACGAGGATATCGTTGCCCGCACCGCCTTCCAGGATGTCGTTGCCCGCACCGCCATCCAGGTAGTCGTCGCCCTCGCCACCCTTGAGGATGTCGTCGCCGGTGCCGCCCATCAGGATGTCGTTGCCCGCGCCGCCATCCAGGTAGTCGTTGTGGCCGCCGCCCATCAGGACGTCGTCACCGTTCCCGCCGCGCAGAATGTCGGCGCCGTCGCCGCCGCTCAGGACATCATCGCCGTTCCCACCGTCGAGGATGTCGTTGCCGCGGCCGCCGATCAGCACGTCGTCGCCGTTGCCGCCGGACAGGTAATCGTCGCCGTCCCCGCCATCCAGCGTGTCGTTTCCGTTGCCGCCGTCCAGGACGTCGGCCCCGCTGCCGCCGCTCAGGACGTCGTCGCCGTTCCCGCCGAACAGGGCGTCGCGCCCGTCGCCGCCCAGGATCGTGTCGGCGCCGTTGCCACCCATCAGGATGTCGTCACCGTTGCCGCCGTCGATGAAGTCGTTGCCGTTGGTGCCGGTGATGATGTCGTCATAGTTGCCGCCAGGAAGGGTGGCCATGAATCATACTCCTTAACGATGGGATTCGGTGGGGTGGGGGATTTCCTACCCCGAAATGGCGAGGTACCACTAAGCCTTTACCCAAATACCGTTTGGCATGGCTGTGACAAACATAAGGTCAAACCCAGGCAAATCTTGAGTTCATAGAGTCAAAACACAATAATCATCAACGTTCATTACGTCATTCCCGTCACCTTGGCTTCAAAGCCCTTCGAAATTCTAAACATCTAATTTTGGACGCCGTGCCACAACGGTGGTTTTACGAGCTTGCCCCAAGATTAAGGCTCGTGATTAGCCAAAGAGGCGAAACTGTTGGTCGGAAATACTTTCAAAGAGATCGGGAAGACGTTTTTGTCGAAATTCGACGAAATGCCGTGAAAAGACCCGCAAGTCCTATGCGTTTGGCTTAGGATTACGCCGTTGATCATTGCTCTTCCGAGGTATCGGACGATGCTGCGGTGCATTCAAAACACCGTCCTTTTAAAAAGCCGACGGCGAAGGCTGGGCGTTTTAAAAGCCGGAATTTGAAAGCGGTGGCTGAGCGGTGCGGGCCGCTTGGGGGCGCGCGGTGTCCAAAAAGCGCTCCGTCAGGCAGCCCGGATGGGCGTTGCCCGATGTCCAAGCCGCTCCGGCAGCCCGCCGACGTCGAGCGGAACGCCGCCGGAGGGCTGTGGGCAACGCCCCCGAAAGGACAAAAACTTTTTTCTTGCGTCTATCCGGAGTCCGGGCCGGATCAGACTTTTCCGGCCTCGGCGGCGTCCAACGCGACCCGCGCCAACTGCATCAGCTTGTCGTCGACCGTCGCCCGGTCATAGCCGGGGCTGTCGGCCAGCGAATCGCGCAGGCGCATGGCGATGAACTCGCCGGTGTGGTGCTTGTCGTAGAGATGGACGTCGCCGATGGCGTCGGCGACGCGCTTCAGGGTGTTCCGGTCCCACTGTGTGGTCATGCTCGCACGCTCCCTTCCTTGGCCTGTCGGCCCCGTCTTGCCTGCTGGGCAACGGGGGAGCGTGCGAAATGATCCGGTGCGGGGCCGCCGCGATCAGTTCTCGCGGAAGGCGCGGTTCATGCCGTCGGTCAGCGGCGTCAGGAAATACTCGATGGCCTTGCGGGTGTGCCCGTGGATCATCACCTCGGTCGGCATGCCGGGATGCAGGTCCACGTTCGGCAGGGCCTTCAGCGCCGCGGCGTCGAGGCTGATCCGGGCGAGGAAATAGGCCTGCCCGGTGCGCTCGTCCTCAAGCTGGTCGGCGGAGAGGGTCAGCACCTTCCCCTGGACCGGCGGGACCAGCCGCTGGCGGTAGCCGACCAGCCGCACCATGGAGCTGCCGCCCACGTCGATGTTCTGCACGTCTGCGGGGGCGACTCGGGCCTCGACGATCAGCCCGTCGTCCTGCGGAACGATGTCGAGGATGCCCTGGCCCGCCGGGATGACGCCGCCCGGCGTGTAGAAGCGCAGGTTGGTGACCCGGCCCGCCTGAGGAGAGACGAGTTCCTGGCGCTTCAGCACGTCGCCGGCGCTGCGCAGCCGCTCCGACAGGTCGGAGACGGTGGCCTGGATGGTCTGAAGCTCGTTCCCGACCTCCGACCGGCGGTTGTTGCCGAGGTTGATGATCTCCAGCTCCGCCGCGGCGATGCCCTGCTCGGCCTTCGACTTGTCGGCCTGGATCTCGCCCAGCCGGCCCTTGGTGTCGGCGACGTTGCGCTGAAGCTCCAGCATGCGTGGCTTGCGCTCGTAACCCTTGGCGAGCAGCGTCTCGACGATCCGCAGCTCGTCCTGGGTGTAGCGCAGCCGGTCGTTGGCGGCGACGCGCTGTGAATCGAGCGCCACCAGCTCGTCGCGGAGCTGGCCGATGCGCTTGCGCTGGATGGAGATCTGTCCCTCATAGGCGTCGCGCCGCGATTCGAACAGGCGCTGTTCCGCAGCCAGCGCCTCGGCGGCGACGGAGCTGGTCTTGGCGGCGGCCACCAGTTCGTCGGCATAGACCGGAGCTTTCGCGTCGGTCTGCTCGGCACGCAGCCGGGCGAGACGGGCCAGCGAGGTCCAGTACTGCCCGTGAAGCTGGGCGACCACCGCGCCGCTCTGCGTGGTGTCGAGCCGCAGCAGGACCTGCCCGGCCGTGACCATGTCGCCGTCCTTGACCAGCAGTTCGCTGAGGATGCCGCCCTCCAGGTGGGAGACGGTCTTGCGGTGGCTTTCCACCATGATGGTGCCGGGCGCGATGGCCGCGCTGTCCAGGCTGGCGGTGAAGGCCCAGCCGAAGAAGCTGCCGAAGCCGATGGCGACGGCCAGCGCCCCGGCCAGCGCGGTGCCGCGCAGCGTCGGTTCGTGCGGCGTCACGTCGATGACCGGCGACCAGGCGGCGGTGAGGGGGGATGGCGCGTTCGCGGGCTGGGAAAGCGTCGTGTCGGTCATGCGGATTCTCCCGTCCGGACCAGCCGGGCCACCTTCACGGCGCCGCCGGGCTGGACCATCTTCAGCACGTCGGTGCGTTCGCCGAAATGCTCGACCATGCCGTCCTTGAGGACGAGCAGCTTGTCGGCGACCGACACGATGGAGGGGCGGTGCGCGACCATCACGATGGTGGCGCCGTCGCGCCGCGCGTGGTTGATCGCGGTCAGCAGCGCCTGCTCGCCCTCATGGTCGAGGTTGGAGTTGGGCTCGTCCAGCACGATCAGGCGGGGCTTGCCGAACAGCGCGCGGGCCAGCGCGATGCGCTGCCGCTGGCCGCCGGACAGGGCGAAGGCGTTCTCGCCGACCGGCGTGTCGTAGCCGAAGGGCAGGCGGCCGATCATGTCGTGGACGCCGGCCAGCCGGGCGGCGCGCACGATCTCGGCCGGGTCGGCCTGGGCCATGCGGGAGATGTTCTCGCCGATGGTGCCGTCGAGCAGCGCCACCGACTGCGGGACGTAGCCGACATACTGGCCGAAGCTCTCGCGCTCCCACAGGAAGGTGCTGGTGCCGTCCAGGTAGATGCCGCCGGCGGTGGGCTCCCAGATGCCGACGAGCAGCCGGGCGAGGGTCGATTTGCCAGCGCCCGACGGGCCGATGATCCCCAGCACCTCCCCCGGCTCCAGCGCGAAGGAAACGCCGCGCAGCACCGGGCGCTGCAGGCCCTTCGGCACGTGGCTGACACGGTCGACGGCCAGACGCCCGTCGGGACGGGGCAGCGGCATGGTGCTGCGCCGCGCGCCCTCGCCGTTCAGAAGCTCGCGGATGCGCTTGTGGGCGGTCTGGGCGACGACCCACTGCCGCCAGTTCTCCACCAGATGCTCGAAGGGCTGGAGGAGCCGGGCCATGATGATGCCGGTGGCGATCATGCTGCCCGGAGACGCCTCGTTCCGGATGACCAGCGCCGCGCCCGCCGAGATGGTGGCGATCTGCAGGATCAGCCGCAGCGAGCGGGAGGCCGAGGCCATGCCGCGCGACAGCACGACGCCGCGGTCGATCAGCGAGGCGGAACCGATCTGCGCCATCTGCCAGCGCCGGGCCAGCGGCGGCAGCATGCCCATGGCTTCGATGGCCTCGGCGTGGCGGACGGTGCTGGCCACGTCGGCGAAGACCTTGGCCGACGCCTCGTTCGCCTCGGCGATGGGGCGGCGAGTCAGCGCGTCGGTCAGCGCGTTCATGGTCAGCAGCAGCAGCGCCGACCCCACCGCGATCCAGCCGTAGATCGGGTGCAGGATGAACAGGATGACCAGGAAGATCGGCGTCCACAGCAGGTCCAGCGGCACCACCACGGCGTTGCTGGTCATGAAATTCCGCAGGTCGTTCAGGTCGCGCATCGTCTGGCCGGCGTTGCGCGTCCCGCCGCCCAGCGCGTCCACGATGGCCGCCTGCAGCGCCGGCACGTTGAAGCGGTGCGCGATCACCGCCCCGCAGACCAGGAAGGCGCGCGCCCGGATGAAGTCCAGCACGCCATACAGCACCAGCCCGCCCACGGAGATCACCGCGAGCATGGTCAACGTCTCCAGGCTGCGGCTGCTCATCACGCGGTCGTAGACCTGCATCGTGTAGAGCGGCACCACCAGCATCAGGATGTTGACGAAGAAGGTGAGGGCGCCGGCCAGCAGCAGCCCGCGTCCGATCTTCCGGTAGGCTTGGGTCAGCAGGGTCCGATCCGTACCGCTCATGCCGATTCCTTTTCTTGCGTCCTGCGTTCCAGCCGCGTTCCGGAGTCCCGCGTTCTCAGGTTTTGGGGCGGGCCATGAAGCCGGTCATGCAAAGGGTTTCATGGTTAACGAAATGTTGAGATGCGGCCGCGTCGCATGAACTCCTTTTGAGACGAAGTCCGGACAAAGGCCGCCCATTGCGGGAAGACTGCTCCCGCACCATTTCCGCTTACGTCCGACGCTGCGCTGCGGCGTGTGACAACTTTGAGCCCTTACCCCGTCCGACACTGATCGAAAGGGGTATTTGCAGCGCTGTAAAATGTTGTTCCAAAACATTTTTCCGATCACGCGCCGAGCATTTCCCGACGCCCATGTCTCTTTTTCGTCAACTGGCCTTCCGTCTGAATTGGCGGCATGGTGCATCGCGGAACTCTTGCACTTGCCACCGGGGGATGTACGATCCTTTGATGCCGGCGGGTGCCTGGACTGACGAATATTTCTCAAATCCAAGGAATATTTACGATGAACACGCCCCAGACCGTACTCGTGACCGGCGGTGCCGGCTATGTCGGCAGTCACTGCGTGGCCGAACTGCTCGACCGCGGCTTCCGGGTCGTCGTGCTCGACAACCTGCGCCAGGGCCACCGCGCTGCCGTGCCGTCCGACGCTGCCTTCGTGGAGGCCGACCTTGCCGACATGGACGCGCTAACCCGCGTCTTCGCAGAATGGCGTTTCGACGCGGTGTTCCATTTCGCCGCCCTGTCGCTGGTCGGCGAATCGATGCGCGACCCGCATCTCTATCTGCACGGCAATACCGTCAACTCGCTGAACCTGATTCGCGCGGCGACCACGGCCGGCGTGCGCAAGATGGTCTTCTCCTCGACCGCCAACCTGTTCGGCACGCCGGAGCGCCAGCCGATCGACGAGGAGACCACCATCGACCCCGGCAGCCCTTACGGCGAATCCAAGTTCTTCATCGAGCGCGCCTTGCATTGGGCGGACCGCTGCCACGGCCTGCGCTCCGCCTGCCTGCGCTACTTCAACGCCGCCGGCGCGCATCCGAACGGGATCATCGGCGAGGATCATGACCCGGAAACCCACCTGATCCCGCTGGTGCTCGACGCCGCCAGCGGCCGGCGCTCACACATCGAGATCTTCGGCGACGACTACCCGACGCCGGACGGCACCTGCGTGCGCGACTACGTCCATGTCTGCGACCTCGCCGATGCGCACCTGCGGGTGCTGCCGGCGCTGGAGACACGCAGCGTCCGCTTCAACCTGGGCAACGGCACGGGCTACAGCGTCCGCGAGGTGATCGATGCGACGGAGCGGGTCACCGGGCTGACGGTCCCGGTGAAGGTCGGGCCGCGCCGCGCCGGCGATCCGGCGATGCTGATCGCCTCGTCGGAGCGCATCCGGGGCGAGTTGGGCTGGAGCCCGCGCTTCCCCGATCTGGACAGCATCATCGGCAGCGCGTGGGAATGGCGCCGCCGTCATCCGGGCGGCTACCGCGGCCCGGCCCTGGCGCAAGCCGCCGAGTGACGGAGAGACGAGGGATGAGTACGCAGCGCCGGGCGGGCGCCGAATCCAAGCCGGCCCAAGACAAGCCGGATGCCATCGATGCGGCGGAACTGGCCGAGTATCACGGGCTGGCCCGGCTGATCGAGCGGATGCACCGCCGGTTCCTGGACGTCGTGCGGGCCGGCCTTCTGCGGCAGGGCGTCGACGACATCGGGCCGGTTCAGGCGCTGATGGTCATGCTGATCGGCGACGACGAGCCGTCGGTCCGCGACCTGATGGAGCGTGGCTATTACCTGGGGTCCAACGCCTCCTACAGTCTGAAAATTCTGGTTGAGGCCGGCTACATCGACCGCGGCGCCAGCCAGCGCGACCGCCGCACGGCCCGCCTGCGTCTGACCGACAAGGGTCGGACGCTGCGCGACGATCTGTTCAAGCTGGAGCAGGTGCAGGCCACGGCGCTGGTGCGCAACGAGGCGGAGGCGGCCGACCTGAAGGCCGCCTACCGCACGCTGCGCCGGCTCGACCGCATCTGGGGCGACATGGTCCGGTACGCCGGGCAGGGACTCGATTGAGTGGCCCGACTAAGGGACTCGACTGAACAGCCTTATGCATCTCCCACCCGCAGGCATCCGCACATGACCGACTCATCCCTGTCCATCCGCGACGTCGAGCGCCTGCTCGAATCCTCGTCGGCGGAGGCCCGCATCGACACGATGCAGAAGCTGGCCGGCGATCTGGAGAAAGGCGGGCTGACCGACGCCGAACGGTCGCTGGCGCTGGAGGTCATGCACTGCTTCGCCGCCGACGCCCAGGTCGCGGTGCGCGAGGCGGTGGCCTGGCAGATCCGCAACAACGCCATGCTGACCGCGGAGCTGGCCGAACGGCTGGTGAAGGACGTGGCCCGCGTGGCCTTCCCGATCCTGCGCGACGCCGGAAGCCTCAGCGACGAATTGCTGCTCGATGTGCTGTCCGACCCCGACGCCGGCAAGCATATGGCCGTCGCCAACCGTCACACCGTGTCGGCGCGGGTGGCCGGGGCCGTCGTCGAGACCGGCAACGTCGCGGTGGTGACCGCTCTGCTGCGCAACCCCGGCGCGGAGCTGGCGGAGCCGGCGCTGCACCGGGCCTTGGACCGCTTCGGCCGCGTGCGCATGGTCAGTGAGGCCGCGGCGACCCGCCCCGGCCTGCCGCTGGCCGTGGTGGAGCGGCTGATCGCCTTCGTGTCCGACGCGATGCGCGCCACGCTGGCCCACAGCCATGGCCTGTCCAAGGATCTGGTGGACCGGCTGGCCAACCGCGGACGCGAGTCGGCAACGCTGCGGCTGCTGCGCCCGGCGCTGCGCGGCGACGAGGATGTGGAGGCGGTGGCCCGCTGGCTGCACGCCAACGGGCGCTTCACCGCGGCGCTGCTGTTCCGCGTGCTGTGCGCGGGCGACGTCGCGCTGTTCGCGGCGGGGCTGGGAGCCAAGGCCGGCATTCCGGCGGAGAACGCCCGCAAGCTGGCCTGGGATGACGGGGCGCTGGGGCTGCGGGCGGTGCTGAAAAGGGCGTCGGTCGCGCCGGTCCTGGTGCCACCCTTCCAAGTGGCGATCGCCACCGCCAAGCGCATGGGCTACGAGGGCAGCGACAACCGCCGCGACGATTTCCAGGCGGAGGTCATGGCCGACCTGTTCGCCGCCCTGACCCCGACGAACGAGTGGGTGGTGGACGACCTGCTGCTGCAACTGTTCGACGGCGCGTCGGACGAGGTGATCGACCGTGCGCTGGATCACGCGGGCCTGCCCTTCGCGCCGGTGCGCGGGACGGGGACGTAACTTGCGGATGGGGCGACGCTTGCCCCCTCCCTGACCCTCCCCCGCTGTCGCAGGGGAGGGGATGAACTCCCTCCATTGCGAAGCGGGGGAGGGAAGGGGCCCGCGGCGAAGCCGTGGGAAGGGTGGGGGCAACGCGCCTACACTCCCTCCGGCACCAGCACCTTCCCGCAGATGTCCCGCGCCCTCTCGAACCGGTCCGGTGCCGCGGAGCGGGCCAGCAGCCCTTCCCCGAAGATGAACGAGTAGAACAGATACGCCCGCGCGAAGGCGTCGTCGGGGTCCAGTCCCAGGCCGGCGAACAGGTCCGACACGCAGCGCAGACGTTCGCGGTCGACCTCCGCCACGATCTCGGACGCGCGGGGGTCCCGGCGCGCCCAGTCGCGCATCGCCAGTTCGATGGCGATGCCGCGCGGGTTGCTGCTGCCGCCATACAGCGACAGCACGTAGCGCAGCCCTTCGGCGGGCGTGCGGCCGTCCAGGCGGGTCTGCGCCTTGATCGCCTCGATGCGGCCGGTCTTCCAGCCTTCCAGCATCGCCTCCACCAGCTCCATCCGGTCGCGGAAGTGCCAGTAGAAGCTGCCCTTGGTCACCTTCAGCCGCTTGGCCAGAAGCTCGACCCGCACCTGCTCGACGCCGCCCTCCGCCAGGGCGGAAAAGGCGGCGGACAGCCAGGATTCGCGGTTCAGCGTCTTCGCTTCCATCGGCAACACTCCGGAGACCATACGGCAGCGTATCGATTCGCCGTTGGCCTGTCCAGAATCCGGCGGGTGGAAACAGCGCCGAACCTTATCCGGATTTGGCCGGAGAAGGAAAGCCCGGCGCGCCTCAGCGCGCCTTTGCCGCGGTGAACAGGTCCTTGTGGGCGTCGCGCAGCAGGTTCTTCTGCACCTTGCCCATGGCGTTGCGCGGCAGCTCGTCCATGAAGAAGACGCGCTTGGGCACCTTGAAGTTGGCGAGCTGCTCCTTGCAGACGGCGATCACCGCGGCCTCGTCCGGGGTGGCGCTGCCGGGCTTGCGCAGCACGACGGCGGTCACCGCCTCGCCGAAGTCGGGATGCGGCACGCCGACCACCGCCGATTCGACGACGCCGTCGATGCCGTCGATGACCGTCTCGACCTCCTTCGGATAGACGTTGAAGCCGCCGGAGATGATGAGGTCCTTGGCCCGCCCGACGATGTGGACATAACCGCGCCCGTCCACCTTGCCGACGTCGCCGGTGATGAAGAAGCCGTCCGGTTTGATCTCCTGCGTCGTCTTCTCGGGCATCCGCCAGTAGCCGGAGAAGACGTTCGGCCCGGCCACCTCGATGATGCCGATCTCGTCGGTGCCGAGGCTGGCACCAGTCTCCGGGTTGACGACGCGCACGGACACCTCGGGCAGCGGGAAGCCGACCGTGCCGGGGATGCGGTCGCCGTCCAGCGGGTTGGAGGTCAGCATGCCGGTCTCCGTCATGCCGTAGCGCTCCAGGATCGCGTGGCCGGTGCGGGCGGAGAACTCCTTGTGTGTGTCGGCGAGCAGCGGCGCCGAGCCGGAGACGAACAGGCGCATATGCGCCGTCGCCTCGCGCGTCAGGCCGGGATGGGCGAGCAGGCGGGTGTAGAAGGTCGGCACACCCATCATCACCGTGGCGCGCGGCAGCAGCCCCATCACCTGCTCGGCGTCGAACTTCGGCAGGAACAGCATGGAGGAGCCGTTCAGCAGCACGCAGTTGGTCGCCACGAACAGGCCGTGCGTGTGGAAGATCGGCAGGGCGTGCAGCAGCACGTCGTCCGGCTGGAAGCCCCAGTATTTGTGCAGCGTCAGCGCGTTGGAGCCGAGGTTGCGGTGGCTCATCATCGCACCCTTCGACCGCCCGGTGGTGCCGGAGGTGTAGAGGATCGCGGCGAGATCGTCGGCCTCGGCCGGGACGGTCGTGAAGTCCGTGCCCTTGCCGGCGGCCTGCTCCGGCAGGGTGCCCTCGCCATGGGTGCCAAGCGTCAGCAGATGGGCGACCTTGGCCTTGTCGGCAACTTCGCGCAGCGCGTCCGCTGATTCGGGGCGGGCGACGAAGACGTGCGGCTCGGCGTCGGTGAGGAAATACTCGACCTCGGCCTTCGTGTAGGCCGGGTTCAGCGGCAGGAAGACGCCGCCCGCCCGCACGGTGGCGAGGTAGAGGATGATGTTCTCGACCGACTTCTCCACCTGCACGGCAACCCGGTCGCCCTTCTTCAGGCCGAGGTCGGCGAGCAGGTTGGCGTAGCGGCCGGTCAGGGCTTCGAGATCGCCGTAGGTGACGGTGCGGGCGTTGTCCGTGCCGGGCTCGGTTTCAGCGAAGGGGCGGCTGCGGTCCGCCGGAAAGCGGGAACGGAACAGCTCGAACAGATTGCCACCCACATTGCCACTCACGTCGGACATCGTGATTCCCTCCATGCACCCGGTGATCCGGTGCCCAGGGTTTAGCACAGGCGCATGCCGTGGACCACATCTTTGTATACGTAATAGCCGCCTATTGTATTTCGTTTCCGCCCATGATGGACACGAACTCGGTGAAGATGTCGATCTGGATGGTCACGTGGCGTCGCATGGCGGCGTAGGCGGCCTCCGGGTCGCCGGCGAGGATCGCCTCCACCACGTCGTCATGCTCCGTGAAGCTGTCCTTGACGCGGTAAGGGTGGTTGAGCTGGTAGCGGCGGTAGGGGGCCAGCCGGGCGAACAGGCCCCGCGCGATCTCCTGCAGCGGCTCGTTGTGACTGCCCGCCTGGACCGCCTCGTGGAAGGAGCGGTTGACCGCGTAGTAAGCGTCCAGCTCCCGCGCCTCCATATACGCTTTCGAGGTGTCGTGCAGGCGTTTCAGGGCCTGCTTCTCCTCCTCCGACATGCGGCGGGCGGCGAATCGGGCGCACAGCCCCTCGATTTCCGACATCACCTCGAACATCTGCACCATGCGGTGCAGCTTCAGCGGGGCGACCACCGCCCCCTGTCGCGGCTGCTTCTCCACCAGCCCGGCATGGACAAGTTGGAGGATCGCCTCGCGGATCGGGGTGCGGGAGATGTTGAAGCGCTGGGCGAGGCTTTCCTCGTCCAGCCGCGTTCCGGGGCGCAGCCGGCCCAGGAAGATGTCTTCCTCAATGGCGAGCCGCACCTCGTCGGCGCGGGTGGCACCCTTATCGGTGGTCTTGCTGGCGGCAATCCGGTCGCTCATCCCGAGCGTGTCCCCTTCCTCGTCCGCGGCCTTCCGCCGCTCCTGTCTGTGTATACAAGAGATGGACAGCGCGTATCCAGCATGATAGTCCTTCCACCCAACAATGAGAACCGGAGATCCGCCATGGACTCCGGGCCACTGCGGTTCTGGGGAGGATGCGCATGGATTTTGCGCTTTCGGAGGAGCAGCAGGCGTTCCGCGACACGGCGCGCGACTTCGCGCAGCAGGAAATGGCG
Source organism: Azospirillum baldaniorum (assembly GCF_003119195.2). Classification (NCBI taxonomy): domain Bacteria; kingdom Pseudomonadati; phylum Pseudomonadota; class Alphaproteobacteria; order Rhodospirillales; family Azospirillaceae; genus Azospirillum; species Azospirillum baldaniorum. Next base: position 699,653 of record NZ_CP022260.1, on the reverse strand, counting down.
CCGAACGCCGCGCACTGGGATGAGAACAGCGTCTTTCCCGTCGACACCCTGCGACAGGCCGCGGCACTCGGCTTCGCCGGCATCTATGTGGGGGAGGAGTTCGGCGGCTCCGGCCTTGGGCGGCTGGACGCGGCGCTGATCTTCGAGGAGCTGTCGGCAGCCTGCCCATCCACGGCGGCCTACATCTCCATCCACAACATGGCCTCCTGGATGATCGACCGCTTCGGCAACGCGGAGCAGCGTGAGCGCTTCCTGCCCAAGCTGACGACCATGGAGCATTTCGCCAGCTACTGCCTGACCGAGCCGGGTGCGGGGTCCGACGCGGCCTCGCTGCGCACGCGGGCGGAGCGGGTCGGCGACCATTACGTGCTGAACGGCTCGAAGGCCTTCATCTCCGGCGGCGGCACGTCGGACGTCTATGTCTGCATGGTCCGCACCGGCGAGCCCGGTCCCAAGGGCATCTCCTGCATCGCCGTGGAAAAGGGGACGCCCGGCCTGTCCTTCGGCAAGCAGGAGCACAAGCTGGGCTGGAAGAGCCAGCCGACCTCGGCGGTCATCTTCGAGAACTGCCGCGTCCCCGTCGCCAACCGCATCGGCGAAGAAGGGGAGGGCTTCCGCATCGCCATGAAGGGGCTGGACGGCGGACGCCTCAACATCGCCGCCTGCTCGGTCGGCGGGGCGCGCTTCTGCCTGGAGCAGGCCGTCGCCTACACCACGGAGCGCAAGCAGTTCGGCAAGCCGCTGAACGCCTTTCAGGCGCTTCAGTTCAAACTGGCCGACATGGCGACGGAGCTGGACGCCGCCCGGCTGATGCTGCACCGCGCCGCCGCCAGCCTCGACGCCGGCTCGCCGGAGGCGACCGCCCATTGCGCCATGGCCAAGCGCTTCGCCACCGACGCCGGGTTCCAGGTGGTGAACGAGGCGCTGCAGCTTCATGGCGGGTATGGCTACATCAAGGAGTACCCGATCGAGCGGATTTTCCGTGACCTGCGGGTTCACCAAATTCTCGAAGGCACCAACGAAATCATGCGCGTCATCATCGCCCGCCATCTGACCGGCGGCTGATAGCGTCATTATAAAGCGAGGGGGAAACGCTATGGCGACGATCGCCTTTATCGGTCTGGGCAACATGGGTGCGCCGATGATGCGCAACCTGCTGAAGGCCGGCCACACCGTCCTGGCCTTCGACCTGTCGGAAGCCGCATGCACCGCGGCGCGCGACGCCGGCGCCACCATCGCCACAGGCCCCGGCGCCGCGGCGGGGGAAGCCGAGGTGGTCGTGACCATGCTGCCCGCCGGCAAGCATGTGCGCGAGGTCTACACGGCACCCGACGGCATCATCGCCAAGGCCAAGCCGGGCAGCCTGTTCATCGACAGCTCCACCGTGGACGTGGACAGCGCCCGCTTCGTCGCCGCGGCGGCGGAGGCGGCGGGCCACGCCATGGTCGACGCGCCGGTGTCCGGCGGCGTCGGCGGGGCCGAGGCGGCGACTCTGACCTTCATGGTCGGCGGCAGCGACACCGCCTTCCGCCGCGCCGAGCCGATCCTGTCGGCGATGGGCAAGGCCATCGTGCACACCGGCGGGCCGGGCAACGGCCAGGCGGCGAAGATCTGCAACAACATGATCCTCGGCATCTCGATGCTCGGCGTGTCGGAGGCCTTCGCGCTGGCCGAGAAGCTGGGGCTGGGGTCGCAGAAGCTGTTCGACGTGGCGTCCAAGTCGTCGGGCCAGTGCTGGTCGCTGACCAGCTATTGCCCGGTTCCGGGTCCGGTCCCGACCTCGCCGGCCAACCGCGACTACCAGCCGGGCTTCGCCGCGGCGCTGATGCTGAAGGACCTGAAGCTGGCGGTCGAGGCCGGGCAGAGCACCGGCAGCCCGCTCCCGCTCGGCGGCGAGGCGGCGCAGATGTACGCGCTGTTCTGCAACGCCGGCTTCGGGGGCAAGGACTTCTCCGGCATCGTCAACCTGCTGCGCGGGAAGCCGTAAGGGCAGGCGTTTTGCCCCCACCCCGGCCCTCCCCTGCAAAGCGGGGGAGGGCCGGGGTGGGGGCAAGGTTCGCATGTGGATGAGCCTCAATCCGCCTGCTGCATGACGATGGCGTCGGACGCCCGACCGCGGAAATGGATGTTGCCGTCGCCGTCCAGGAACGCCCAGTCGCCGGTCAGGTAATAGCGGCGGCCGTGGCGGAAGCGGGCGGCGGTGCGTCCCGGATCGTTGGCGTAGGCGTCGAACCAGAAGAGCGGCGAGGACTCCACGTCGATGGCGATCTCGCCCGCGCCGCCGACCGGCGCCTCGCGGCCCTGCGGGTCGAGGATGACCACGCGGAAGCCCGGCAGGGGCCGCCCCAGTGAGGAATCGGCGGTGCGGTCGGCGTGGCCGGGGTCGTAGCGGTTCATCATGAAGATGCCGGTCTCGCGCTGCCCGTACTGGTCGAGCAGGGGAACGCTGACCACCCGGTTGGCCCAGCCGATCAGCTCCGGTGGCAGCGGTTCGCCGACAACCGACAGGATGCGCAGCGCCAGCTTGTGCGGGCCGCCCTCCGGGTCGGCGCTGTGCCAGGCGCGGATCTGGGACGGCGCGCAGGTCAGGTTGGTGACGCCGAACTTCGTCAGCATGCGGTAACCTTGCCGCACGTCGTAGGGACCGTCGCAGAAGATCGTGGTGCGCCCCAGCAGCAGCGGCCCGACCAGCCCGTAATAGGCGCCGTAGGCCCAGCCGGGATCGGCCATGTTCCAATAGATGTCGTCGTCGCGCAGGTCGAGGCCGATTCGCATGTACTGCTCGATCCCGGCCAGCGCCATGACCGGCAGCGAGACGCCGAGCGGTTTCGGCTCCGCCTCCGAGGTGTAGATCAGCGCGAAGGCGTCGCGGTCGGCGTAGCGGGCGATGTCGGGCAAGGGGGCCGATTCGTGAAGGGCCGACCAGAAGGGCACCGCGTCGGCGCCGGGACCGAAGGCCTCGTCGCCCTCCACCATCACCACCGGGCGGCTGTTGTCGCGCGGAATCTTGCGGCGCAGGAAACCGGTGGTGACGATCGCCCGCGCCTCGCTGTCGGCCAGCCGGTAGGCCACCGCGGCGGCGGAGTAGGTGGTGAAGAGCGGCATGTAGACCCCGCCGAGCCGCCAGATCGCCAGCGCGGCGATCAGCAGCTCCGCCCCCTTGGGCAGCAGCACCGCCACCCGGTCGCCGCGCCCGACGCCGAGGCCGCGCAGCACCGCGGCGAAGCGCGCCGAATCGCGGGCCAGCCGGGCGAAGCTCAGCTCCGTCGTCTGGCCAGCGACGCTCTCGTGCAGCAGGGCGGCGCGGGCGCCGTCGGCGCGGGCGTGGCGGTCGCACAGCAGGTCGGCCAGTGGAATCGCCTCGCCCTGGTAGTCGGGGCGCAGGAAGGCGGTCGGCTGAACGGTGGCCGGACCGGGCGCCGGAACGTCGCTTGCACCTTCGGGGCGGTGGCGGGCGGCGGCGATGCGGCCCAGCGCATCAAGCTCAGGCCCCAGATGGTAGCGGCGGCTGCGCGGGTCCTGGTCGATGAAGCGCTCCCGCGCCAGCGCGGTCAGCAGCCGGTGCGCCGTCGCCTTGGACAGGGCGGTGTCGCCCATCAGGTCAGCCAGCCGTGCGCCGTCGGCCCCGTGGGAGGCGACGGCGCGCAGCAGGGCCAGCGCGCGCTCCAGGCTTTGCGTGCCGCCGGACGCACCGGCGGGGGCGGTTTCGGTGTCGGAATCGGGCCGTGCCATGATGGGGTCCATATTATGGACCTTTGGGCCGGATGTCGCTCCAAAAAACATGCATACACGGAATGTCCGTGTTGAAAACGGTGCGCATCACAGGCTATAGTTCGGACGTTGCACAAAGGACGGTCCACAATATGGACCAGTTCGCCACTCAAACAGTCAGGCGAACGATAAAAAAGGCAGTTCCACAGCAACGGAGGAGGAAATGTCAGGCGCGCCCGTCGCATCGCCACGCGGTTACGCCCATCCGGCCGACGCCACCCGCGCGGCCTCCCCATCGGACACCATCTTCGAAGCCCGGGGCGTGTCCTTGCGCTTTGGCGGCGTGCAGGCGCTGACCGACGTCGGTTTCAGCATCCGCAAGGGGGAGCTGTTCTCCATCATCGGCCCGAACGGTGCGGGCAAGACCTCCATGGTCAACTGCATCTCCGGCCGCTACCGGCCCACCGACGGAAAGGTCTATTTCAAGGGCCAGGACATCACGGGCATGACGCCCAACCACCGCGCCTCGCTCGGCATCGGGCGCACCTTCCAGAATCTGGCGCTGTTCGGGCACATGACGGTGCTCGACAACATCATGGTCGGGCGCCACCACCTGCTGAAGAACAACTTCTTCACCGGCTCGCTCTACTGGCTGACCGGCGCGCGCAAGGAGGAGCTGGCCCACCGCCGCGAGGTCGAGGAGATCATCGACTTCCTGGAAATCCAGCATGTCCGCAAGGCCACCGCCGGCACGCTGTCCTACGGCCTGCGCAAGCGGGTGGAACTGGCCCGCGCCATCGCGCTGAAACCCGACCTGATCCTCCTGGACGAGCCCATGGCGGGCATGAACCTGGAGGAGAAGGAGGACATGGCCCGCTACATCGTCGACCTGAACGAGGAGTTCGGCATGACGGTGGTGATGATCGAGCACGACATGGGCGTCGTGATGGACATCTCCCACCGCGTGATCGTCCTGGAGTTCGGCAAGAAGATCGCCGAGGGCACGCCCGAGGAGGTTCTGGCCGACCCCCGCGTCAAGCGCGCCTATCTCGGCGAGGACGACGAGGAGGACGAGGCCGTGGCCCCGCCGCCCAAGCAGGAGGTCGCGTGATGTCCCTTCCCGATATCAAGACCCACGACACGCTGCCGAAGCTGCTGACCCTGCACGCCCGCGAGCATGGCGGCGACGTCGCCATGCGCGAGAAGGATTTCGGCATCTGGCGCGAGTTCACCTGGGCGGACATGCACGCCCGCGTGCGCGCCTTCACGCTCGGCCTCATCAAGCTCGGCGTGGAGCGCGGCCATGTGGTGGCGCTGCTGGGCGACAACCGGCCCGACTGGGTGATGGGGGAAATCTCCGCCCACGCCATGGGCGCCATGAGCCTTGGCATCTACCGCGACGCCATGGACGAGGAGGTCGCCTACCTCATCACCTACGCCGACGTGCACGTCATCTTCGCGGAGGACGAGGAGCAGGTCGACAAGCTGCTGAACCTCGGCGAGCGCCTGCCGACGCTGAAGCACATCATCTATTCCGATCCCCGCGGCATGCGCAAATACAGCGATCCGCGCCTGATGGAGGCGTCGGAGCTGGTCAAGCTGGGCAACGCGCTGCACGCCGAGAAGCCGAACCTCTACGAGGAGCTGGTCGGCGCGACGCGCGGCGACGACGTGGCGGTGCTCTGCACCACCTCGGGCACCACCTCGAACCCGAAGCTGGCGATGCTGCCGGCCGGGCGGCTGATCCGCCACGTCGCCAGCTACCTGTCGGTGGACCCCAAGGGGCCGACCGACGAGTATGTGTCGGTGCTGCCGCTGTCCTGGATCATGGAGCAGATCTACGCCGTCGGCATGGGCATGGTGTCGCGGATGCGCGTGAACTTCGTCGAGGAAGCCGAGACGATGATGAACGACTTCCGCGAGATCGGGCCGAGCTTCGTGCTGTTCGCCCCCCGCCTGTGGGAGCAGATCGCCGCCGACGTGCGCGCCCGCATGATGGACGCCTCCCCCTTCAAGCAGAAGATGTACGATTACGGCATGAAGCTGGGGCTGGAGGCGCTCGCCAACGGCACCCGCTCCGCCGTCGCCGACCGCATTCTCTTCGCAGCGCTGCGAGACCGCCTTGGCTTCACCAACCTGAAGTCGGCGGCGACCGGCGGCGCCGCGCTCGGCCCCGACACCTTCAAGTTCTTCCAGGCGCTGGGCGTGCCGCTGCGCCAGATCTACGGCCAGACGGAGACGATGGGCGCCTACACGGTGCACCGCTCGAACGACGTGGACTTCGACACGGTGGGCGTGCCCTTCGACGACGGCGTCAAGGTCAAGGTGATCGAGCCCGACCAGAACGGCATCGGCGAGATCGTGGTCAGCCATCCCAACATGTTCGCCGGCTACTACCGCAACGAGGCCTCGACCACGGCGGACCTGCGCGACGGCTGGATGCACACGGGCGATGCCGGCTTCTTCGACAAGAAGGGCCATCTGGTCATCATCGACCGCATCAAGGACATCGCCACCACCAGCAACAACGACCGCTTCAGCCCGCAATACATCGAGAACAAGCTGAAGTTCAGCCCCTACGTGGCCGAGGCGGTGATCCTGGGCAACAAGCGGCCTTACCTGTCGGCGATCATCTGCATCCGCTTCCCCATCGTGTCGAAGTGGGCGGAGAAGAACCGCATCGCCTTCACCACCTACTCCGATCTGGCGTCGAAGCCGGAGGTCTACGAACTGCTGCGCCAGGAGGTGGAGCGGGTGAACGAGACGCTGCCGGAGTTTCAGCGCATCACCAAGTTCCTGCTGCTCTACAAGGAGCTGGACGCCGACGATGGCGAGCTGACCCGCACCCGCAAGGTGCGGCGCGGCGTGATCGCCGAGAAGTACGGCGAGATCATCGACTCCATCTACGCGGGCCAGCCGGCCATCGACGTGGACACCACCATCACCTTCCAGGACGGCACCAAGCAGCGCATCCGCACCGTGCTGAAGGTGGTCGACCTGCTGCCCACGCCGGCCAAGAAGCCGGCGCAGGCCGCGGCGTGAGGGGGCGGTGATGACGCGCGTTAAACTCCCTCTCCCCTCCGGGGAGAGGGTTGGGGTGAGGGGGTTCGGCATTTGCCGAACTTTCCGGTCCCTCCTGAACCCCCTCACCCTACCCCTCTCCCCAGAGGGGAGAGGGAACAAAGACGAGGCCACGCCATGACCTTGCTCTTCCAGCTTCTCGTCAACGGACTGATCGTCGGCGCGCTGTACGGCGTCGTGGCGATGTCCTTCGTGCTGATCTACAAGGCCAGCCGCATCGTGAACTTCGCCCAGGGTGAGTTCCTGCTGATCGGCGCCTGGACCTGCTGGTGGCTGCTGACCTCCTGGCAATTGCCCTTCTGGATCGGGTTTCCGATCACGCTGGCCTTCATGCTGGTCTTCGGCATCGTGCTTCAGGTCGTCGTGCTGCGGCCGATGATCGGGGAGCCGATCATCTCCGTCATCATGGTCACCATCGGCCTGTCGATCTTCTTCCAGGCCATGATGAAGTGGATGTTCGGCGTCTTCGCCAAGCCGTTCCCGACCATCTTCGCCAGCCCGACCGTGAACATCCTCGGGCTCGACGTGCAGACCGTCTATGTGATGAGCCTCGTCATCTCGATCCTGATCATGGCGGGCTTCGGCTGGTTCTTCAAATACTCGCGGATGGGTCTGGCGATGCGGGCGACCGCCTTCGACCAGCAGGTGGCGCAGTCGCTGGGCATCTCCGTCCGCCACATGTTCGCGATGAGCTGGGCCATCTCCGCCATGGTGTCGGCGGTGGCCGGCGTCACGGTCGGCGTCGTCAACGGCGTGTCCTCCGCGCTCTCCTTCTTCGGCATCAAGGTCTTCCCGGCGGTCATCCTCGGCGGGCTGGACAGCGTGGCCGGGGCGGTGCTGGGCGGGCTGATCGTCGGCGTGCTGGAGAATCTCGCGCACTACCTGGACAGCCAGTGGCTGAACTGGGGCAACATGTACGAGATCGCCCCCTTCTACGTCCTGATCGTCATCCTGATGATCAAGCCCTACGGCCTCTTCGGCACCAAGGACATCGAGCGCGTGTAAGGAGCGGCCGCAACCATGGCGAACATCAGTCTCATCCCCTGCGGCGACTTCAAAACCCGGTACGCCGCCGACACGACCATCTTCCCGACCAAGACCAGCCGCAATTTCGCGATCCTGGGCGTGGCGCTGCTTCTGCTCTGCCCGGCCTTCATGGACCGCTACTGGCTGAACCTGTGCATCCAGATCGGCTATCTCGGCATCGCGGCGCTGGGGCTGAACATCCTGGTCGGCTTCACCGGCCAGATCTCCATCGGGCACGCCGCCTTCTTCGGCTTCGGGGCCTTCTCCTCGGCGTGGCTGTCGAACAGCTTCGGCATCCCGGTGGCGCTCGCCATCCCGCTGGCCGGCGTGATGACCACCGCGGTCGGCATGCTGTTCGGCATCCCGGCGGCGCGGCTGAAGGGCCTGTACCTCGCCATCGCCACGCTGGCGGCGCAGTACATCCTCCAGGACTTCTTCTCGCGCGCCGACTGGTTCACCGGCGGCACCGCCGGCACCATCGCGGAGCCGTTCAGCCTGTTCGGCTACGCCTTCGACACCGACGAGAGCTTCTTCTACGTCGTGCTGGTCTATGTGGTCGTCATGTACATCCTGGCGACCAACCTGATGCGGTCGCGCGACGGGCGGGCGCTGGTGGCGGTGCGTGACCATTATCTCTCCGCGGAGATCATGGGCATCAACCTGACCAAGTACCGCACGATGTCCTTCGGCATCTCGTCCTTCTACGCCGGCATCGGCGGCGCGCTCTACGCCCACTACCTGCAGTTCGTGTCGGTGGAGGGCTTCACGATCCTCTTCTCGATCCAGTTCCTCGGCATGATCATCATCGGGGGCCTGGGCTCGATCATGGGGTCGCTGATGGGCACCGCCTTCATGGTGCTGCTGCCGGAGGTGATGCAGGCCATCACCACGGCGCTCTCCGGCACCGCCATCGACGCCGCGCTGAACCTGAGGGAGGCCATCGCCTTCCTGCGTGAAATGGCCATCGGTCTGGTCATCATCCTGTTCCTGGTCTTCGAACCGGACGGGCTGGCCCACCGCTGGAAGCAGATCAAAGCCTACTGGAAGCTCTACCCGTTCTCGCACTAGAGCCTTTCTCGCACCAAGGCTTCTGAAAAACATAACGACTGGGAGAAAACGCACCATGACCATGAAGACCGTCCTGCTGGCGTCCGCCGCCGTCGTCCTGCTCGGCACCGGGGCCGCCAACGCCCAGAAGATCCCGGTCGGCCACCTCGCCGACCAGTCCGGCGCCACGTCGGACGTGGGCGTGCCCTTCGGCCAGGGCGTCGCCGACGCGCTCGCCTACATCAACAAGAACGGCGGCGTCGCGGGCACGACGATGGACGTCGAGACGGTGGACTACGGCTATCAGGCGCCGCGCGCCATCAGCCAGTACAAGAAGTGGTCGTCGGGCAGCGGCAAGGTCGCGGCGATCCAGGGCTGGGGCACCGCCGACACCGAGGCGCTGACCGGCTTCGTCGGCAAGGACGAGATCCCCTATTATTCCGGTTCCTACTCGGGCCACCTGACCGACCCGACCGGCAACGGCCCGCACGGCTCCAAGCCGGCCCCCTACAACTTCTTCTACGGTCCGTCCTACTCCGACGGCCTGCGCGCCATGCTGATGTGGGCGGCCGAGGACTGGAAGACGAAGGGCGGCTCGGGCAAGCCCAAGTACGTCCACATGGGCGCCAACCACCCCTACCCGAACGCCCCGAAGGAAGCGGGTGAGCAGCTCGCCAAGGAGCTGGGCTTCGACGTTCTGCCGGCGGTCCAGTTCGCGCTGACGCCGGGCGACTACACCGCCCAGTGCCTGACCCTGAAGCAGGCCGGCGCCAACTACGCCTATCTCGGCAACACGGCGGGCTCCAACATCTCCGTGCTGAAGGCCTGCCAGACGGTCGGCGCCCAGGTTCAGTTCATGGGCAACGTCTGGGGCATGGACGAGAACGCCGCCAAGGCCGCCGGCTCGGCCGCCAACGGCGTGATCTTCCCGGTGCGCACCGCGGCGATCTGGGGCGGCGACGCGCCGGGCATGAAGATCGTCAAGGAGATCTCCAAGGTCTCCGACGCCGCCGGCACCGCCTACCGTCCGGTGCACTATGTGTCGGGTATCTGCTCCGCCTTCTACATGAAGGAAGCGATGGACTGGGCGAAGCAGAACGGCGGCGTGACCGGTCCGAACATCCGCAAGGGCATGTACCAGAAGAAGGATTGGGTGCCGGCGGGGCTGGAGGGCGTCTGCGTGCCGTCGACCTGGACCGAGACCGATCACCGCGGCATGGACAAGGTCAACCTGTACCGCGCCAACGTGACCGGCGACACCGGCGGCTCGGTGGACGAGTTGGTGAAGGCCGGCACGATCAAGCTGGAGAAGATCGCCACCGTCGACGTCCCGCGCAAGCCTGAGTGGCTGGGCTGGTAAGCCGGACCGCCCCCGCCGCCGTGAACAAGCGGCGGGGGCTTCCGTCCCGTCTCACTGCATCAGGTGCCGCATCATGAACGCCGCCACCGCGACCGCCGCGGTCAATCCCGCCAGCGCTCCGGCGCCGGTTCCCGGCACGGCCAAGGCGCCGCTGCTGTCCGTCAACAACATCGAGGTCGTCTACAACGACGTCATCCTGGTGCTCCGCGGCCTCAGCCTGGAGGTGCCGGAGGGGGAGATCGTCGCCCTGCTGGGCGCCAACGGCGCGGGCAAATCGACGACGCTGAAGGCCATCTCCGGGCTGCTGAAGACCGAGGACGGCGAGGTCACGCGCGGCGACATCTCCTTCGCGGGCGAGCGCATCAACGGCATCGACCCCGATAAGATCGTCCGGCGCGGCATCTTCCAGGTGATGGAGGGCCGCCGCATCATCGGCGACATGACCTGCCAGGAGAATCTGCGCCTCGGCGCCTTCACCCGCCGCGACGGCGGCGTGAAGGACGACATCGAGATGGTCTATCACTATTTCCCCCGCCTGAAGGAGCGCACCGGCCTTGCCGGCTACCTCTCGGGCGGCGAGCAGCAGATGCTGGCCATCGGGCGCGCGATGATGGCGCGGCCGAAGCTGATCCTGATGGACGAGCCGTCCATGGGCCTATCGCCGCTGATGGTGAAGGAGGTCTTCAGCATCATCCGGCAGATCAACAAGGACCTGGGTGTCACCATCCTGCTGGTCGAGCAGAACGCCCGCATGGCGCTCCAGGCCGCGACGCGCGGCTACATCATGGAGAACGGCAAGGTCGTTCTGGACGGCACCGCCGAAGAGCTGCGCAACAACGAGGACGTGAAGGAATTCTACCTCGGCGGCGGCAACGAAGAGCGCAAGAGCTTCAAGAATCTCAAGAGCTTCAAGCGCCGGAAGCGCTGGATTTGATGTGAGAGGAGTGGTCGTCACGGGCCCCCCTCCCAACCTCCCCCCGCTTTGCAGGGGGAGGAGTTAAGCCCTCCCCTGCGAAGCGGGGGAGGGTTTGGGTGGGGGCCCCACACGACACCCCAAGAAAAACAGCCGGGAGGCATCGGTGTCCGACACTTACGATCAACTCGAAACCCGCTCCCCCGACCGGCGCGAGGCGGAGCTGTTCGCGGCGCTGCCGGCGCAGATCGCCCACGCCAAGGCGAACGCGCCCTATTTCACCCGCCTGCTGGCCGATGTGGACCCCGCCGCCATCGGTGACCGCGCGACGCTCGCAGCGCTGCCGGTGACGCGCAAGTCGGACCTGATCGCGCTGCAGAAGGAGGCGCCGCCCTTCGGCGGGATGACCACCGTCGCCATCGGGCGGCTGGCCCGCGTCTTCGCCTCGCCCGGCCCGATCCACGATCCGGAGGCGCACGGCACGGACCCCTGGCGCACCGCGCGGGCGCTCTACGCCTCTGGCATCCGCGGCGGCGACCTCGTGCAGAACTGCTTTGCCTACCACCTGACCCCCGCCGGCTCGATGTTCGAGACGGGGGCGCACGCGCTGGGCTGCGCGGTCATCCCCGCCGGCGTCGGCAACACCGAGATGCAGGCCCAGGTCGCCGCCCATCTGAAGCCGCGGGCCTACATCGGCACGCCCGACTTCCTGAAGATCATCCTGGAGAAGGGCGACGAGCTGGGGCTGGACCTGTCCTCCATCGCGATCGGCCATCTGACCGGCGGCCCCTTCCTGCCGGACGCGCGCGCCTATTACGAGGGGCGCGGCATCGCCGCCTACCAGAGCTACGGCACCGCCGATCTCGGCCTCGTTGCCTACGAGACAACGGCCCGCGCCGGGCTGGTGGTGGAGGAGGGGGTGATCGTGGAGATCGTCCGCCCCGGCACCGGCGACCCCGTTCCGGAGGGCGAGGTGGGGGAGGTCGTCGTCACCACCTTCAACCAGGCCTACCCGCTGCTCCGCTTCGCCACCGGCGACCTGTCGGCCGTGCTGCCCGGCGAAAGCCCCTGCGGGCGCACCAACATGCGGCTGAAGGGCTGGATGGGCCGCGCCGACCAGACCACCAAGGTCAAGGGCATGTTCGTCCACCCGCAGCAGATCGCCGAGGTGCTGCGCCGCCACCCGCAGATCGGCAAGGCCCGCCTCGTCGTCGGGCGGGAGGACGCCAACGACACCATGACCCTGCGCTGCGAGTCGCCCGAGTCCGGCGAGGCTTTGGCGGCGTCGGTGCGTGAAACTCTGGCCGCCGTCACCAAATTGAAGGGTGTCGTGGAGTTCGCGGCCCCCGGCAGCCTGCCCAACGATGGCAAGGTCATCGAGGACGCCCGCGCCTGAGACCCGTTGATACCCGAAAACAACGATAACCGACCCGATACACACGAGGACCTTTTTGCCATGAGCGTCAGCACCGACCTCCAGCTCGACCCCTTCGCGCTCGCCAGGGAGCTGTCGAGCAAGCATTTCTTCGGCGGCGAGTTCCGCCCGGCCTCCTCCGGCAAGGGCTTCCCCGTCGTGAACCCGGCGACCGGCGAGACCGTGGCCGAGGCCGCCTTCGGCGAGGCGGCGGACGTCGACGCCGCGGTGGCCGCCGCGGTGGCCGCCCAGAAGGAATGGGCCAAGCGCCCGGTGCGGGAGCGCGGCAAGCTCGTCGCCGAATGCGGGCGCGTGCTCGACGCCCATAAGGAGGAAATCGCCAAGCTGATCGCGCTGGAGACCGGCAAGGCGCTGCGCACCGAGTCGCGCGTCGAGGCGGGCGTTCTGTCCGACGCCTTCGTCTTCTTCGGCGGTCTGGCGCCGGAGCTGAAGGGCGAAACCATCCCCTTCAACCCGTCCATGCTGACCATGACGGTGCGCGAGCCGGTGGGTGTGGTCGGCGCGATCATCCCGTGGAACGTGCCGCTGCTGCTGATGGCGCTGAAGATCGCCCCGGCGATGGTGGCGGGCAACGCCGTGGTGGTGAAGTCGGCGGAGGAGGCGCCGCTCGCCGTGCTGCGCGTCGTGCAACTCATCAACACGGTGATTCCGGCCGGGGTTGTGAACATCCTGTCGGGCTACGGCCCGGAATGCGGCGCCCCGCTGGTGGCGCACAAGGACGTCAAGAAGGTGACCTTCACCGGCTCCGTCGAGACCGGCAAGATCGTCTACAAGACCGCCGCCGAGAAGCTGATCCCGGTGACTCTGGAACTGGGCGGCAAGAGCCCGATGATCGTCTGCGGCGACGCCGACCTCGACCAGGCCATCGCGGGCGCCATCGCGGGCATGCGCTTCACCCGCCAGGGCCAGAGCTGCACGGCGTCGTCGCGCATCTTCGTCCATGACAGCATCCACGACGCCTTCGTGGAAAAGCTGAAGGAGAAGGTGAACGCGATGAAGATGGGCGACCCGCTGGACGAGTCGACCGACATCGGCACCATCGTCTCGCCGCAGCAGCTGGACCGGGTGCAGAGCTACATCGCGATCGGCAAGGAGGGCGGGGCGACCCCGCATGTCTGCTCCGCCATGCCGTCCGATCCAAAGCTGACCAAGGGCCTGTACGTGCAGCCGCACATCTTCACCGGCGTGAAGAACAGCGACCGCATCGCGCAGGAGGAAATCTTCGGCCCGGTCTGCTGCGTCATCCGCTGGACCGACTACGAAGAGGTCATCGCCCAGGCCAACGACACCGAATACGGCCTCGCCGCGACGATCTGGACGCGTGACCTGAAGGTGGCGATGGACGCGGTGCACCGGCTGGAGGCGGGATTCGTTCAGGTGAACCAGAATCTGGTGGTGCAGCCGAACCTGTCCTACGGCGGCGTGAAGTCGTCCGGTCTCGGCAAGGAAGCCTCGTTGGAAGCGATGCTGGAGCACTTCACCCACAAGAAGACGATCATCATCAACATGAAGTGAGCGGATTTTCTGTCCCCTCTCCCCTCTGGGGAGAGGGTTAGGGTGAGGGGGTTGCGCTTTTGCCGGACGCACCGCCACGCACATTCCCCTCACCGGCCCTTCGGGCCACCCTCTCCCCGGAGGGGAGAGGGTTAAGAGGCCTTGCCACGCCCATTTCCATACGCTACCGTACGGCCCCATACGTCGCCGTATGGCGGAAACGAAGAACAGACCTCCGGGGGGAGCGCCAACACTATGCTGTCGAACCAGTATCCGACCCTGAACTTCGACCTCGGCGAATCCGCGGACATGCTGCGCGACACGGTGCGCAGCTTTGCCGCCGACGAGATCGCGCCCCGTGCCGCCGAGATCGACCGCACCAACGAGTTCCCGAACGAGCTGTGGCGGAAGTTCGGCGATCTCGGCGTGCTCGGCATCACAGCGGAGGAGGAGTACGGCGGCGCCGGCATGGGCTACCTGGAGCATGTCGTGGCGATGGAGGAGATCTCCCGCGCCTCGGCCTCGGTCGGCCTCAGCTACGGCGCGCATTCCAACCTCTGCGTCAACCAGATCCGCAAGAACGGCACGGCGGAGCAGAAGACCCGCTACCTCCCGAAGCTGATCTCCGGCGAACACATCGGCGCGCTCGCCATGTCGGAGCCGAACGCCGGGTCCGACGTCGTGTCGATGAAGCTGCGCGCCGAGAAGCAGGGCGACCGCTACGTGCTGAACGGCACGAAGATGTGGATCACCAACGGGCCGGACGCCGACACGCTGGTGGTCTACGCCAAGACCGACGTCAACGCCGGCCCGCGCGGCATCACCGCCTTCCTCATCGAGAAATCCTTCAAGGGCTTCTCCGTCGCGCAGAAGCTCGACAAGCTGGGCATGCGCGGCTCCAACACCGGCGAACTGGTGTTCGAGGACTGCGAGGTGCCGGAGGAGAACATCCTGGGTGGCGTCGGCCGCGGCGTGAACGTGCTGATGTCCGGCCTCGACTACGAGCGCGCGGTGCTGGCCGGCGGGCCGCTCGGCATCATGCAGGCCTGCATGGACGTGGTGGTTCCCTACCTGCACGACCGCAAGCAGTTCGGCCAGCCGATCGGCGAATTCCAGCTCATGCAGGGCAAGCTGGCCGACATGTACACGATCATGAACGCCGCCAAGGCCTACGTGTACGCCGTCGCCAAGGCCTGCGACCGCGGCGAGACGGCCCGCAAGGACGCCGCCGGGGCGATCCTCTTCGCCGCCGAAAAGGCGACCTGGATGGCGCTGGAGGCCATTCAGACTCTGGGCGGCAATGGCTACATCAACGAGTACCCGACGGGCCGCCTGCTGCGCGACGCCAAGCTCTACGAGATCGGCGCCGGCACCAGCGAGATCCGCCGCATGCTGATCGGGCGCGAGCTGTTCAAGGAAACGGCCTAAGGAAAACGGCGCAAGGCCGGAGGGAAGGGAAAGAGCATGACCGATACCGTTGTGATCGCGGGCGCCGCCCGCACCCCGATGGGCGGCTTTCAGGGCGACTTGCAGGGCCTGACCGCGCCGCAGCTCGGCTCCGCCGCCATCAAGGCGGCGCTGGAGCGCGCCGGGGTCAAGCCGGAGGCGGTGGACGAGGTGTTCATGGGCAACGTCCTGCCCGCCGGCCTTGGGCAGGCGCCGGCCCGTCAGGCGTCGCTCGGCGCCGGCATTCCGGAGGCCGCGGGCTGCACGACCATTTCCAAGGTCTGCGGGTCGGGCATGAAGGCGGTGATGCTCGCCACCGACCTCATCAAGGCCGGCTCGGCGGAGATCATGGTGGCCGGCGGCATGGAAAGCATGTCCAACGCCCCCTACCTGCTCGACCGCGCGCGGGGCGGCTACCGCATGGGCCACGGCCGCGTGCTCGACCACATGTTCCTCGACGGGCTGGAGGACGCCTACGACCGCGGGCGCCTGATGGGCACCTTCGCGGAGGAATGCGCCACCCACTACCAGTTCACCCGCGAGGCGCAGGACAACTACGCCATCGAGAGCCTGAACCGCGCCCGCCGCGCCACCGAGGACGGCAGCTTCGTCAAGGAGATCACCGCGGTCATGGTGAAGGGCCGCAAGGGCGACACGGTGGTGGAGAAGGACGAGCAGCCGCTGAAGGCCGACCCGGCCAAGATCCCGACGCTGAAGCCGGCCTTCGCCAAGGACGGCACGGTGACGGCGGCCAACGCCTCCTCCATTTCGGATGGCGCGGCGGCGCTGGTGCTGACCACGCGGTCGAACGCGGAGAAGCTGGGCCTGCCGATCCTGGCGGAGATCAAGGCCCACGCCAACCACGCCCAGGCCCCGGCCTGGTTCACCACCGCCCCGGTCGGTGCGATCAACAAGGTGCTGGAGCGCGCCGGCTGGGCGGCCAAGGACGTGGACCTCTACGAGCTGAACGAGGCCTTCGCCGTGGTCGCCATGGCGGCGATGCGCGAACTCGACATCCCGCATGACCGGATCAACGTGCATGGCGGCGCCTGCGCGCTCGGCCATCCCATCGGCGCGTCGGGTGCCCGCATTCTGGTGACGCTGCTGGCGGCGCTGGAGAAGAACGGGCTGAAGCGCGGCGTCGCCTCGCTGTGCATCGGCGGCGGCGAGGCCACGGCGGTGGCGGTGGAGTTGGTGTAAGGGCGGAGTGTTGCCCCCACCCTAACCCTCCCCCGCTAACGCAGGGGAGGGGACTAACTCCCTCCCCTGCCCAGCGGGGGAGGGCCGGGGTGGGGGCAGTACGCATTCGGGAGGGAAAGCAATGCGGCTGACGGAAGAGCAGCGGATGGTGCGCGACATGGCGCGGGACTTCGCGGCGGAGCGGCTGGCGCCCACCGCCGCCGAGCGCGACCGCACCGGCGCCTTCCCCAAGGAGGAGCTGGCCGAGATGGGCCGGCTCGGCCTGATGGGCATGCTGGTGCCGGAGGAGTTTGACGGCGCCGGCACCGACCACATCGCCTACGCGCTCGCCATCGAGGAGATCGCGGCGGGCGACGGCGCCATTTCCACCATCATGAGCGTGCACAACTCCGTCGGCTGCATGCCGATCCTGAAGTTCGGCAGCGCCGAGCAGAAGGAGCGCTTTCTGAAGCCGATGGCCCGCGGCGAGCAGCTCGGCTGCTTCTGCCTGACCGAGCCGCAGGCGGGGTCCGACGCCGCCGCCATCAAGACCCGCGCCCGCCGCGACGGCAACCACTGGGTCCTGAACGGCACCAAGCAATTCATCACCTCAGGGAAAAACGCCGACGTCGCCATCGTCTTCGCGGTCAGCGACCCCGAGGCCGGCAAGAAGGGCATCACCGCCTTCGTCGTGCCGACCGACACCCCCGGCTTCCAGGTCGCGCGGGTCGAGGAGAAGCTCGGCCAGAGCTGTTCCGACACCTGCCAGATCGTGCTGGAGGACTGCCGTATCCCGGCCGACCTGATGCTGGGCGCTGAGGGCGGCGGCTACCGGGTGGCGCTTGCCAACCTGGAGGGCGGACGCATCGGCATCGCCTCTCAGTCGGTGGGCATGGCCCGCGCGGCGCTGGACCATGCCACCCGCTACGCCCAGGAGCGGCAGAGCATGGGCCTGCCGATCATCCAGCATCAGGCGGTGGCCTTCCGGCTGGCCGACATGGCGACGAAGGTGGAGGCCGCGCGCCAGCTCGTCCTGCACGCCGCGAGCCTCCGCGACGCCGGCGAGCCCTGCCTGAAGGAGGCCGCCATGGCGAAGCTGTTCGCCTCGGAGATCGCCGAGCGCGTCTGCTCCGACGCCATCCAGATCCATGGCGGCTACGGCTACCTGAACGATTTCCCGGTGGAGCGCATTTATAGAGACGTGCGCGTCTGCCAGATTTACGAGGGCACGAGCGACATCCAGCGGCTGGTCATCAGCCGTGCCCTGATGCAGTAGAACAAGAAGAGACGGGAGGACGACGGCCATGACCGTCCTGAAGAGCGCCCTGAACCCGCGCTCCGCCGAGTTCCAGACGAACGCCGACGCCATGTCCACCCTGGTCGCCGACCTGCGCGAAAAGGTGGGCGCGATCAAGCAGGGCGGCGGTGCGAAGGCCCGCGACAAGCACCTGTCCCGCGGCAAGCTGCTGCCGCGCGAGCGCATCCGCCAGCTCCTCGACGTGGGTTCGCCCTTCCTGGAGCTGTCGCAGATGGCCGCCTACAAGGTCTATGACGACGACATCCCGGCGGCGGGCATCATCACCGGCATCGGCAGCGTGGCCGGGCAGGAATGCATGGTGGTCGTCAACGACGCCACGGTGAAGGGCGGCACCTACTTCCCCCTGACCGTCAAGAAGCACTTGCGCGCCCAGGAAGTGGCGCAGCAGAACAACCTGCCCTGCATCTATCTCGTCGATTCGGGCGGCGCCAACCTGCCGAACCAGGACGAGGTGTTCCCCGACCGCGACCATTTCGGCCGCATCTTCTTCAACCAGGCCAACATGTCGGCCCAGGGCATCCCGCAGATCGCCGTGGTGATGGGAAGCTGCACGGCCGGCGGCGCCTATGTCCCGGCGATGTCGGACGAGGCGATCATCGTGCGCAACCAGGGCACCATCTTCCTCGGCGGCCCGCCGCTGGTGAAGGCGGCGACCGGCGAGGTGGTGTCGGCGGAGGATTTGGGAGGTGCCGACGTTCACTCCCGCACCTCCGGCGTGACCGACCATTACGCGATGAACGACGCCCACGCGCTCGCCATGGCGCGCAAGGTCGTGTCGAACCTGAACCGCAGCAAGCGCATCGACATGGACCTGCGCGAGCCGCAGGAGCCGGCCTACGACCCGCGTGAACTCTACGGCGTGATCCCCAGCGACCCGCGCAAGCCCTTCGACGTGCGCGAGGTCATCGCCCGCGTGGTCGACGGCTCGGTGCTGGACGAGTTCAAGCCGCTCTACGGCACGACGCTGGTCTGCGGCTTCGCCCACATCTTCGGCTATCCGGTCGGCATCATCGCCAACAACGGCATCCTGTTCAGCGAATCCGCGCTGAAGGGCGCGCATTTCGTGGAGCTGTGCTGCCAGCGCGGCATTCCGCTGGTCTTCCTGCAGAACATCACCGGCTTCATGGTCGGGCGGAAGTACGAGGCGGGCGGCATCGCCAAGGACGGCGCGAAGCTGGTCACCGCCGTCGCCTGCGCCAAGGTGCCGAAATTCACCGTCATCATCGGCGGCAGCTACGGGGCCGGCAACTACGGCATGTGCGGGCGCGCCTACAGCCCGCGCTTCCTGTGGATGTGGCCGAACTCGCGCATTTCGGTGATGGGCGGAGAGCAGGCGGCGGGCGTGCTCGCCCAGGTCCGGCGCGATGCCATGGAATCCCAGGGCAGGAGCTGGGCGCCGGAGGAGGAGGAGGCCTTCAAGGCTCCCATCCGCCAGCAGTACGAAGACCAGGGCCATCCCTACTACGCCTCCGCCCGGCTGTGGGACGACGGCATCATCGACCCGGCGGACACCCGCATGGTGCTTGGCCTCGGCCTGTCGGCGTCGCTGAACGCCCCGGTCGAGAAGACCACCTTCGGCGTGTTCCGGATGTGAGCGGGGGACGACGAGCATGAGCGACATTCTGATCGACATCGCCGCCAACGGCTCCATGGGCGGCGTGGCGACCGTCACGATGAACCGGGCGGAGGTGCACAACGCCTTCAACGAGCGGGTCATCGCCGATCTGACCGACGCCGTCCTCAGCCTGGGGTCGAACCCGGACGTCCGCGCCATCCTGCTGCGCGGCGCGGGGAAGAGCTTCTCCGCCGGGGCCGACCTTGGCTGGATGAAGAAAATGGCGGGCTACAGCCACGGCGAGAACGTCGAGGACGCCATGGGCCTCGCCACCATGCTGCGCACGCTGGACGAATGCCCGAAGCCGACCATCGCCGTGGTGCAGGGGCCGGCCTTCGGCGGCGGGGTGGGGCTGGTCGCCGCCTGCGACATCGCCATCGCCGCCGAAGCCGCCAGCTTCGCCCTGACCGAGGTGCGGCTGGGCCTGATCCCCGCGGTCATCAGCCCCTATGTGGTGGCCGCGATGGGCGAACGCGCCTGCCGCCGCTACTTCCTGACGGCGGAACGCTTCTCCGCCGCCGAGGCGCTGCGGCTCGGCCTGCTGCACCAGACCGTCCCGGCGGCGGAGCTGGACGCCGCGGTGGAGGTGATGGTGCGCAACCTGCTGCAATGCGGCCCGGCCTCGCAGACCGCGGCGAAGGAGCTGATCCGCGCCGTGGCGCGCCGTCCGCTGAACGACGCGCTGGTCCGCGACACGGCGGAGCGCATCGCCCGCCAGCGCGCGAGCGACGAGGGGAGGGAGGGCGTCGGCGCCTTCCTGGAGAAACGCGAACCGGCGTGGCGGAGCTGAGTCCCATGGTTGAGACAGGCATGTTCGACAAGATTCTGATCGCAAACCGCGGCGAGATCGCCTGCCGCGTCATCCGCACCGCCCGCCGCATGGGCATCCGCACCGTCGCCGTCTACTCGGAGGCCGACGCCCGCGCCATGCATGTGGAGATGGCCGACGAGGCCGTCTGCATCGGTCCGGCGCCGGTCGGCGAGAGCTACCTGCGCGGCGACGCGATCCTTGAGGTCGCGAAGCGCACCGGCGCCCAGGCCATCCATCCCGGCTACGGCTTCCTGTCGGAGAACGCCGGCTTCGCGGCGGCCTGCGCCGAGGCTGGGGTGGTCTTCATCGGACCTCCGATCGAAGCCATCCGCGTCATGGGCTCCAAGGCGGAATCCAAGCGCGTGATGTCCCAGGCCGACGTGCCGCTGGTCCCCGGCTTCCACGGCGAGGCTCAGGACCTGGAGACGCTGAGCGCCGAGGCCGAGCGCATCGGTTATCCCGTGCTGGTCAAGGCCTCGGCGGGGGGCGGCGGCAAGGGCATGCGCGTGGTCCGCGCCGCCGGCGAGTTCGCCGACGCGGTGGCCGGCGCCAAGCGCGAGGCCAAGGCCGCCTTCGGCGACGACAGCGTGCTTCTGGAGAAGTATCTGGGCCGCCCGCGCCATGTGGAGATCCAGGTTTTCTGCGACACCCACGGCAACGGCGTCTATCTGTTCGAGCGCGACTGCTCCATCCAGCGCCGC
Organism: Azospirillum baldaniorum; assembly: GCF_003119195.2. Taxonomy (NCBI): domain Bacteria; kingdom Pseudomonadati; phylum Pseudomonadota; class Alphaproteobacteria; order Rhodospirillales; family Azospirillaceae; genus Azospirillum; species Azospirillum baldaniorum. Next base: position 678,516 of record NZ_CP022260.1, on the reverse strand, counting down.
CACCAGAAGGTGATCGAGGAGGCCCCGGCCCCGGCGCTTCCCGACGACCTTCGCCGCCGCATGGGCGAGGCCGCGGTGGCCGCCGCCAAGGCGGTGAACTACGTCGGCGCCGGCACGGTGGAGTTCCTCTACGAGGACGGCGGCTTCTACTTCATCGAGATGAACACCCGCCTCCAGGTCGAGCATCCGGTGACCGAGAAGATCACCGGCCAGGACCTCGTCGAGTGGCAATTGCGCGTCGCCGCCGGGGGCGTGCTGCCGCTGATGCAGGACCAGCTCACCCGGCGCGGGCACGCCTTCGAGGCGCGCCTCTACGCGGAAGACCCGCAGCGCGAGTTCCTGCCGGCTATCGGCAAGCTGGTCCGCCTGCGTCCGCCCGCCGAGAACGAGCATGTCCGGGTGGACACCGGCGTCCGCGAGGGCGACGAGGTCACCATGTTCTACGACCCGATGATCGCCAAGCTGATCGTCTGGGACGAGGACCGCGACGCCGCACTCCGCCGCCTGCGCGTGGCGCTCGCCGCCTACGAAGTGGTCGGGGTGACCACCAACGTGGCCTTCCTCGGCGCCATCGCCGGGCATCCGGCCTTCCGGGCGGTGGAGATCGACACCGGCTTCATCGAGCGGCACCGCGCCGACCTGCTGCCCCCGCCGGCCCCGGTGCCGGATCGCGGGCTGGCCATCGCGGCGCTCAGCGTGCTTCTGCGCCGCAACGCGGACACGCGCAAGGCCCGCCGCGCCGCGTCGGACCCCTGGTCGCCCTGGCTGTCGGCCAGCGGCTGGCGCCTCAACGACGACAACCACCACGACCTGCGCCTGATGGATGGCGACACGCCGCGCGCTCTGACCCTGCATTTCCGCCCCGACGGCTACGAGATCGAGGTGGAGGGCCGCCCGGCCATCCGGGCGGAGCGGGTGACGCTCGACGGCGAGACGCTGACCGCCACCATCGACGCGGTGCGCACCCGCGCCACGGTGGTCTGCCAGGGTCTGGACCTGACCATCCTGTCGGACGGGGCGGTGTGGCGCCTGCATCTGGACGACCCGACCGCCCGCGCCGCGGAGCAGGAGGGCGGGTCCGGCCGCCTGACCGCTCCGATGCCGGGCACCGTCGTCCGCGTGCTGGTCGAGCCCGGCCAGACGGTGGAGGCGGGCGCACCGCTGATGCTGCTGGAAGCGATGAAGATGGAGCACACCATCAAGGCCCCCGCGGCCGGCACGGTCAGCGCCGTCAACTTCGCGGCGGGCGATCAGGTGTCCGAAGGCGTGGACCTGCTGGTCCTCGACGTGGCGGAGGGATGAGCATGCGCCTGCCGAAAAGCGTCCGCATGGTGGAGGTCGGCCCGCGCGACGGCCTCCAGAACGAGAAGCAGATCGTCCCGACGGCGGTGAAGATCGGTCTGGTCGACCGGCTGACCGACGCCGGGCTGACCGCCATCGAGGCCGGCAGCTTCGTGTCGCCCAAATGGGTCCCGCAGATGGCCGACACGCCGGACGTCTTTGCCGGCATCCGGCGCAAGGAGGGGGTGCGCTACGTCGCCCTCACTCCGAACGCCAAGGGGCTGGAGGGCGCGCTCGCCGCCCGCGCCGACGAGGTGGCGGTCTTCGCCGCCGCGTCGGAAAGCTTCAGCCAAAAGAACATCAACTGCTCCATCGCCGAGAGCCTGGACCGCTTCGTCCCGGTGCTGGAGCAGGCGAAGGCCCAAGGCGTGCCGGTGCGCGGTTATGTCTCCTGCGTGCTCGGCTGCCCCTACGAGGGGGAGATCGCCCCGGCGGCGGTGGCCGAGGTGGCCGGCCGGCTGCTCGCCATGGGCTGCTACGAGGTCTCGCTTGGCGACACCATCGGCACCGGTACGCCGTCCAAGGCCCAGGCGATGATCGCGGCGGTGGCGAAGCGCGTGCCGATGGAGCGCTTGGCGGTGCATTTCCACGACACCTACGGCCAGGCCCTCGCCAACATCCTGGCGACGCTGGAGATGGGCGTGGCGGTGGTGGACAGTTCCGTCGCCGGGCTGGGCGGCTGCCCCTACGCCAAGGGGGCGTCTGGCAACGTGGCGAGCGAGGACGTGCTCTACATGCTGAACGGGCTGGGCGTCGCGACGGGGGTGGATCTCGACCGGCTGGTGGCGGCTGGCGCTTATATCAGCGATGCCATCGGCCGACCGACCGCCTCGAAGGTCGCCCGCGCGCGGGGATGTGCGTAAAACACGGGGAAGAGGGAAGGGAAGGGCGCCATGAGCTTCACGAACCTGCTGGTGCATGTGGACGACAGCGACCGCTGCGGGGAGCGGCTGACCGTCGCCCTGACCCTGGCGCAGAAGCATGGCGCCGCGCTGACCGGCCTGTTCGCGCAGAGCGACAGCTCCGGCGCCGGAATCGTCACGCGCAAGGCCGGCCCGGCGCTGACCCAGGCGGCGCAGCGGGCGCGGGAGCTGTTCGAGGAGAAGGCCCGCGAGGCCGGGGTGACCACCCGCTGGTGGCAGCTCAGCCACGGTGAGTACGGCCATGTGATCGCCGAGACGGTGATCTGCTCGCGCTACGTCGACCTCGCCGTCTTCGGCCAGCACGACCCCGAGGACAGCCGCGTCCCGGCGGACCTGCTCGAGGAGGTGGTGCTGAACGCCGGGCGTCCGATCCTGGTCGTGCCGCACAGCGGCACCTACCCGCAGCTCGCCGACCGTCCGGTCATCGCCTGGAACGGCAGCCGCGAGGCCACCCGCGCCGTCAACGACGCGCTGCCGCTGCTGAAGCAGGCCAGTTCCGTGCTCCTGCTCGCCTTCCACACCCAGCCGCGGGCGGAGGGGGGCGGCAACGTCCCGCAGGTCGATATCCTGGAGCATCTGGCGAGCCACGGCGTGACGGCCACGCAGGAACGCATGACCATCGCCAGCATGACCCCCATGGACGCCGTGCTGTCGCGCGCCTCGGACCATGGCGCCGATCTTCTGGTGATGGGTGGTTTCGGCGGCTATGGCGGCTCGCTGTTCCCGTTGTTCGGGCGGGGCAGCAACACCCGCCAGATCCTGCGCCAGATGACCCTTCCCGTTCTGTTGTCGCACTGACCGACGTTGTTCGCACGAAACAAGGAAAGAAGAAGAAATGGCTGACGAGATGGCTCGCGATCCGCGCGAGGTGATGGAGTACGACGTCCTTGTCGTCGGAGCCGGCCCGTCGGGCCTGAGCGCGGCCATCCGCCTGAAACAGCTCGCCAATGAGGCCGGACAGGAATTGTCGGTCTGCGTCGTCGAGAAGGGCTCGGAGGTCGGCGCCCACCTGCTCTCCGGCGCGGTGTTCGAGCCGCACGCGCTCGACGAGCTGATCCCCGACTGGAAGGAGAAGGGCGCGCCGCTCACCACCCCGGCCCGCGAGGACCGCTTCCTCTTCCTCACCGAGACCAAGGCGCTGAAGTCGCCCTTCGCCCCGCCGCAGATGCACAATCACGGCAACTACATCATCAGCCTCGGCAACCTCGCCCGCTGGATGGCCGAGCAGGCTGAGGAGCTGGGTGTGGAGATCTACCCCGGCTTCGCCGCGGCGGAGGTGCTCTACGACGACGCGGGCGCCGTCAAGGGTGTGGCCACCGGCGACATGGGCATCGGCAAGGACGGCGAGAAGACCGCCAACTACACCCCGGGCATGGAGCTGCACGCCAAGCAGACCATCTTCGCCGAGGGCTGCCGCGGCTCGCTGACCAAGACGCTGTTCGAGCGCTTCGACCTGCGCCGCGACGCCGACCCCCAGACCTACGGCATCGGCATCAAGGAGCTGTGGGAGGTTGCGCCGGAGAAATCCCAGCCCGGCCTGATCGTCCACACCATCGGCTGGCCGATGGACCCCAAGACCTACGGCGGCTCCTGGCTCTACCACATGGAGGGCAACCTGGTGTCGGTCGGCTTCGTGGTCGGGCTCGACTACGAGAACCCGCACCTGTCGCCCTTCGAGGAGTTCCAGCGCTACAAGACCCACCCGGCGATCCGTCCGACCTTCGAGGGCGGGCGGCGCATCGCCTACGGCGCGCGGGCGCTCAGCGAAGGCGGGTTCCAGTCGATCCCCAAGCTGACCTTCCCCGGCGGTGTGATCGTCGGCGACGCGGCGGGCTTCCTCAACGTGCCCAAGATCAAGGGCAACCACACCGCGATGAAGTCGGGCATGCTGGCGGCCGAGGCGGTGTTTGAGCTGCTGTCGGCCGAGGCGCCGGCGCGCGAGGCGGTGGCCTACCCGGAGAAGCTGAAGGCGTCCTGGGTGTGGTCGGAGCTGTTTGCTGTGCGCAACATCCGCCCCGGCTTCCAGAAGGGGCTGTGGGCGGGTCTGGCCAACGCGGCCTACGAGACGGCGACCAAGGGCAAGTCGCCGTGGACGCTGCACCATCGGCACGGCGACCACGAGACGCTGAAGAAGGCGTCGGAGATGCCGAAGATCGCCTATCCCAAGCCGGACGGGGTGGTGTCGTTCGACCGTCTGTCCTCGGTGTACCTGTCGAACACCAACCACGAGGAGGACCAGCCGGCGCACCTGACGCTGAAGGACGCGTCGGTGCCGATCGCGGTCAATCTGGCGCTCTACGACGCGCCGGAGACGCGCTATTGTCCGGCCGGGGTGTACGAGATCGTGCGGGCGGAGGACGGCAGCGACCCGCGGCTGCAGATCAACGCGCAGAACTGCGTGCACTGCAAGACCTGCGACATCAAGGACCCCACCCAGAACATCAACTGGGTCGTCCCGGAGGGCGGCGGCGGGCCGAACTATCCGGGCGGGATGTGACGCCTCAACCCTCTCCCCTCTGGGGAGAGGGTGGCCCGGAGGGCCGGTGAGGGGGATGAGCGATTTGAAGCGTCCGGCATAAGCGCAACCCCCTCACCCTAACCCTCTCCCCAGAGGGGAGAGGGGACTTCAATAACGTTATCAGGGAGAGAGCGCGATGCAGATCAACGGTCAGGCCGCCATCGTCACCGGTGGCGCCTCCGGCATGGGGGCGGAAACCGCGCGCCATTTGGCGAAGCTGGGCGCCAAGGTCACCGTGCTCGACATGAACGAAGCGGCGGTCAAACAGGTGGCCGAGGAGATCGGCGGCCTGGGCCTGCTCTGCGACGTGTCGAGCGCGGAGTCGGCGGAAAAGGCCGTGGCCGAGGCCCGCGCGGCCCATGGCCCGGCCCGCATCGCGGTAAACTGCGCGGGTGTCGCCCCGGCCAAGCGGATCGTCGGGCGCGACGGTCCGATGGCGCTGGACGACTTCCGCAAGGTGATCGAGGTCAACCTGATCGGCACCTTCAACATGCTGCGCCTCGCCGCCGCGGACATGGGCACGCTCGACCCGTTGGAATCGGGGGAGCGCGGGGTGATCGTCAACACCGCCTCCGTCGCCGCCTATGAGGGACAGATCGGGCAGGCCGCCTACGCCTCGTCGAAGGGCGGCATCGTCGCCCTGACCATCTGCGCCGCCCGTGATCTGGCGCGCAGCGGCGTGCGCGTCATGACCATCGCTCCGGGCCTGATCGGCACGCCGATGCTGCTGAACATGCCGCAGGAGGTGCAGGACAGCCTCGCCGCCACGGTCCCCTTCCCGAAGCGTTTCGGCCAGCCCTCCGAGTACGCCCGCCTCGTGCAGCACATCCTCGAGAACGAAATGTTGAACGGCGAGGTGATCCGGTTGGACGGCGCCATCCGCATGGCGCCGCAGTAATCAAACCAAAGACCGAAAGCCTTATCGGCTCTTCTCCGCGCTGCGGAACAGCGTGGAGAAGAGCCGGGCGAGGCGGTCCTCCGGCTGCGGCCGGCCGCTGTTGGCGGTGAGGACGGCGCAGACCGGCCGGCCATCGACGGTGATGCCGGCGGCCGACAGGGTGAGCACGCCGAACTCCGAACCGCCCTTGTATCCTGTCCACCGCCAGCCCTCGACCGCCACCAGCGGCTCGGGAGCGCCGTTCAGCGCCGGAGCGTCCCGCAGTTCCAGCAGCAGGTCGCACAACTCCCGCGCGGTCAGATACCATTCGGCGTCCCGCCACGTCGCCCTGGGCAGCAGGTCGGACGGGGAGGGCAGGGGAACTCCCGCCAATTCGTCGAGGATGGCGCGCCGCTCCTCCGGCGTGCCGGCGCGATAGGCGGTGCGCTTGGTCTCCGCCCCCTTCGCGGCCAGCCGGAATAGGGCGCCGGTGGTCAGGAAGGGGGTGTTGCGCGGGCTGAGACGTTCCATCGCCGCCGGCCCGAGAAGGCGGATCAGCGCGTCGGTCGCCGTGTTGTCGCTCTGCTGGATCATCAAGGCCGCAAGGGTTTCGACGGTGACTGGCGTTCCGGGGGCGAGCCGTTGCAGGACGCCCGTGGGCAGGGAGCGATCCACCCCGTCGAGAGGAACCACGCGGTTGCGGGTCAGGATGCCGTCGCGGATCGCCTCCTCATAGGCTTTCAGAACGACCAGCTTGACGGCTGACCCCACGGCCATCGGCGCGTCGGCGTTGCGGGACGCCAGTTCCTTGCCATCCACCAGCAACAGGACCGCGCTCTCGCCCACCGCGCTTGTCACGATCCGCTCGGCGAGCGCCGCCGGATCGCCGCGCGTGGGCTGGGGCGGCCCGAAGAAAAGCCCGGCGATCCGCCCCGTTCCATCGAGCGTCACCGTGAAGGGCACCTCCGCCCGCTCCAACTCGACCCGCCCGCCTTGCGCGTGGTCATGGACGGCGACCCGCCCGCCGAAATCACCTTTCAGACCGGACACCAGCGCCGTGACCTGATCGACGCCGACCACCGACAGGAAGGAGGGCGCGAACCAGCCCGATTCGAGCAATGGCCCGACGAACAGCCGCCCCACCGCGTCCTTCGGCGCAATCGTCTGTGCCTGGGCGGGCAGAACGAGGAGGCCGGCACCGATCAGGATCGCCAGACAGACGGGGAGGGCGCGCCACGGAAATCGACACCGGGATAGCGAAACGACCATCGCCTTTTTCCCCCTTTTTCGCACCGCGTCTGCAGATACAGCGAAAAGGGGGAAAGGACAACCAATGGGCGATCAGCGCCGCGGTCTGTCCGGCCCGGTTCCGCCTCAATCGTCCCAGATCGGCAGGGTGCCGAGCTGCGCGTTCGTCAGCGCGGTCGTCAGGGTCCGCCCATCGTCGCGAAGCTGGTCCAGCCCGACGATCACCTCCTTGTCGCCGATCCCCACGCCATGCTCCACGTCCACCACCACGGCGACCGGTTGTCCGGAGGCGTCCATCAGCACCTCCTCCACCTCGCCGATCTTCGTGCCGTCCGGCCCGAGGACGTCCATGTCGTCCAACTGCCCGACCGTCCGCTTGAGGGACGGCACCATGACGTTGTCGTCCTTCACCTCCCGGTAGGCGTTGGCCGGGTTGGCGATGGCGGCGCTCTGCTGGGCGAGCGAGGGCCCGGCCGCGACCATGACGAGGGTGACCGCCGTTGCGGAAAGGAGCTTTCTCATCGTGTTGCTCTCCTGCTGCTGACCGTGCAACAACATGAATCCACCGGCACGGTTCCAACCGATGCGCCGGTGCACACCGTCCGATTGCGCAGGAACCGCCAATGCTCCGCTTTGCCACGACCGTGCTGTTGGTGGCCTTCTCCGGCTTCGGCGTCCAGGCCGCGCCGGTGGAAATCGTGACGGCCGAAGCCGTGAAGGAAGCCCGCAAGGTGGAATCATTCGATCTGCGCGCCGACCGGACGGGCCTGGATTACCGGGTCTTTCTCGTCCGCCCCGTTGAACCGCCGCCACCGGGCGGCTATCCGGTCATCTACCTCCTGGACGGCAACGCGACCGTGCCGATGATGGAGACGGTCATCGGTCCGAATCCGCCGGACCCCTACGGTTCTGCGGTGATCGTCGGAATCGGCTATCCAATCGACGGGCCGTTCGACGTCCTCCGCCGTTACCGGGACCTGACACCGCCGACTCCGCCGGAGTTCATTCCGCCATCGCGGGACGGAGCCTCCGTCATCGAAACCGGCGGGCGCGACGATTTCCTGGCCTTCGTTGAGACCCAGGTGATCCCGGCGGTCGAAACGCGCCTGCCCATCGACCGGCAACGCCGGACCCTGTTCGGCCATTCGCTGGGTGGGCTGTTCTCCCTCTACGTTCTCTACACCAGGGGTGACCTGTTCCAGACCTACGTCGCGGCCGACCCGGCGATCTGGTGGAACGGGCAGGGCATCCTGAAGGAGCAGGCGGCGTTCCTCGATCGAACAGCGCGCGCAGGCGTGGCGCCCGGCACGGCGCTGCTGATCGAGACGTCCGGCAAACTGGTGGAACGCCCATTGCCGCCGACGGAGGCCGAGCGGCTGAAGCGCTTGCGCGCCGGGCAGACGGGGAGGGAGGTTGCGGCCACCCTCGCGACGGTTCCGGGTTTGCGGCTCGCCTTCCATGACTTCGTCGAGGAAAGCCACGGCTCGATGCTTCCGTTGGCCGTGGCCGACGCCCTGCGCTTCGCTTTCGGACGGACTCCCGACTGACAGGCTGCGGGTGCGACCATCGGAGAGGCACGAGGGAAGAGCTTTCGGAATTGCCGAGGCTCCCCACATGTGAACGGACGCCCGCAAGGAGCGGGTGGCCAGAGTGGGGAGCGGATTCCTTGACCGTGCAGTCGATCTTCATGCCCGAGGCCATCTACCGGTACATGCTCGACGCTTCCCTGCGCGAGACCGCCATCCAGGCGAAACTGCGCGCCGAGACGGCCAAACTGACCGAGGCCCATTATCAGATCGCGCCGGAGGAAGGCCAACTCCTGGCATTCCTCGTCGAGATGATCGGCGCACGCCGAACCTTGGACATCGGCACTTTCACCGGATACAGCGCGCTGACGGTGGCGCAGTCCCTGCCGGATGATGGACGCGTCATCAGTTTCGACGTCAACGAGCAGTGGACCTCGCAGGCCCGCGCGATCTGGTCCGAGGCCGGAGTTGCGGACAAGATCGACCTGCGCATCGGGCCGGCGCTCGACAGCCTGGACAAGCTTCTCGATGACAGAGAGGGCGAGTCGTTCGATTTCGCTTTCATCGATGCGGACAAGGAAAACTACGACGCTTACTACGAGCGCTGTCTGTCCCTCGTGAGGCGCGGCGGCCTGATCGTGGTGGACAACACCTTGTGGCGCGGGCGGGTCGCCGACCCCAGCGATCGCAAGCATAAGACCCAGGCCATCCGTGTCTTCAATGCGGCCCGTCTGGAGGACGAGAGGGTGGCCCTGTGCATGCTGCCCGTGGGCGACGGTGTGACCCTCCTTCGGCGTCGCTGAAAAGAGATACGCAGATCGAACCCCCAGGAGCGGAGAGCATAGGTACGAAGCCGGTGTTTGGATTTTCCTTTGCTTCCAGTCGGGTGAGCACCAAAACCCCATAAGGTGCATTATGGAAATTAGACCGGGGAAATCCGTGACAACGACGTCTTGACGCCGATCCTTATGGAGGCGCGATAAATTTTGCTCTATCTCATAAGAGGTATCGCCCACACCTGATCTCACTGCGGCGATGTTGATGGTCGATCGCACATGATTTCAGGTTCGGGCCTCTCCACCTCCCACATGTTCGGCCCCGCCATGGCGCGGAGGCTGTCCCGTTATCGGCTTTTGGCCGCGGGCTTGATGGCGTCCACGCTCTGCGGCGCGGTCGCGATGCCGGCCCAGGCGGCCGATCCGTCACATCTGGCAACCGTCACCACGGTGCGGAAGGACGCAGATGGGAAGCCGCCGGCCAAGATGCTGCAATTCGGCGTCTACCGAACAGAGGCCGACGCCTGGGTCGCCTGGAAGGCGGTTGTCCGGCGCCAACCCGACATGGTCGCCGACCTCGTTCCCCGAGTCTTCCTGCAGAAGCCTGAGGTTCCCGACTCCGGTTTCGTCCTGCGGGCCGCTCCCCTGCCCGATCTCGACCCAAACTTCGTCTGCCGCCGAATCGTCGGCGGTGGCGGCAGTTGTCTCGTGGTGGATGCCGCCGTCGAGCAACCGGCGGCGGCACCTGCCGCCGTTGAGGACAACGACCACAACGGTGTCGTGACCTACAGCCCGGACCAGAGCCGGGAAATGCAGGAGATCGAGCGGCAAGCCGCCCGCCTGTCACGAATCGCCGCCATCGTGCCCGGCAACGACGCGCGGGTGGACATCGGAGCCCTGAAGGCCAGCCGTTGGAACCTCTGCTCCTTGACCTTCGACGACGGACCGCACCCGGCGGTGACCCCTCGCATCCTCGACATCCTGCGCGTCGAGGGGATACGGGCAACCTTCTTCCCCATCGGCAACGTCGCGGTCCGCCACCCGCGGATCATCCAGAGAATCGTCCAGGAAGGCCACGAGGTCGGCAATCACAGCCTGACCCACCCGAACATGCGCACCCTGACCACCGAGGCCCAGCGCGCGCAAATTGCGGAAACGAACCGCATCCTGGCCGCCGCTGGCGCCGACCCGGTGCTGTTCCGCCCGCCCGCCGGACGCTGGAACAACGACACGCTGACGGCCGTCGATCAGGAGAAAATGAGCCCGGCGCTGTGGAACGTCGACACGCGCGACTGGTTCACCCGCGACGCCGGCAAGATCATGGCCCAGCTTGAAGCCACCGGCACCATTGGCAGCGTCGTCCTGATGCACACCACCTACAACGCGACGGCGGAGGCGCTTCCCCGTGCCATCGGCCTTCTGCGCACCCGCGGTTGCCGTTTCGTCACCCTGTCGGAATGGATCACCAGCCTGAACAGCCTGGCTACGCCGCGGATCGCGCAACGCTGAAGCCGCTGCGGGCAAAAACCGGCGGTCATGCCCGCCGCCCCCTTCCCAAGCGCGGGAAAGGGGCGATTCGGGGCATGGATGCGATCAGGCGACGTTCTTGGCGCGGCCACGGCGGGCCGGTTTGACCGGCGCGGCGGCCTTCTTGCCGAGACCGATCGACTTCGCGAAGGCGGAACGCTGCTCCGCATAGTTCGGCGCGGTCATCGGATAATCCGCGGGCAGGCCCCACTTCCGGCGGTATTCGTCGGGCGTCATTCCATAAGCCGTGCGCAAATAGCGCTTCAGCATCTTCAGTTTCTTGCCGTCCTCAAGGCAAACGATGTAGTCCGGCATCACCGACTTCTTCACCGGCACGGCAGGACGCAGCTCAACCGCTTCCGGTTCGGCCGGACGGCCGGTGCCCGACAGACTTTGATGGACGATCCGGATGAGGTTCGGAAGATCATTCACCGCGATCTGGTTCGAGCGGACATAAGACGCAACGATCTTACCCGTCATGGCAACCAGATCGGTGGCCGAATTCTCAGAACCGTCGGTGTCGCTGCTTTGCATGTCAGTTTCCTTCGAGAACGAATGATCCAAGACGGAGGATGGGCAAAGTGATGCGCAAAGCGCAAGCCTGTGCATCAGGTTTAACATGCAAATGTGTAATGTGTTTCATGCAGGACACGCGGGCGGGCGTGCCAGTCGAATGGAAATAGTAGGCTTCGATGATAAAATCGCCGCCCGCTCAGGTGGCGGAACGCGCGCGCTTTATCAGGTCGGCGTACCAACGGGCAGAGGCTTTCGGAGTGCGTTTCTGCGATTCGAAGTCGACGTGGACGATGCCGAAACGGTTGCCATAACCGCTTCCCCACTCGAAATTATCCAGAAGCGACCAGACGAAGTAACCGCGCACATCCGCTCCGCCGCGAATCGCTTCGTGCATTGAGGCGTTATAGAGCTGCAGATAATTGATTCGGTGCTGATCGACGATGTCCCCCGATTCGTCCGGCGAATCGCTGCCGCCGCAACCGTTTTCCGTAATGACGATGGGCATGCGGTAGCGGCGGGTGATCTCCAGCAACTCATCGCGGAAGGCGTCGGGAAAAACCGCCCATCCGACACCGTGCGTCGGCGAATCGGGCGGGGCGTCACCCCAGCCATAGCCCCAGGTGGTCTCCGGGTTCACCCGGGCGAAAATCGGCCCGTAATGGTTCAGGCCGAACCAGTCCATGGGCCGGCAGATCCGCGCCATGTCACCGGCCTTCACGCAAGGCTCGATGGCGCGGGCGACGCGCGGCGGGTAGTGGCCGAGAAGCTGCGGGTCGCAGAAGGCCAGGTTCCAATGCTCGTCCAGCAGGGCGGCGGCTTCCGCGTTCTCCGGCTTGCCGCCTTCCGGCAACACCCGCTGGCGGTTGTGCACCGCGCCGATGGACGCACCGGGCACCAGGGCCCGGACCGCGTCGACCCCGGCCCCGTGGGCAAGGTTCACGTGATGGATGGCTCGCAGATGCTGGCCCCGGTCGGTGATGCCGGGAGCCGCCCAGGGAATGGCATAGCCGAACAGGGTGAAGACGGAGAATTCGTTGAAGGTGATCCAGCGCTTCACCCGGTCGCCGTAACGCCGCGCCAGCAGAGTCGTGTAATCGGCGTACCAGCCGGCGCTGTCCCGGTTGGCCCAGCCGCCGAGATCCTGCAGCGCCTGTGGCAAATCCCAGTGATAGACGCACAGCCAGGGCTCGATGCCAGCCTCCAGCACCGTGTCGATCAGGCGGTCGTAGAAGTCCAGCCCGGCCTCGTTGGCCATCCCGCGTCCCCGCGGCAGCACCCTGGGCCACGCCACGGAGAACCGGTAGGCATCCACCCCCAGCCCGCGCATCAGCGCCACATCCTCGGCGTAGCGGTGGTAGTGGTCGCAGGCGACGTCGCCGGTGTCGCCGTTCACCACCCCGCCCGCCGTGCGGCAGCGCGTGTCCCAGATGCTGGGTCCGCGCCCGTCCTCCGCCGCGGCCCCCTCGATCTGATAGGCGGAGGTGGAGACGCCCCAAACAAAATCCTTCGGCAGGACTGCCATCGTGGTCTCCATACGCCTCAATCACAACACCCATACTACCTTTGGCAGAATGGTCAAGAAACAGGCATAATGACGAGCGAACGGTTCGACGGAGCGGTCTCCCTTGGAACATAAGGCTGTTTTTCCTGAAGGATTCCTCTGGGGAACCTCGACCTCGGCCTTTCAGGTCGAAGGTGCCGCGACGGAGGACGGTCGGGCACCCAGCATCTGGGACAGCTTCTGCCGCCTGAAGGGCCGGGTGGACAACGGCGACACCGGCGACGTCGCCTGCGACCACTACCACCGCTACGCCGAGGATGTGGCTCTGCTGCGCGACATCGGGGTCGGCGCCTACCGCTTCTCGATCTCCTGGCCACGCGTCCTGCCGCGCGGGCGCGGGGCGGTGAACGAGGCCGGGCTGGACTTCTACGACCGTCTGATCGACCGGCTTCTGGAGGCGGGCATCGAGCCCTGGGCCTGCCTCTACCATTGGGACCTGCCACAGGCTTTGCAGGACCTCGGCGGCTGGGCGAACCGCGACAGCGCCGGCTGGTACGCCGACTACGCCGTCCTCTGCGCCCGCCGCTTCGGCGACCGGGTGACGCGCTGGGCGACCTTCAACGAGTTCTCCGTCTTCACCCTGTTCGGCTACGCGCTCGGCTGGGGCGCCCCCAGCGTGTCCGACCGCGGGGAGCATCTGAAGGTCATCCACCACACCAACCTCGCCCATGGGGCCGGTGTGGACGTGCTGCGCGCTCTGGTGCCGGGCGCCTCCATCGGGGCGGTGCACAGTTTCCAGCCCTGCCGTCCCGCCGACCCGGCGCCCGAGAACGTCGAGGCGGCGGCCCTGTTCGACGAGCTGTGGAACCTGTGTTTCCCCGACGCGCAGATTCTGGGCCGCTACCCGCCGCGCATCGCCCGCGCCATCGAGCCCTATGTCCAGGCGGGCGACATGGCGCGGATCTGCCGGCCGGTGGACTGGTTCGGCATGAACCATTACGCCCCCCTCTTCGCCCAGGCCGAGCCGGGTGCCGTCTGGGGATGCGGGTTCGGTGCCCCACCCAAGGGCATGCCGCGCACCGACATCGGCTGGCCGCTCCAGCCCAGCGCCTTCCACGAGGCCTTGATGCACGCCGCAGCGCGCTACCGCCTGCCGATCTACGTGACGGAGAACGGCTACGGCACCAAGGCGCCGGAGTCCCCGGACGCGCAGGGGATCGTGATGGACCGGGAGCGGCTGGACTATCTGCAGGCCTGCATCGGCGAGATGGCGAGGGCGGTGAGGGACGGGGCCGACGTGCGCGGCTACTTCGTGTGGTCTCTGCTCGACAACTTCGAATGGGGGGGTGGCTACGGCACGCGGTTCGGCATCGTCCATGTGGACTTCGAGACGCAGGCGCGGACGCCGAAGGAATCCGCCAAATGGTACTCCGCGCTGATCGGCGGGGCGCTTGGCGGTCAAACCGCCGCCACGCCGGGGACGGGCAGGTTCGCCGGCCGCTCCTGAATCTCCTCGCCCGTGTAGACCGGACAATTCCGGCACACGCCGGGCAAAGCCGCCTCGTCACCGGCCATCATGGCCAGCCTCACCGCACGGTAGCGCTCGCCGTTCCATATCTCTTCCAGGCTGCCCTGCCTCAGGTTGCCCATCACCTCGATGCCGGAAATGTCGTAGCAGCACAGCGTCACGTCGCCGTTGGGCCGGATCACCGTTTCCGTGAACGGTGCACCGCAAAAGCCACGGCGCCGACCCGGATTGACCTCGACCGCCAGCGCCGCTTCCTCTTCCGTCTGCGTCCAGCCCGGCCATTTGTAGGCGTAGTTCGTGGCGATCGACAGGCCGGGAAAATCCCGGATCAGAAAGGCCGGTGTCGCAGCGGTCGGAGGATCCCCCGGGCGGCGCAGGATGTTGTTGGAGATGTCCAACTGCACGCCGGCGGGTTCCAGGTACCGGCGCATCAGGTTCAGGTTTTGGCGCACCGTGGGATAGTGGGATCCCCGGCGGATGGCATCGTTCTCCTCCGGCGAGCGGCCGTCGATCGAGACGATGATCCGCGCCACGCCGCTGTCCGCCAGTTCACGGCAACGCTCTTCGGTCACCAGCATGGCGTTGGTGACGAAATGGATCTGATCGATCGACGTCTCGTCCCTCAAACGCCGGATCATCCTTTCCAGCTGGGGATTCATCAACGGTTCCCCGCCCAGATACATGACGCAACTGACCAGCGCCTCGATACCCTTGAGATCCTGCAGGATTCGCTCGAACAACTCCGGCTTCAGCAAGCGACGTTCGGTGCTGTGGTACGCCACGCCGGTGGTGCAGTGACGGCACCGCAGGTTGCATGCGCTGGAGGACTCGAGGCGGACCCTCATCGGCAGCATCGCCGCTCCATGGCTCCCCTGCCCGCTCCAGCCGTTCATGGTGACGGCAGCGGCTCTCCGGTAGTCATCGACATCGATGCAGCGGAGCACCAGCCGGTGCAGAGCGAGCTTGGCCCCCAGCCTCACGGAGGCGTCGGTGGAGCGGGCCAGGGCGTGCAGGAGAACGCCGGCCTCCTCGATTCGGCCGATCGCCGACAAGGCCAAGCCGTGCTCATAGGCAAGAGGCTCCTGCCGAGGGTCCAGCCGGTGGGCGCGACCATGCGTCCGTTCAGCGGCGACGGCGTTCCCCAGGCCCGTCTCGGCACGGCCAAGCGCCGTCAGCATCGCGGGTTGATGGGGCTCCAGAGCCACCGCAGCCCGAGCCTGGAGCGCTGCCCCCGCGGGATCTCCGATGCGGTTGAGCACCCCTGCCAGATTGAGACGGCTGTTCGCCGCCAGCGGCTGCTGAACGACCGCCATGCGGTAGGCCACCGCTGCCTCCAGCGGCCGCTCCGCCTGGATCAAGGCATTGCCATGATTGAAGTGGCATTCGGGAAAGACCGGCCGAAGCACCGTCGCGCGGCGGTAGGAGTCGAGCGCCTTCCCGAGATCGCCGGTTTGCCGGAACGCACCGCCGAGCACGTGCAGCGCCTCTGCCGAGCCGGGATTGGCCGCAACCGCGCAGGACAGGCGCGCACAGGCCGCCCCGGCGGCACCGGACTGCAAGGCGACCAGCCCCCACAGCCGCAACGTGTCCGCATGGTCCGGCATGGCGTCGAGAACGGCACGGTACGCCGCATTCGCTTCCGGCAGGCGCCCTTGCTGATGCAGCGCCACCGCCTGCCGGAAGCTCAGGGAAAGATCCTGCATGACCGCTGCCTCTCGCTCCCGCGCCTTGACCTTGGACCACCGAGGTTCAAGGAAACCCTGTCGCAACGGGAAAGGCAATCCTGCGAAATCACCTTTCGGCATGATTGTTGAGCGCGAAGGCCGCCCCGGAGTAGAAAAGCCGGTCATCCCCTTCAAATCCGGGACGTTCCCCATGAACGCGCCAATCCCCCCCGAGACGCTTCTGGCGAACGCCGTGGCCCTGCACCGGACCGGCAGGCTCGTCGAGGCCGAGCCGCTTTACCGGACGCTCCTGGAGCGGCAGCCCGGTCATCCCGACGCGCTGCATCTTCTCGGGGTGCTGCGAAGCCAAGCCGGCGACCCTGCGGAAGGGGCGTCCCTGATCACCGATGCCATCGCCCGCCGCGGCAACGTCGCCACCTATCACTCCAACCTCGCGCTCGCCCTGAAGGCTCTCGGACGCTTCGCTGAGGCGGAGGCAGCCCTGCGGAGCGGCTTCGCCCTGGCTCCGGGGGCTGGACCGCTGGTCGCGCTCGGAGGCTTGCGGCGGGCCAGCGGACGCCACGCCGAGGCCTTGGCCGCCTACCGCACCGCCCAAATCATCGATCCGGCTGACGGCGCCGCCCAAGAGGGGATCGCCCACACGACCGCCGAGTTGGACGCGGCCGGGTGCGCGACGGGCGACCCCAAGCCGTCCGACACCACCCTGACGGCCTACCGCCGGGCCTTCCGGCTCTGCCCGGCGGCCTCCTTCACGGCCTTCAATCTGGCCTTGACCCTCCAGAAAGCCGGTGATTCCGGGGCTGCCATTCCCACGTTCCAAGCGGCGGCGGCGCTTGATCCCTCGGCACCGGCGGTGCTGTCCGGACTGGGGCTGTCCCTGCTGTCGGCGCGACAGGCGGACCGGGCCAGCACCCTGCTCGCGCGGGTGATCCGGTTGCGCCCCGACGACGCGCAGGACCGATTTCACCTGGCCGAGGCGGCGCAGGCGGCGGGCGAAGCCGGCCGGGCCGCGACGGCCTACAGGGACACCGCGGCCCTGCAGCCCACAAACTATACGGCTTGGGAAAACGCAGCCCTTCTCGATGCACGCGAAGACAACGGCTCCGCTCTCGCCGCCCATGCCCGCGGGATGATGGCTGCGGCGCGGGCGGAGCATCTGTTCTGGAAGGCCCCCGTCTACATCGCCATGCATGTGGCGAACGACCGGATCGGGGCGGGGCGACCGGACGCCGCGAAGCAGGCGCTGGATCACTTCTGCCAGGCGGCGGCGATCGAAAACCGGGAGTTGCTGCCCTGGATCGACTTCCTGCGCGGTTCGCTGCTCCTGCGGAAGCCGGGGAGCGAGGAGGCGGGCCGGGCGGTGCTGAAGGCGCTGGTCCCCGCCCTGCCCTTCCTGCGCCATGTCACCTTCGGCGACGAATTCGATGCCCTCTGCCGGTCGGTGCCGCTGGCGGAACTGGCGGACTACCGGACCGGCTTCCAATCGGAACCGGCCGTCGATGGCGTGGGGCCTCTTCTGTTCGCCGCCTGCGACAACCGTTACCTGAAGCTGTTCGCGGCCCCCCTTCTGCTGACGGTGGATGCCTTTTGCGGCGTGGGGCAACGGATGCACATCCACGTCGCGGACCCCGGCCCCGACATCGCGGAGGTGGTCGCCGGCCTGCGGGCGTTGCTGCGGCGCTGCCGCCTTACCGTCAGCACGGAACGCACGCCGCCGGATCTCGATCCGGCCAGCCGGCGCACCCTCTACACCTGCCTGCGGCTGATGAGGGCACCGGACGTGCTGGATCTCCATGGGCGCCCACCGCTGGTGATGATCGACATCGACGCCCTGCTGCCGATCGACCCGCGGCGCCTCGTCGAGGCCATGGCGCCGGATGAGGAGGCGATGCTCATCCATCGGCCGGACAGCCTGGATTGTCTCTACAACACCATCAGCAACGGGCTGATCGTGCTGCGCCCGACCGCTTCCACACGGGAGGTTCTGGAGCGCACGGCCACCGCCCTTCTGCACTGGATGCGACAGCGCAACATGGCGTATTTCCTCGACCAGATCGCGCTGATCCAGGGATTCGCGGATGTGGAGCGTCGGCGCGGCCCGGTCAAAATTCTACCCATCGAGGAGTTGAGCCGCCGCCTCGGCGTCTCCGACGTCTTCCTGCCCTTTTTCGACGAGAAGCATCGCGCCGGCTTCACGGATCAGCTGTCCGCGCTGACGACGCGCATCCATGAGGAAACCTTGACCGACAACCGCTCCGAGGAGGAGCGCCGCGCGGCCTTGACCGGTCTGGTGCGCCGGCTGCAAGCCGCTGTGCTCTCCCGGTAGCGGGCCCGGTAGCGAGGCGCCCCCTACTCCGCGACCGCCGCGATCCTCCGGTCCCCGCGGGGCTCCTCGCGCATGCGCACCGTGTCATCGCATCGCTCCAGCACCAGCTTGCGGCGGTGGTGCGCTTCCAGGCCGGGATGGCTGCCGATGGTGATCAGGGTGGCGGCGGGGAACTCACTGTCGATCAGGCGCAGCATCGCCTCCTCGGTCCGCGGATCGAGGCTGTCGGTGGCGTCCTCCAGGAAGATCCAGTCCGGGCGGCGGATCAGCAGGCGGGCGAAGCCCAGCAATTGCTGCTCCGACACCGCCAGAACCTCGTCCCAGCTGTCGGACTCGTCCAGCCTGGCCCGGAGATGGCCGAGGCCGACCCGATCCAGCGCCGCCGCCGCCGCGGCATCGCCAACCGTTTCCGCCCCCAGGGGGTAGCTGAGGGCGGCGCGCAGCGTGTCGTGCGGCAGATAGGGGCGCTCGGCCATGAAGAACACGCGGGTGAGCGCGGGCAGGACGATGCCTCCCCCGCCCCAGGGCCAGACCCGCGCCACCGCACGGAACAGCCGCACCGCCGCCGCGGGATCGCCGACGATCAGCACGCGCTCGCCGGGGCGGATCTCCAGGTCGAAGGGTTCCACCACACGCCGCCCGTCCGGCTCGGCGATGGACAGCCCGCGGAAGCTCAGGCAATGCTCGCCGTCGCTGCGCTCCACGGTGATGCGCTCCGTTCCCTGCCCGTCGATCTCGCGGTCCAGGCGCTGGAGCGCCTCGTGCAGGCCCAGCACGCGCTCCACCGACGCCTTCCACTCCGCCGCGCGGGCAAGGTTGTCGATGGGCCAGGACAGGGCGCCCACCGTCTGCTGGAAAGCCTGCGCCGTCTGCATCAGCACGCCGAGCGAGATGGCACCGGCGATGTAGCTGGGCGAAGCGACCAGGATCGGGAAGACGGCGGACAGCACCGAATAGGCGGCGCTGAAGACCATCATGTTGGACAGGGCGTGCGTCTGGCCGTTCCAGCCCCGCTGCACCCCGCCGAACAGCACGCCCAAGCGGTCGCGTTCGCCCGACTCCCCATGCAGGAGCGCCACGTCCTGCGCGTTCTCGCGCACGCGGGCAAGGCCGAAGCGGAAGGAGGCCTCGTGCCCTTGCCGCCGGTTCACCGCCCTCACCAGCGGCTTTCCCATCAACAGGGCGATGCTCGTCCCGACGGCCGCGTAGACCAGCGCGATGTAGAGCAGATAACCCGGTACGTGGACAGTGCTTCCGGCCAGCGTCACCTCCGGCGAACCGGACAACCGCCACAGGATATTGGTGAAGCTGATCAGCAAAAGCGCGCAGTAGGACAATGACAGGGCGAGATCGATCGCCGCCTCCGTGGCGATGCGGATGTCCTCGGCGATGCGCCCGTCCGGGTTGTCGTGGTCGCCGGGCAGGTAGGTCACCTGATGCTGCCGGCCGCGCGTCAGCCAGTCGCCCAGCAGCTTCTGCGTCAGCCATGTCCGCCAACCCAGTTGCAGGCGGCGCTTCACCCGCAGATGCAGGATGGTGTTGACGATGTTGAACAGGATGATCCCGCCCGCCGCCGCGATCATCAGCACGAAGCGGTCCATGGAGCGCTGCTCCAGCGCGTCGAACAGATGCTGGCTCCACAGATTCAGCAGGATGGGAACCACCACCTGCCCGACCGTCAGAAGCCCCAGCGCCCCGGCGAGAAGCCACACCATCCAGTTCCGCCCGTCCGAGCGGGCACCACCCGACCAGAAGCCACCGGCAAGATGAAGGAAACGGCGGGTGAAGCCGGACCGGTCCGGCGTCCTGGACGCGATCGACATGGCCCTTCCACCCCCTGGGCTTGAAGCAAGACCTCCTTTACCCTAACGAACAGTTTATTACCAACAGCTTGCCCCGCAGCGCACCAAAGGATGGTGCACCGCCACAAGGTCATAGCCGGTCACGGCGTGGCGGCGACCCCGTCCATCACCGGCAGCACGGGCGGGATGGCCCAGGCGGTGCGGGAATCGATCTCCACTTCGAAATCGGAAAAGATGGTGCGTCCGTACAGACCGTGGCCGCGGTCCGGGATGTCGGTGAAAAGATGGAGCGCCATCGGCCCCGACCATGGCGCCGCCAGGGCCGCCGACAGGTCGAGCGGACGGCGCGGCTCCTCCAGCACCATCCAGCCGCTGGAGGCGAGGATGCCCTCCTCCCGTTCCGCCTCGTCCACCGTCAGCGACGGCGGTGCCACCACCAGTTTGCAGGCGATGGCGGTGCGGCAGCGCGGGTCGTCGATCACCGCCCGTGCCCGCACCGCCACGGCGCCCGGAACCTCGTCCAGCGGGATGTGGGCCGCCGTGACGACGCCATGGAGCGGGTGGAGCAGGATGCGCCCGCCGCGCAGCAGGCCGAACCAGGGGAAGGTCGCCTCGAACTCGCGGCCCTTGCGCAGTTGCGCCAGCACCGGCTGGGTCAGCGGCCAGACCATATGCTCCGGCACGGGATGCGGCGCCAGATGCGCCGCCGGACCATACTCCAGCCCCGGCAGCCCGCCCCACAGCCGCAGCGCCAGCATGGCCGGCTGTCCGACGGCGCGGGCCGGCGGCGCGACGGCGTATTCGTCGAGCAGACCGGCCTGGGCCAGAGACAGGCGCGGCGCCTCCGTCACCACCCCGATGGCGCCGATCCGCAGGTCGAGAAGCCGATCCATCCGGGTGGAGGCGGCGGGCAGGCGCAGCGACAGCCAGCCGGACCGCAGATCACCGAAGGACAGCCTCCATTCCGCAAGGGTCTCGCCGGTTTCCACCCCGGTCAGGGCGACGGCGAGCACCCCGCTTCCCTTTGGCGCCCGGTCGAGATGCAGGTCGAGTCCCGCCAGCCCCCGCGCACCCGCCGGCAGGCGCTGCACGATTTCAGCCGCTCCCAAGGTGTTCCGGCCATGGCGCAGCGGCACCGGCAGCGCTCCCACCGGGCGCGGCGAGGCGAAGACCAGCCGCGACGGGCTCAGGCGCAGGGCGTCCAGAAGCTCCACCGCCTCGGGCGGCAGGCGGGCGGAGCGGCCCCACTCCTCCCGCAAGGTGGAGAGGGTCTGCTGAAGCCCGGCGTTGCGGCGGTGCAGCCCGTCGATTTCCCCGAAAGCCTGCGCCAACAGGCCGTGAAGCAGCGCGGACGCATCGCCCGTTATCTGCGGTGGCGGGCTGTCCGGCCCGCCGGCCTCCTCCCACCAGCCGAGCAGCCGCTCGGCGTCCCGCCGTGCCGCCTCGTCGCCCGACCACAGCGCCCGGACGGCGGCGGGCGGGATCGCCAGCGCGCGCAACGCCTCCCCCTCCTCCGGTTGGGTGTCCCCGGACAGCAGCAGATAGCCGCCGTCGTGACGGACCAGCCGCAGCAGGCGAAGGGGAACGGTGCCCACTTCCAGGCCAGTACCGACGGCGATGATCTTCGGCGTGCCGTCGTAGAGAGAGGCGAACTGGGCCGCAGGGGCGGAGAGCTTCATGACGATGACACCCTTCTCAGGCGGCCGCGGAGGTTTCGGGAAGACACGAGGACAGAGGCGCGCAGGCGGTCCAATCGGGATCGGTGTCCGGCTCCGCCGCATCCTCCCAGCGCCGCAGCTTGTCCGTTGGGAATCCCAGCGCTTGGCAGAGGCGGAAGGTCCGGGCGTCGAGGGGCACGACGGTCTGGTAAGCATGCTCGAAGGCGGCGCAGCCGTTGACCGCGTCGGCCGGGGACGGCGCGTCCGGGACGGTGGACGCCCCCAGCAACGCCCAGCCCGTCACGCCGAGCGCGCGCAGCCGGCCCATCAGCGGGTGCGCCGCGCCGTGCCGCACGGTCACGACCAGATCGAAGACGGCCAGCGTGCCGACCGCCATATCCTCCTCCACCGCATCCCAGGGACGCAGCGGCGTGCCCAGATAGGCGTCCCGGCCGGTCAGCGGGCGTTCCGGCAGCACCAGCGGCGACGGGTGAGGGATGACCGACGCGAACGCCTCGACCAACGCTGTGGCCAGGGTCAGGTCCCCGCCTCCCAATGCCACCAGATGCGCGTCATAGCCCTTCCCGGCCAGCCAACGGGCCATGCGCGCGGCGGTCTCCAGCGCCTCCGCGTCGGCGGGATCGGCCACCAGCGCGGCCAAACGCCGGCCTCCCACAGGGGGAAGCAGGGGCAGCACCGAGGGCAGCCGATGCACCGTCTGGTAGACATCCTCCGGCGTGGCGACCCCGGCGCGGTAGCGGTCGATGGGTGCCGCCGCCCAGCCGCCGTTGGACGGCCGCGACCACGCCGCGGCCATCGCCTCACGCAGCGTGGACAGGGCGGCATCGGCACCGGCCGGCGGTTGCACAGCACCGGGCAGCGCCAGGGTGAGGCTCAGCCGGGCCTCGGCGCAGGGCTTCCGGGGGTCCCGCTCCAGCAAAGGGGTGCCCGCCGGCTGGCGCCGAACGAGGTCGAGCAGGGCCGCGGTGGGCAGCATCGCCATCGCCGCCCCGCTGTCCGGCAAGGGAAACGGCGCGTCCGCCTGCAGTCCCACGGGCGCGCCGGACCAGGACAGCGTGCAACCACTCTCCGTCGCCCGCGCCGTCACCGCGGCGCGCACCAGGGTCGCCTGGGCCGCCGCTCGTTCCAGAACCCACAGGGCGCCGCGCAGCAGGCGGTGGCGCTTCAGCAATTCGTAAAGGCCCGAGTCCATCACCGCCAGCAGGCCGGGGCACTCCCCATAGCCGGGCCGCTCCGGCGCGCGCAGGACGCGGCGCACGAAGTCGGCGAGCGGCACGTCCTCTTCGCCCAGCGCGGGGTCGGTGACGCAGCGGACAATGGCGCGGTCGGGCAGATAAACGGCGTAGCGCCGGCCGACGGCGGCCTCCGCCCGCAGCACGGCCCGGACCGCGAACAGCGCGGGGTGGCGCTTCTGGATGTGGGTCAGGATGGGGCGGTAATCGCGCTCGGATTCGGTCAGCATGCTCTCGCCGCGGCGGCGGTAGCCGAAGCCGGTGCCCGGCACATGGACGCCGTGGAAGCCGCGCTCCAGCCCTTGCAGCCAGAACTCCCAGTCCTCGCTGCCTTGGCGCATCGCCTCGTCGAAGCGGGCGCCGCTGTCCAGCAGGCGGCGCGACGCCATGCTGCCCGCCTCGCTGACGTTGCGGAACAGATGCTCCAGCGGCGAATAGGCGCCGGACATGTCGCAGAACTCGAAGAAGCCGAACTTGTCGACGTCCGGATAGGCCCAGCCGACCTCCGGGCCCGCGGCCCGCAGCGCGTGCAGCATGCGTTGCAGCAGATGGGGCCGGATGCGGTTGTCGGAATCGAGGAAGTAGACCGCCTCCAGCGCCGGAAAGGCGTCCAACGCGAAGGCGATCCCGCTGTTGCGCGCCGCGCTCAGCCCGGCGTTGCGCTTGTGCAGGTAATGGAGCCGCCCCGGATGGGCCACCGCGAACTCCCGGCACACCCGCCCGGTCTCCGGGAAGGGGCAGCCGTCGTTGACCACGACCACGGCGTAGGCGAAGTCCGTGTCCTGGGCGAGCGCGGTGGACAGCGCCTCGACCAGCAGGCCCGAATGCTTGTAGGTCGGCACGACGATCGCCGCGCGGACGTCTTCGGCGTCACCGGACCCTGAAGCTGAAGCGGTGTGAGTTCCAACGGAATGCATGGGCGAACGCAGTGGTGACACGACACCGTCGATAGCACCGCTTCCGCTTGACTCCGATGTGACAATTCGGGGACAGGAATGTTCGGGCCTGCAGCCACCCTATGCTTGAACTCGGATGACATGAAAAAGCCAACGCTGAGTACATCGCAGGCTACTTGTTCGCATCCCCTAAAGTCATCTGGGACGTCCCTTCCTCGGACAAATACTTCTGCGCAAAACCCTTGGATTGGCTCGAAAGCACCTTGTCAAAAGTCGCGGAGTTGAATCCCAGATCCTTTAATTTCTGCCCAGCCGCCTGCTCTTTCGACGTTGCGAAGAAACGTTCATCGCCCCCTTTGAGGGTGTAGGCTTTCATGGGCATGCCGATACCAGCCAGTTGATCCCACGAATTCTGCATGTCCTTCAGGTCTTCGCTCAACTTGCTCAGCGCGGCCAAGCGGTCTTGGGGACTCACCCCTGGTGCATGCATGGCGGCGCGCCGGCTCTCCAACTCCGACTCCATACGATCCGAGATGGCCTTCATGCTTTTCTGCCGCGCCTCGCCTTCAGGGGTGCGCCCGGCCTCGGCATCCTCCCTCGCGGATTGCCAGAATGCCTTCTTGCGCTCCGACTTCAGGGCGGACGACAGCGCATCGTTGAGTTCGTCCGCCGACAGCGCCCCGCTGGAAACGAGCTTGCCCAGCGACGTCCGATCATCCGCCGACAGATTCGTGAACAGGTCGAGCGCGTCGCCCTTGAGCGCCGACGCCAGATCGCTGAGATCGACCTTGTCGGTCTTGGAGGCGGAGGCCGGCCCGGTCCCGTCCGTGGCGCCGGTCTTTGCAGCGGTGGGTTTCGCCTGCACGGAGGCCGTGGCGGTGGCCTGGAACAAGGATGCCGAAACGTCGGAAATTCCCATGGCTTCCTCCGGTGACCCTGAACGCATGGCGAGTGACACCGGATCATCTGAAGTCAATATTATGAAGGATAAATTAATATGAAATACTTATATTTCTAATGATTAGATTTCAAACCATCAATGGTTCCAAATCTTCGTTCTCCGCAAGAAGCACAGGCTGACGGAGCATCGCTCCGCACAGCCTGCTCTCCTGTTCGTCACGCGAGATCAAACTGCCCGCTCTTTGCCACCTCGCTCAGGAAGCGGTAGCTGTCCTTGGGCGTGCGGACCAGCGTGTCATAATCGACGCGGACGATGCCGAACCGCTTCGACAGGCCGAAGGCCCATTCGAAATTGTCCAGCAGGCTCCAGCACAGATAGCCCTTCACGTTGCAGCCATCGGCCAGGGCGCGGCCGACCGATGCCACATGGTCACGCAGGAAGGCCACGCGCTCCGCATCGTGCACCTGCCCGTCCGGCGTCACCACGTCGTCATAGGCCGCACCATTCTCCGCGACGAAGACGGCGGGATTGCCGTAGTCGCGCCTGAACTCCATCAGCAGGTCGTAGAGCCCGTCGGGCTGGACCGGCCAAGCCATGGCGGTCCAGCGGTCGCAATGGGCATCGCCCCACCACACGTCGAACGGATGGCCCGTCTCGTGCTTCATGGTCATGCGCGAGTAGTAGTTGATGCCCAGCAGATCGATGGGGAAGCGAATCGCTTCCTCGTCGCCGGGCAGCACGAAATCCTTCATCCGCTCGGCCATTAGTTCCGGGATCTTGCCGCGCATCACGCCGTCCAGGGCCACCCGGTTCCACACCGCGTCCCAACGGGCCGCCGCTGCGACGTCCTGCGGCCGATCGCTCTCGGCCCGGCAGGGCTGGAGGTTGATGACGGTGCCGAGCGTCAGGCCGGAATGCTCCGCCGATAGGGCGCGGAGCGCCGCCCCTTGCGCCAGATTTTGGTGGTGCAGCGCGCGCAGGATGCCCGTCTCGCCCAGTTTATGGCCGGGCGCGTGCTCGCCCGTGCCGTAGCCGTGGGTGGCGACCACGTTCGGCTCGTTCAGCATCATCCAGTCCTTCACCCGGTCGGCAAGCCGGGCGGCGACGATGCGGGCGTAGTCGGCGAAGGGGCCGACGACCTCCCGGCCCTGCCAGCCACCGCGGTCTTCCAGCGGCTGCGGCAGGTCCCAATGGTACAGGCAGGCCATCGGCCGGATGCCGTCGGCCAGCAGTCCATCCACCAGCCGGTCGTAGAAGTCGAGCCCCGCCGCGTTCACCGCTCCCGTCCCGCTCGGCAGGATGCGCGGCCAGGCGATGGAGAAGCGGTAGGCGTTGAATCCCGCGTCCTTCATCAGCGCGGTGTCCTCCGCCCAGCGGTGGTAATGGTCGCAGGCGACGGCGGCGCTGCTGCCGTCCTGGATGCGCCCGGCCTCGGTGAAGGTGTCCCACACGCAGGGGCCGCGCCCGTCCTCGTGAATCGCCCCCTCGATCTGATAGGCCGCGGTGGACGCCCCCCACAGGAAGTCCTTGGGAAAAGTGAAGAGTGCCATGACGGGGACTCCCTTGAAGTGATTATGCTGCAGGCGCACTGTTGCGAGCGCGAAGGGCATGTTGCGCAAGCGAAGAGATTGCTGCACTTATTACGACCATCAGGTATAGTCTCTTCGTCTTAACAAGTGTATGCTTCACCAAAGGCGGCTGCCCTGACAAATCAGCACGGCAGCATTCCCGCCGGCGGGAGGCATCCCATGGCCGTTACCACTCGCAAAACCACCAAGATCGTCTTTCTGGGCGCCGGCAGCGCGGCCTTCGGGCTGAGCATGTACCGCGACCTCTTCACCACGACGGAACTGGCGGGCAGCACCCTGACGCTGGTGGACACGAATCCGGCAGCCCTCGACCGCATGACCGCGCTCGCCCGCCTGCTGAACGCCAAGGGCGACGCCGGCCTGATCATCGAACAGACCACCGACCGCCGCGCCGCCCTGCAAGGCGCGGAATTCGTCGTCAACTCCGTCGCCATCGACCGCAACCGCTTGTGGAAGCTCGATTTCGAGGTGCCGAAGAAGCACGGCATCCGCCACACGCTCGGCGAAAACGGCGGACCCGGCGGACTGTTCTTCACGCTGCGCACCCTGCCCCTGATCTTCGACTTCGCCCGCGACATCGAGGAACTGTGCCCGGAGGCCCAGTTCATCAACCTGTCGAATCCGGAAAGCCGCGTCGTCCTCGGCCTCGGCAAATACACCAAGGTCAAGACGCTGGGGCTGTGCCACGGCATCTTCCTGGCGCGCTGGTTCATCTGCCAGATCCTCGGCATGGCCGAAAAGGATGTGGAGGTCTGGGGCGCCGGACTGAACCACTTCCAGTGGCTGATGCACATCCGTGACAAGGAGAGCGGACGCGACCTCTACCCGCTGCTGCGCGAGCGGGAGAAGACCCACGACCCGGCCTTCACGCCGCTGACCCGCCGCCTGTTCAACAGCTTCGGCCTGTGGCCGACCTGCAGCGACGATCATATGGGCGAATACCTCCCCTACGGCTGGGAGGGCGGGGAGCATGGATTCGACTTCGCGGAGGACGAGCGCGGGCGCGGCATCCTCAACGCGCTGATGGACGGAACAATCGCCGGAACGACGCCGGTGCCCGACGACTGGACGCAGCCATCCTGGGGCGAGCGGGCGGTGCAGGTCATCGCCGGGGTTCTGCACAACCAGAAGCGCTTCATTGAATCGGGGATCGTCTACAACCAGGGCGCCATCCCCAACCTGCCGCCCGATCTGGCGGTGGAGGTGCCGCTGCTGGCCGACGCGGCGGGCGTTCACCCGGTCTCGCTCGGCCCCCTGCCCGACCCGGTCGCCAAACTGCTGCACGTTCAGGCGAGCGTGCAGCAACTGTCCGTCGAGGCGGCGGTCCACGCCTCGAAGGACTTGGCGCTCCAGGCTCTGCTGATCGACCCGGTGGTGAATTCCACCGACGCCGCCGTGAAGATCCTGGACGAGCTGTGGGAGGCGAACCGGCCCTACATCCGTCCCTGTGTGTAGGAACGCGCAGGGCCGGTGCGGGTCAATGGGCCGGTTCGGTGTCCGACGCGGCCGGCTTGCGGCGGCCGCGCGGAGCGACCGGCTTTACCGCTTCCGCCTTCACGGCCTTGCCGCGGGGCGGCTTCGCCACCTTCGGGGCCGCCGGAACCGGAACCGCGACCGGGGTTTCGGCTGAGGACTCGTTTGCCGCGGCCGGCTCGGCCTTGGTCTTGCGGGCGCGCGGCTTCTTGGGCGCGACGGCCTCCTCGACCACATCGACCACGGCGTTCAGGCCGACGCCCAGCAGTTCGGTCGCCGCCGTCTTGGTCCGGCGGACCGCCTTCTTCACGACGCCCGCGGCGGCGTCCTTGACGGCCGCGACCATGGCGACGGGTTCCGCCGCAGCGGCCGTTCGGTCCTCGGCTTCGATCTCGGCGCAGGCCTGCGCCCAATGCTCTTCCCCCCGTCCCTCCGGTCGCCCGGCGCGCTCCCAGATCTCATAGGCGCGGTGGCGGATGCGGTCCTCACGATCGCCTTGCATTCTTCCGTCTCCAAGTGGGCTTTGGTCCAAGTGGGCTTGGCCGCAGAAACATCGACGCTCGAGGAAAACGGCGTCCTGCGCCCGTGGGTTCCCGTTTTAGTGCCCGGTTTATGTGACGATAAACGTACACAAAGAAAGCGTGCCTTAGTTCATAGGAAATTCATAGGCCCATTGCTTGTCCAACCTCGACACACAGCGGACGGTGATAGACCATGCGTTGGTTGCGCCCCACCCGCGCCGGCGCCGGTCCGGCTTGCGGTCCGCATAGAACCCTTCGCCGGGTTGAAGCGGGCCGGCCGGCCCAACTAACTTTGGGTGAAACGTCTTGGCAGGGGGCCGTTTGCGGCCCAGAGCCGTCACGGAAGGCAAAGAGTTAGCGCATGTCCCTTGATCCCTTGCTTCAAGCCAACCGTATCCTGACCGAAGCCATCAGCAACTACCTCCAATCCTCGAACGAGCTTGCCGCGGCGGCGGAGCGGGCGACGGCGGCCAGCGCCGGACGCGACGCGACCACCCGGCGGCTGGCCTTCCAGGAATTGTCGGAGCGCGGGAACCAGGCGCGCTTCGCCAAGAAGCACCTGACCGACACGGTGCGCCGCCTGCGGTCCACCTTGCCGCCGGCCCAGATCGAGGCGGTGGCGGCGAAGCTCGACGGACGCGAGAGCGCCGAGAGCGCGCTGACGCTGGTGCGCACGATCCTGACCGAGAAGGTCTGGTCGGCGGCCTGACGCCCCCGTCCCTTTTCGCCCTCCCGTTTCGCCCTGCGGCGCTCCGGCCGAGCGATTCTGCTTTGAGACCGGTTGGACGGCACCCCGAATGCGGGAGGACCGTTCAACCGGTGTTGGCCATTGGCCGCTATGCCCACATAATCCGGACGACTCATTTGACATCGCAGGATGCAGGGGCCAGTGTCTGACTGCTAAAGATTATCACAAGCGTGGGATCGGCGCCGCCGTCCCGCAGAATGGATCGTAAGGGTGCAAGACGGCTCCAAGGCGATGATCGCCCGCCTGGTCGGTTTCGACACGGTTTCGCGCCGTTCCAACATGGCGTTGATCGACTGGGTTCGGGACTATCTCGCCGGGCACGGCGTCGAGAGCCGGCTGGTGCCCAGCCCGGACGGCGCCAAGGCCAACCTGTTCGCGACCATCGGTCCGATGACCGAAGGCGGCGTGGTGCTGTCGGCCCACACCGACGTCGTCCCGGTGGACGGGCAACCCTGGGACACCGATCCCTTCACCCTGGTCGAGCGGGACGGGCGCCTCTATGGGCGCGGCACCGCCGACATGAAGAGCTTCCCCGCGGTGGCGCTGGCCATGCTGCCGGACATCCTGGAGGCCGGGCTGAAGCGGCCGCTGCATCTGGCGCTGTCCTACGACGAGGAGGTCGGCTGCATCGGCGCGCCGGCCATGATCGCCCGCATCGCCGATGAGTTGCCGCGCCCCAGCGCCGTCATCGTCGGCGAGCCGACCTCGATGGGGGTCGTTCTGGCCCACAAGGGCTGCTACGTGCTGCGCACCACGGTCACCGGGCACGAGGTCCATTCGTCCCAGATCGACCGCGGGGTCAGCGCCGTGATGACCGCGGCGCGGCTTGTCAATCTCGTGGGCGACATGGCGGCGGAGAACGCCGCCGCCGCGGACCCCGCCTGCGGTTTCGACCCGCCCTTCACCACGCTGCAGGTCGGCACCATCGAAGGCGGCACGGCGGCCAACATCACCGCACGCCACTGTTCCTTCGTCTGGGACATCCGTCCGCTGCCCGGCGACGACTGGACGCGCTACCGCGACCGGTTCGAGGTGGAATGCGAGCGGCTGCGCGCCGCCATGAGGCAAATCAGCCCGGACTGCGACATCCGCACCGAGCAGCTCGCCGGCGTGCCGGGGCTGGCGCCGGAGCCGGGCGGGCCGGCGGCCCAGCTTTGCCACGCCCTGACCGGACGCAACGACACCGGCATGGTCTCCTTCGCGGCTGAGGCCGGGCAGTTTCAGGAGGCCGGCCTGTCCACCGTGCTCTGCGGCCCAGGCTCCATCGATCAGGCGCATCAGCCCAACGAGTACATCGACGTTGCCCAGGTGACGGCCTGCGAAGGCTTCCTCCGGGATCTCGTCCGCCGGCTGGCGGCCTGACCCGCAGCGGGGTGCGGCGGAGCGTCGCGCTGCATCACAGTACAGACGACCGTTTTATTCGGACCGCGATCAATGGAAGGTACCAATTGTTGGATCGACGGCGCCTTGTTGCTGAATTGCCTAGAGCACTCCCAATTTGGCCTATGCCGTCGACGGGGGAGACTTTGACGGCATTCCTGTCGCACTGTGCCCGGGGGCGCCGGTGCACCGGCGTGTCCATGGAAACGGGAGCGTCGGTGCATGGTTGATCTGAGCGACCTCGAGCGCGACGCGCTGACCGAGCTGGTGAACATGGGCGTCGGCCGTGCCGCGACCAACCTCAGCCGCATGGTCGCCGATCAGGTTCTGCTGTCGGTTCCCTCCATCGAGATTGTCAGCCGCAACGACGCCGCCGGCCTCCTGGCCGCGCGCGAGAAAATGAGCCTCGTCGCGGTCGAGCAGCGTTTCGACGGGTCCTTTTCCGGCCGCGCCCTGTTGATCTTCCCCGAGACCAACAGTCTGGAACTGGCCCGCGCCGTCCTTGGCAGCGAACTGAGCCTGGAGGAGATCGTCGATCTGGAGCAGGACGCGCTTGCGGAGATCGGCAACATCATCCTCAATGGCTGCCTGGTCGTGATGGCCAACACGTTGAAGGACAATCTGGACATCTCGCTGCCCAGCGTGTTGCGCGGCGACAGCGACCGCATTTTCCAAAGCAACGGGCCCAACCCCGACGAGCTGGTGATGTTCCTCTACATCGACTTCCTGATTCGCAGCCGGAGCATTCGCGGCTACATCGCGTTGCTCATGGGACTGTCGTCTCTGGAGTCGCTGAAGGGACTGATCCATGGCTTCATCGACCGCATCGCCTCCGGAACGCCCGATGGAACCGACCGAGTTTAAGCGCATGCCCTGGCTGGACGGCCTTCTCGACGCGATGGACGCCGGCATCGTCGTGCTGGACCGCCATGGCCGCGTGCAGTTCTGGAACCGCTGGATGGAAAGGGCGTCGGGCACCACCGAGCCCGACATCCACGGGCGGGAGCTGGTGGAGGCCCTGCCGTCCCTGCGCGACACGCGGCTGCACAACGCGGTGCGCGACGTGCTGGAAACCGGGGCGCCCAGCGTCCTGTCCCACACGCTGAACCCGGTGCTGTTCCCGCTGCGCTGCCCCGACGGGCGGCGGATGGTCCACAACGTTCTGATCCGTCCCTTCACCGTCGCCAACGCCTCCTACTGCCTGATCCAGGTGACCGACGTCACCGCCGTGGTCAACCGGGAGCGGGTTCTGCGCGAGCAGCGCGACGCGCGTTACCGCGCCATCGTGGACACCGCCCCCGACGCCATCGTCACCACCGACACGCGCGGCGTCGTGCAATGGGCCAACGGGGCCGCGGCCCTGCAGTTCGGCTTTCCGCCCAACGAACTGATCGGCCAGCATGTCAGCCTGTTCCTCGCCGAAGGCTCCCCCGACTGGTCGGGTCTGCTGGAGCGCGACCCGGCCGGACGACCGGCCCCCGTGGAACTGATCGGGCGCAAGCGCGACGGGACCCGCATCGACCTGGAGGTCTCGCTGGCCCGCTGGGAATCGGAGGGGCGGAGTTTCATCACTGGCGTCCTGCGCGACATCACCGAGCGCCGCCGCACCCGCGAGGAGCTGAAGGCCAACGCGCTCGCCATGCGCCAGCTCGCCGAGCAGACCAAGGCCACGCTCGACGCGCTGCCGGCGCACATCGCCGTTCTCGACCATGGCGGGCACATCATCTCGGTCAACAAGGCCTGGGCGGGAAGCGGGCCGCAGGCCGGCTTTCTCGGCGACGGGTCGGCCATCGGCGACGACTATCTGGAAGCCTGCGCCGCCACCCGCAGCGGGGCGGAGCATGCCGATGCGCTGATCGAGGGGCTGCGCGGCCTGCTGCGCGGCGGGGCGCCGGTCTCCATCGAATATCCGGGCCTGTCCGACGCCGGGCCGCGCTGGTACCGCTGCCTCGCCGCGCCGATGGCCGCCGGTCCCTTCGGCGGGGCGGTGCTGATGCACATCGACGTCACCGAGATCAAGTCGATGGAAGCGGCTCTGCGCAAGCTGGTCGGGCAGAAATCCACGCTTCTGCGCGAAGTGAACCACCGGGTGAAGAACAGCCTTCAGCTCGTGTCCAGCCTGCTGACGCTCCAGACCATGAGTCTTCCGGGCGCCGCCGAGCGGGTTCATTTCCAGGACGCCCGCAGCCGCATCGACGCCATCGCGCGGGTGCACAGCCGGCTCTACCAGACCGAACAGTTCCAAACCATCGAGTTCGGCAGCTACCTGAACGAGCTGTGCACCGATCTGTCCCGCGCGTCGGGCGGCGACACGCTTGGCTCCATCGAAGTGCGGGCCGAGCGCGTCGACTTGCCCATCGATCAGGCGGCACCGCTGGGATTGATCGCCAACGAACTGATCACCAACGCCATCAAGCACCGCGGGTCCACGCCCGCCAACGTCCTGGTGTCGCTCGACCGGGCCGGCGACTTGCTCGCTCTGACCGTGACCGATCAAGGACCCGGCCTTCCCGCCGCGTTCGACATGCGTCGGTCGCGCAGCCTCGGCATGCGCTTGATCACGAGCCTAACCGGTCAGGTCGGGGCGACGGTCACGCTGATGCCGGTGGAACGGGGGACATCCTTCCGCATCGCGCTGACCATGCCGGAAACGCGCGGCCCCATCCTGGAAGACAGCGCGGCGGAGTGGAACGGATGAAGATCCTTCTCGTCGAGGACGAGGTCCTCATCGCCATGGAGCAGAGCTTCTACCTGGAATCCGCCGGGCACGAGGTGCACGGGCCGGCCTCCACCAGCGAGAAGGCGCTGGTCCTGGCGCAGGAGGTCAAGCCGGATCTGGCCTTGGTGGACATCCATCTTGCCCAGGGGTCCAGCGGCATCGACGCGGCCCGCCGGATGACCGCGCTGGGGATCCCCTGCCTGTTCGTCACCTCCTACCGCGAGGAGGTGGAGCCGACGCGCGAGTATGGGGTGGGCTGCCTGCCCAAGCCATTCTCGCAAACCTCGCTGGTCTCCGCGGTCGAGGTGGTGAGCGCCATCCTGGCCGGGCGGACCCCCACCAAGGTTCCCGATACGATGGAGCTATTCTCCTAAGCGCCGCCGGCCCGGGAGCCGACCGCGGCTTGCGGCGGCCCCCTTGAAGGCTAAAGCGAACTTCCGTTCGCTTTAGACTCAGATCGCCTCATTCGCCGGCGGGCTCCGGTCGCATGTGCGACCGGGACCGCCGGCGCGGTCCAAAGCGGATTGCAATCCGCTTTAAGAGCGCAGATCAAAACCCTGTCTCTACGGACTTAAGCCGTTGATCTTGCTCGGACTGATACAGGTTTTGATCGGCACTCTAAGGCAACCCACGCGCTATCGCTTGCCCAGCACGGGCATCACCCAGCCCTTCAGGAAGGCGTCCTCCGGCGGGACCGCGATCGGCCTCCCCGCCGTCAGCAGCACCTGAAGCAGCGCGGTGTGCAGCCCGGTGCAGGCACCGAGGTCCAGCCGGGCATCGTCCACAGCTCCCAGCCATTCGGCCAACGGGATCGCCTCTTCCACGGTGCAGGCGCCCTCGAAACGGGCGGTGCGGTCCTCGAAACGGATGGGCATCACACCAACTCCCGCAGGTTGAGGGCGAGCAGAAGGCGCCCGTCGCCGAGCACCGCCGTGCCGGCGTAGCCGCGCAACCGGGCGAGCAGTCCGGTCATCGGCTTCAGAACCACCTCGGCGCGCTCTTGGAAGGCGTCCACGACCAGCGCCACCGGCTGTCCGCCGAGATCCACCAGCAGCACCGCCTCCCCGCTCCGCACCCGTTCGTCCTCCGGCAGATTGAGCAGGCGGCGCAGCCGCAGAAGCGGCACCACCGCGTCCTGAACGACCACGCTCTCCGCATGCTTCATCCGGCGGATCGCGCCGTGGGGAACGCGCTGCATTCCGGTCACCAGGGTCATCGGAAAGCCGTAGAGCGCACCCGCCGTCTCCACCGTCACCAGCCGCGTCACCATCATCGTGAGCGGCAGGACGAGGCGGAAGCGGGTTCCGGCGCCGGGAGTCGACGCGACCTCCACCCGTCCCCCCGCCTGCTCCACCGCGCCGCGCACGGCGTCCATACCCACCCCGCGGCCCGACAGGTCCGACACGGTCTCCGAGGTGCTGACCCCCGGCAGGAAGATCAGGCGCAACGCCTCGGCATCGGACAGGGCCGCCGCCTGCTCGGCGGTCAGGGCGCCCTGGGTCACCGCCTTGCGGCGCACGGCCGCCGCGTCGATGCCCGCCCCGTCGTCGGAGACCTCGACCACCACGCCGCCGCTGTCCTGGAATGCCTGCACGCGGATCGCCGCAACCTCCGGCTTGCCGGCGGCGCGGCGGCGCTCCGGCGGCTCGATGCCGTGGTCCAGCCCGTTGCGGACGAGGTGCAACAGCGGCTCGCCCAGGATGTCGAGAATGTCCTTGTCCGCCTCCGTCTCACCGCCGGAGATGTGCAGTTCGACCGACTTGCCGAGCCGCCGCGCGGTGTCGCGGACCAGCCGGGGCAGCGGGTCGAAGACGCGCGACAGGGGAAGCAGCCGCAACCGCAGCACCGCGTCCTGCAGGTCGCCCACGATGGAGTCGATGCGGCCGTGGGCCTCCTTGATGCTCTGGGCCAGAGCGTCGGCGCTCCGCCCTTCCTGTGCCTCACGCGCGAGGTGGGGCAGGCTTC
Organism: Azospirillum baldaniorum; assembly: GCF_003119195.2. Classification (NCBI taxonomy): domain Bacteria; kingdom Pseudomonadati; phylum Pseudomonadota; class Alphaproteobacteria; order Rhodospirillales; family Azospirillaceae; genus Azospirillum; species Azospirillum baldaniorum. The sequence continues at coordinate 643,319 of NZ_CP022260.1, read as the reverse complement.
CCTTGGCCACGACCAGTTCACCGACCAGCGCCATCAGCCGGTCCATGCGTTCGGCATCGACCCGCAATGCCCGCCGCGCCGGGGCGGCCGGAGCGGTGGGCGCCGCCGCAGCCGGGCCGTCGGCCAGGGATTCGATGCAGCGCATGAGCGCGTCCGCCGGGCCTTCCACGGCGCGGTCCAGCGCCGGCCTCTCCGCAACCCGCCCCTCGGCGGCGAGGATGTTGCGCACCGCCCGCAGCACCGCGGCCCGGCGGGCCACTATTTCCTCGTCGCTGCCCGGCAGGCGGAGGATGCGCGCCTGCTCCCACAGCATGGCCGTGGCGAGGCTGGGCGGCGTGGCAAGGGGCGCCGCGGTGGATGCCGGCTCGGCCAGGGCGGGCATCGCGACCGTGGCGAGGGACACCTGATCGGGAACGCCGCGGAACAGGCGCGTCAGCTCGTCCTTCGGTGCGCCGCTCAGCGCGCGGAAGCGCAGGGCGCAGCGGTAGGGGTCGAGGTCCGTCAACGCCGGCCACGCCCCGGCGGCCTCGATGCGCAGCAGCAGAAGGTCCGGGATGCGGCGGCACAGGTCCAGCGGATCGTCCCCGGCGAAGAAGCAATCCTCCGCAGGGGCGTAGGCGATGGCGGTGACCGTGCGCCCGGCGGCCTTGGCCCGGTCGGCCTCCGGCAATTCGTCCACCCAGGCGAATCCGGCCGGCGTGCCGCTGCGCACAGTCTCCGCCGGCCCGCCGAGGGCGGCACGCAACCCCACTTCCTGCGCTTGCGCGCGGGCATCGGCATCATCGGGAAGGGTTTGGCTGTGCTCCAGCCCGTCGACCCAGGCTGAGCCGATGTCCAGCAACGCCAGCAGCCGGTCGGCCAATTCGCCGCTCATGGCGGCGCGTCCGTCCCGCACCGCCATCAGGGCGTCCTCGCCGGCATGGACCATGCGGGTGAAGGGCGCCATGTCGAACAGGGCGGTGGCGCCCTTCAGCGTGTGCAACGCGCGGAACAGGTCATTGACCGCGGTCTTGTCGGCCGGGTCGCGCTCCAGCCGCAGCAGCGCGGCGCCCGCCGCCTCCAGCAACTCCCGCGATTCCAGGACGAATTGCTCGAACAGCGCGCTCATGACCGTGCCTCTCGACCGGTGAGCAGGCGGGCGGCGGCCGTCAGGTCGGCGGGGCGCACCGGCTTCACGAAATACCAGTTGGCTCCGGCCAGCAGCGCTTTTTCGCGGTCGCTGTCCTTGGATTCGGTGCTGATCATGATGGCCGGCACGTCGCGCAGGGTCTGCTCCTGGCGCAGGCGGCGCAGCATGGTGTAGCCGTCCATCTTCTGCATGTTGATGTCGACGATCAGCAGGTCCGGCGTGGACGCCAGCGCATGCTCCAACCCGTCGATCCCGTTCACCGCCTCGTCGACCCGAAAGCCGTCGGCCTCCAGAACCTGCCGGGTGTAGGCCCGGACAGTCACGGCGTCATCGACCACGAGGACTCTGGGTTGGGGGACGCGGGGTTGCGGATTTGGTCGATCGGTCACCGGGCGGCCTCCTTAACTCTGGGGCTTCTGATAGAGAATGGCGTCGGGGAACCGGCGCGGCACGAAGAGGGAGGACATCCGGCTCATGCTCTCCGAATGGCCGAGGCAGATGAAGCCACAGGGCGACAGCGCGTCGTAGAACATCGACGCCGCCTCGCGCCGCCCCAGGTCATCGAAATAGATCAGCAGATTGCGGCAGAAGATGACGTCCATGCCACGGAAATTCGCCATCTGGCGCGGGTCGGCGATGTTCACGAGCGAGAAATCGATGGAGTCCCGCAACTCCTCCATGATCTGCCAACGCTGGTCGTCCAGACGGGTGAAATATTTGGCGACGAGATCCCGCGGCATCGCCTGGAGCGACCGTTCCTCGTAAATGCCTTCCTGCGCACGTTCAAGCACATGGCTGTCGATGTCGGAGGCGTAGAGTTCGATCTCGAATTCATCCACCCGGCTCCACCGCTCCAGCAGCGTGATCGCGATGGAATAGGGCTCCTCTCCGGTGGCGCAGCCGGCCGACCAGATGCGCACCCGGCTGCCCGGCTCACGCCCGCTCACCACCTCGTCCAGCGCCGCGTTCACCAGGCAGTCGAGCTGGTACATCTCGCGGAAGAAATAGGTCTCGTTCACCGTCATGCGGTTGACGAGAAGCTGCAACTCCTCCCCCGACGCCTGGTACCGCAGCAGATTCAGGTATTGGCGGAAATGCTCCACGCCGACCGCCGCCATCCGCTCCGACACGCGGCGGTCGACGAAGTAGCGTTTGGCCTCGGTGAAGGACAGGCCGGTGCGTTCCCGCAAGAACCGGCAGAAGGCGTCGTAATCCGCAGCGCTCAGGCCGGCGGTGTCCCCCTTGTCCGAAGGCCCCTTGTCCGAAGGCAGGCTCATTCAGGCTCCGGAAAACAAGCGGCGCGCCGCATCGACGGAAAAGGCGACGAAGGGGTCGTCCGGAAAACGCGCGCCGAGCCGCTCCACGACCGGCAGGGCCGCGGGATCGCCGCTTTCCATCAGCGCCTCCACCGCGGAGAGGCAGACATTGACGTGCGGGTCGCGGTCGATCACCCCGGCCAGCAGGTCCAACCGGTCCGGATGGGGCAGCTTCCCGACGAGTTGGGCCGCGAAGATGCGCAGGTCCGAATCCCCGGCCGTCAGCAGCGGGGCCACCTCAGGCATCACCACGGCGGCGGGCATCTGCTGAAGGCTTTCGATCACGCCGTTGCGCAGCCCGACATCCTCGCTCGCCAGATGGGGAAGCAGCGCCGCCGCGGCCGCAGCGGTGCCGGTGCGGACCAGGGCGGTGAGAAGGGTTTCGCGGACGCTCGGGTCCTCCTCGCGCGCCAGCCTTGCGGACAGGGCGGGAACGGCGTCGGGGCGCTCGCCGAGCACGTGGGCGGCCCGTCGGCGTTGGGCCGGATCGGCGTCCTCCAGCCAAGCCAGCGGATCGCCGCCCTCCGTTGCGGTCGCGGGCGTCGCTCCGCCGATCTTCCGTGCCTTCACCAGGGCCATGCCGCCGCCTCCACCGCTCCCATCACACTCATCCCCTCACCCACCGCGTCACCTGCTGGGCCACCCGGTCGGACGGCAGCACCATGTCGGCACCGCCGCGGCGGATCAGCTCTTGCGGCATGCCGAACACGACGGCGCTGGCCTCCGCCTCCGCGATGGTGCGCCCACCCTGACGGCGCAGTTCCGTCATCGAAGCCGCCCCATCCGACCCCATGCCCGTCAGGAGAACTCCGATCAGCCGTGACGGTGCCACGGCGCGCAGAGCGCTCTCGACCAGCCGGTCCACGTTGGGATGCCAGTTTCGCCGCTCGTCCGCCGGAACGGGCTGGGCACAGAGCCGGCCGCCGCGCCGGACGATCTGAAGGTCGGCGCCGCCGCGCGCGATGCACGCCATCCCCGGCTGGAGCGTGGTGGCCACCGCGGCCTCCACCACGGTCACGGAGGAAATGCTGTCGAGGCGGCGGGCCAGCGGCCCGGTGAAACTGGCGGGCATGTGCTGGACCACGACCACCGGCCAAGGGAAATCCGCCGGCAGAAGCGGCAGGATGTCCTCCAGCGTGCGCGGCCCGCCGGTGGATACACCGATCAGCACCAGCCCTTCGCCCGGATCGCCGTCGCTGTCGGCCACGGTCTGCGGCCTGGACAGGGGAGCATCGGCCAGGAAGTCCTCCCCGACGATGCGCTCCCGCGCACGGCGCAGCCGTTCCCGCAAACCTTGGACCCGGCGCGGCCGGGACCCGGCGGCGGCGCGCACGGTGTCGACCAGCTCCTCGGCAATGCCGGCGATGGCCCCGACCCCCGTGGGCTTGCGCACCGCCTCCACCGCCCCCAGCCGCAGGGCCTCCAGCGTCACCTCGGCCCCGTCGGCGGTCAGGGCGGACACCATCACCACCGGCTTCGGATGCTCGACCATGATGCGCTTCAGGCAGGCGAGGCCGTCCATGCCGGGCATCGTAACGTCCAGGGTCACCACATCCGGATCGAAGGTGGGCAGCCGCTCCAGCGCCACCGCCCCATCGGCAGCGGTCTCCACCTCGAAACCGGCGGCTGAGAGAATGTCGCCGATGCGCCGCCGCATCAGCGCCGAGTCATCGACGACCAGGACCTTCAGCATGACAGGGCCACCTTCCGATCAGACGGTGACCAGCAAGTCGGCGAGCTGGTCCATGTCCAGCAATTCCGCCGGGTCCATCAGCAGGATCATCCGCCGCTCCCCGGCGTTCTCCAGCGCGCCGATGCGACGGATCAGCCGGTGCTGGGCCTGCGACACGACGGGAGCCGGCCCGATGGCGCCGTCCGGGATGCGGACGATCCCGGCCATTCCGTCCACCAACAGCCCAGCACGGGACGTCCCCGCGGCGATCACCACCACGCGGCTCCGGTCGCCAGCCCCCCCCTGCCCTTGCCCTTCCGGCAGGCGCAGCAGGCGGCGCAACGCGACCAGCGGCAGGACGGCGCCGCGCAGCGTGGTCACGCCGCTGACGAAGTCCGGCGCGTTGGGCAGCGGAGTCACGGCGTCGGGCACGCGCAGCACCTCCTGCACCGCCCCGACCGGCAGGCCGTATTCCGCACTGGCCAGCCGGAACACCACGAAGGCCTCCGCCCGCTCCGCCTCCATTGCCACAGCCGCCTCTCCCTCGCGTCCCTGGGCGCCACCGCCGAATCCGACGGCCGACCCGGCGCCATTTCCCGCGCCATGACGGAACAGCCGTTCCGCCGACAGGACCGGGATCAGCCGCACGCCGCCGTCCAGCCGCGCGATGCCGTCCATGTCCTCGAACTCCGCCTCCCGCGCCATCAGCGGGGGCACCGGGTCGATCCGTTCGCGGGGCACGCGCAGGATTTCCCGCACATCCTCCACCACCACACCGACCAGCCCATCCGCCGTGCGAAGGACCGCTACTTTTCCACGGCCTCCCCGATCCTTCTCCGCGTCGAGCCCGAACAGTTCCCTCAGCCCGACCAGGGGAAGCAACGCGTCGCGCAACGTCATCATGCCCAGAAGATGGGGACGGGCGCGGGGAACGCGGGTCACCGCCTCCGGGACCGGAACGACTTCCCGCACCGCCGCCACCGGCAACGCGAACTCCTGCTCCGCAACGGTGAGGACGACGAGTTGTTCCTCGTCCTGAGGAGCCGCAGCGGCGCTTTTCAGTTGGGCTGGGGCGCTGAAATCCGCGGCCCCCGCAGGGCTGGCGATCCGCCCGAGATCGGCGAACTGCCGTTCGATCAGCGGACCGGGATCAAGGATCAAGGCGCCGTCCCGTCCGTCCCCGGCCAGGATGGCGCCAGCCAGAAGATCGGCGTCGATGGACGGATCGGGCGTCGCCCCGGAGTCGGCGATGCGGCCCTCGTCCACGGCGGACAAGCCCGACACACGGTCCACCAGCAGGCCGACCGGCTGTCCATTGTGACGGAGAATCAGCAGGCGCGCCGCCTTCGTCTCCCCATCATCGGTTTCGCCCTCCCCGGCCCCGGCTCCAGCAAGGCCCAGGACCCGGCGCAGTCCGATGACCGGCAACACGGCGCCGTGCCGCCGGGCCAGCCCTTCCAGGCTGGGCGGTCCCAACGGGATGGGCACCAGCGCGGGCGGGCGCAGGATCTCCAGCACGCTGTCGAGCGGCAGGGCCAACCCCATGCCGCCGACCGTGAAGAGAACGAAGGAACGCGCGCCGTCGCGGCGGATGATCGCGGCCATGGGTCGTCTCCCCGCCGGCCGGTCAGCCGGCCCCTTGCAGTTCTTCGGCCATGGCGGCGATCTCCTCGATGGCGGCGGCCAGTTCCTCGGCGCCCTTGGCCTGCTCCCGCGCGGCCTTGGCGGCCTCGTTGGCGGAGCGGTTGGCCTGGTTGGCCGCGGCGGCGACCTGCTCCACGCCCTTCTGCGCCTCCGCCACGGCGCGCTGCACCTCGCCGGCGTTCTCGACGATCTCGCGGCTGCCGGAGGTCACGGTGCGCAGGTCGGCGATGGCTGCGGCGAGGCTGCCGGCGAACTCCTGGTGGCGCAGGGACTGGCGGGCCGTCTCGGTTCCGATGTCCTCGATGTCGCGGCGGACGCGCCCGATCTGGTCCTGGATGGCGTGGACGATGTCCTTCACCCGCTCCACATTCTCGGAGCTGTCGCGGGCGAGGTTGCGGATGTCGTTGCTGACGACGGTGAAGCCGCGCCCGAACTCCCCGGCCCGCGCCGCCTCGATGGAACCGCTGACCGCCAGCATGCCGGTCTGGATGGCGATGATCGAGATCGCGTCGACCACCTTGTCGATGCGCCGCCCGATCTGCTCCATGGTGCCGATCCGCTCCACGGTGCGGCGGCTGGCGGCCACCGCCTCGCCCACCCCGGCGGTCAGGGCGCCCACCATGTCCTGCGTCTCCGACAGCAGCGCCTCCAGCCCGACGCAGCGCTGAAGCGCGTCCTCGGCGCGGTTGTGGCTCAGGCGGGCGCTGGCCTCGATTTCCGCGATGGCGCTGCTCGACTGGTGGGTCGCCGCGCCCTGGGCCTGGGCTCCGCGGGAGATCTGGGTGATCGCCGCCATGATCTGGGCGGCGGCGCGGTTGATCTCCTCGATGGCGGCGGAGAGCTGCTCGGCGGCGGAGGCGAGATCACCGGCGGCGCGGTGGACGTCGGTGCTGCCGGTCAGCTCGTCGGCGAGGTCGGACAGCTGGCCGGCGGCCTGCTCGCTCTGGGCCAGCGCCTTGGCCTGCTCGCCGACCGTCTTCAGCGCCTCCTCGCTCGCCGCCGCCTGCTCCTCCGCGGCGGAGGCGACGCTCTCGGCGCCGCGCTGCGCCTCACGCCCGGCGGAATCGGCCTCCAGCGCGGCCTTGATGGTCTCCTGGGCGCCGCGGGCGATGTCCCCCATGCCGTCGCGCACCCGGTCGAGCTGGGTGGCAATCTGGCGGCCCCGCTCCACCTCGGCCTTGGACGCGTCGGCGCCGGCCACAATGCTCTCCGCGATGGCGCCCACCGCCTTCTGGATCTCCGCGACCATGCGGTTGATCTCGTTGGCGGAGCGTTCGGAACGCTCCGCCAGGGCCTGCACCTCGTCGGCCACCACGGCGAAGCCACGCCCGGCGTCACCCGCACGGGCGGCTTCGATGGCGGCGTTCAGCGCCAGGAGGTTGGTCTGGTCGGCCATGACCGCCACCCCCTCGACGATGGTGCCGATCTCCGCCGCCTGCCGCTCCAGGTCGCGAACCAGCGCAACGGCGGCCTCCTGGCGCGTGGCGGCGCGGACCAGCCCATCGACGGAGTTGAGGATCTGGGCGCTGACATCCTTCATCAGCACCTGCAACGCCTCGATCCGCGACAGCGAGGATTCGGCGTTGCCGCGCGCCCGCCCGATCAGGCTGGCGCTGCGGTCGATCATCCGCTGCGACTGCTGGGTGGCGCTCGCCGCCTCCTCCGCGCCGGCGGCCACCTGCTCCATCGCCTTGCGCAGTTCCTCGGCGGCGGCGGCGGCCTGGGTCACCCCGCTGGCAAGCTCGTTCGACGCGGCGGCGATGCCCTCCGCCGCCTTGCGTCGCCGGTTTCCGGCGCGGGTGCGCCGTCGCACCTCCGCCGCGCGGCGGGTCGAGAGGGCGTTATCGGGCGGACCGGGAAGAGTGGCGTCATTGGGAAGCGTCACCGCGTCCTCGCCGGTGTCCGCGTTGCGGGAGGCGCTCGCCGTGTCGATCCGCTTCTTCTTGACCAAGGCCATAATCCAAACCCCCTACCCCGTGAGCCCGTGTTTCTCTGTCGGGGACTCGTGTTGATTGGCGTGTGATGATTGCCGTTTGTTGCCCGCCCTCAGGCCAGCACCCGGCCGATGTAGCGCCCGATGGCCGCCTTCAGCTCCACCGCGGACCCGGCGTCGAGCGCCAGGACGACGGTCCCCTCGACATCGTGGGGCGGTGTGCGGAAGGTCACGTGGAACAGGATGGCCTGCGCCTCCGCCGTCAGGGTGACGCCGCAGCGTTCCAGCAGACCGTCCCCCGCGCCGCGCAAGACTTGCGGCAGGGTGGTGCCGACCGCGACGCCCAGCAGATTCCCCATGGAGGACAGGCAGCTGTTCAGCACGATGTTGCCGACTTCGGCCAGCGCCTCCTCCACCAGTTCCGCCGCGTCCTCCTTGGGGACACCGGGCGGCAGCGCGGCGGCGGCCAGAGGCAGTCCGCTGCGTTCCGGCATCAGCAGGATGGCCGAACCGAGGAAGGCGCCGGAGAGCCCCTCGGTCACCGCGATCAGTTCCCCCGGCATCGCCGACCGAAGCAGGCCGGACACCCGGTCACCGGGAACGAGGCTGACCATCGGCACGGAAATCTCCACCGGCCCGCCGATCATCCGGCTGAGCGCCGTTGACGCCCGGCCGACGCCGATGTTGCCCAGCTCCGTCAGCGCGTCGCGTTCCAGCTCGTCCAGATCAAAGCCGTTCGGGTCGATGGCGCCCGGATCAAAGCCGTCCGCCGGGTCAATGCCCATGGGGGTCGGGTCCATCGGCGGGCGCCGGCCGGACCGTGCCGGTCAACCGGCGCCCCCGCCGGCGGCATCGTTGGACGAAGGACGGCGCGGCAGGCTGGCGGCGGCCAGGAAGCGGACCATCTGCTCCTCCTCCAGCGGCTTGGGCATGAAGGCGGCCCCCAGCGCACGGATGCCGGACACCACCGAATCCTGGGCGTTGGCCGTGATGATGGCGACGCGGATGTCCGGCTTCGCCTGCAGCAGGCGGGCGGCGGCCTCCAGGCCGTTGTCGCCCGGCATGTTGAAGTCGATTATGGCGATATGGATATCACTTTCGTCGAGTTTTCCATAAAGCTCAGCGCTGTTCGCCGCCTCGATGACCGTCCAATCCGGCTTGTTCCGAAGTATTATGCCGCGGACATGCATGCGGGACAGCTTGCTGTCGTCCACGACGATTACGGTCTTGCTCAACGCCTGTGCTCCGGGAGGAGAGAAAATTTGAATTGTGAAGCGATTATAACCGTCGCCACGCTGCGCGCCAGCATGGATTGAAGTCCGCAATCAGCGTTTTTCGGCGCGCCTCCCCTTGGCCGCCCGCGGTGGCTTTGCTAACAGAAGGTGGGCCAACAGGGTCATGCCGTCCGGGGTTCCGTCCGTGGAAGATTTCATCAGCGCGCTCGTCGTGTTTCTCGTCGTGGTCGATCCGATCGGGCTGGTTCCGATCTATCTCGGCCTCACCCGCGGCTTCGACAGCCGGCGCAAGCGCACCATCGCCCTGCGCGGCCCGCTGATCAGCTTCGCCATCATCGTCTTCTTCGCCTATCTGGGCGAGTTGGTGCTGAGCGCCCTGTCCATCGGCATGCCGGCCTTCCGCATCGCCGGCGGCGCGCTGCTGTTCTGGATCGCCTTCGAGATGCTGTTCCAGCGCCGGGCCGAGCGCAAGGAGCGCACCGCCGACGATGCCCGGACGGAGGAGGAGGCCCACGACCTCGCTGTCTTCCCGCTGGCGATTCCGTTGATCGCCGGGCCGGGCGCCATCACCTCCACGCTGTTGCTGATGGATCGCTACGGTGCGACCCTGGGCGGCCAGGGCATGGTGCTGGGCGCCGCCGCGGTCGCCGTGGGCAGCGTCATGGCGCTGCTGGTCGTCGCCGATCTGGTGAACAAGCTGCTCGGCCGCACGGTGATCCACACGGTCAGCCGCGTTCTGGGCATCGTCCTGGCGGCGCTGGCCGCCCAGACGATCATCGAAGGCATCACCGCGGTCTATCCGCCCCACTGATCTCCAGGAAGGACCTCGTTTCATGGACCGGCACACGCTCAGCAACGGGCGCCTCGGCGCCGCGATCAAGGCCGACGGGGCGGAGTTGTGCTCCCTGACCCTCGACGGGCGGGAACTGCTTTGGCAGGCCGGTCCGGAGTGGCCGCGCCACGCGCCGGTGCTGTTCCCCATCGTCGGGCGGCTGAAGGACAACACGCTGCGCCACCGCGGCCGGACCTACCGCATGACGCAGCACGGCTTCGCCCGCGACCGCCGCTTCGCCTGGGAGGAGCACACGCCTACCCTCTGCCGCCTGTCGCTGTCCGACGACGCGCAGACCCGCGCGCTCTATCCCTTCGCCTTCCGTTTGGAGCTGATCTTCGAGCTGGACGCGGAAGGGCTGACCATCCGCCACCGCATCACCAATCCGGGTGACGAGGCGCTGCCCGCCTCGCTCGGCGTGCATCCGGCCTTCCTCTGGCCGTTGCAGGGCGGTGTTCCGAAGGAGGCGCACGAGCTTCTGTTTGAAACCGACGAGCCCGCGCCGATCCGCCGCGTCGACGGCGGTCTGCTGTCGCGCCATCCGGAGCCGACGCCCGTCGAGGGCCGCCGCCTGCCGTTGACCGAGGGGCTGTTCACGCGGGACGCGGTGATCCTCGACCGGCCGGCCAGCCGTTCCGTCCGCTACGGCGCGCCCGGCACGCCGAGCCTCACCGTTTCCTGGGAGGGCTTCCAAGAGCTGGGCATCTGGTCGAAGCCGACCGGGGCGCCCTTCCTGTGCATCGAGCCCTGGCACGGCCACGCCTCCCCGGCGGACTTCGACGGGGAGTTTGCGGACAAGCCAGGGCTGCTGCATCTCACCCCCGGCGCGATGCGGGAGCTTAGCTACCGCATCGCCGTGAGGTAAGGGGCCGGCGTTCCGTCAGCCGCGCTTGTTCAGCGGAACGAAGGCGCGGCCCGGATTGCCGGTGTAAAGCTGGCGGGGACGCCCGATCTTCTGCTGCGGGTCCTCGATCATCTCCTGCCACTGGGAAATCCAGCCGACGGTGCGGGCCAGCGCGAACAGCACGGTGAACATGCTGGTCGGGAAGCCCATCGCCTTCAGGATGATGCCCGAGTAGAAGTCGACGTTCGGATAGAGCTTCTTCTCGACGAAGTAGGGGTCCTCCAGCGCGATCTTCTCCAGCTCCATGGCGATGGCGAGGTGCGGCTCGTCCTTGATGCCCAGCACGTCCAGCACCTCGTAGCAGGTCTGGCGCATGATCTTGGCGCGCGGGTCGTAGTTCTTGTAGACCCGGTGGCCGAAGCCCATCAGGCGGAAGGGATCGTTCTTGTCCTTGGCGCGCTTGATGAATTTGGGGATGCGCTCAACCGAACCGATCTCCTCCAGCATCAGCAGCACGGCCTCGTTGGCGCCGCCGTGGGCCGGCCCCCACAGCGCCGCGATGCCCGAGGCGATGCAGGCGAAGGGGTTGGCGTGCGACGAGCCGGCCAGCCGCACCGTGGAGGTCGAGGCGTTCTGCTCGTGGTCGGCGTGCAGGATGAAGATCTTGTCCATGGCGCGGGCCAGGACCGGATCGACCTTCCAGGTCTCGCACGGCGTCCCAAAGGTCATGTAGAGGAAGTTTTCCGCGTAGCTGAGGTCGTTGCGCGGATACATGAAGGGCTGGCCGACCGAATATTTGTAGGCCATGGCGGCCATCGTCGGCATCTTGGCGATCAGCCGGTGCGCGGCGATCATCCGCTGGCGCGGGTCGAGGATGTCCGTCGAGTCGTGGTAGAAGGCCGACAGGGCGCCGGTCACCCCGCACATCACCGCCATGGGGTGCGCGTCGCGGCGGAACCCGCTGTAGAAGCGGCTCAACTGCTCGTGCACCATGGTGTGGTAGGTGATGGTGCGCTCGAACTCCTCCTTCTGCTGCGGATTCGGCAGCTCGCCGCGCAGCAGCAGGTGGCAGACCTCCAGGTAATCGCAGTTCTCCGCCAGATCCTGGATGGCGTAGCCGCGGTGCAGGAGGATGCCTTCGTCGCCGTCGATGTAGGTGATCGCCGACTCGCAGCTCGCCGTGGAGGTAAAGCCGGGGTCGAAGGTGAAATAGCCGGTTTCGGCGTAGAGCTTGCGCACGTCGATGGCGCGCGGGCCGGTTTCGCCTTCCAGCAGCGGCAGCTTGACGGTTTTTCCGGTCGTGTCGTCGGTGACCGTGATCGTCCCGACCTGCTTGACCTCGCCGCGCCAGACCGGCCGGCCCTTGCTGCTCTCCATCGGCCCCTCCTTATGCACGCGTCATCGGGCGTGACGCTGTTTCGTTGCACGTAGGAGACTGTATGAATGGGGGGTGCCGTCAATAGCACTCCCGATAGATGCCACCCCGCCGGGCATAGGCCGTCAGAAGATCCCTGCCTCCAAGCCGGCGGCCATCAGCAGCCCCAGCTCTTCGCAGGAGGCGGCGAAATCGTCGCGGTACGGGCCGCGGCAGACCAGCGGTTCCTGCACCGGGCGCCAGCGCAGCCCCGTCGCGATGGAGGCGACAGCGCGGCAGGTCCCCGTCCCGTCATGGCCCGCCCGCACGAACAGCACGTAGGGCAGCCCCTGCGTCCGCTCCAGGCAGGGATAATAGCTGCGGTCGAAGAAATCCTTGAGCGCCCCGCTCATATAGCCCAGATTCTCGGTCGTCCCGAGGATCACGCCCTGCGACTCCAGCACGTCCTCCGGCCCGGCCTCCAGCGGCGGTTTCGCCACCACCTCCACCCCCTGCACCTCCGGCGACCGCGCTCCGCGCAGCACGGCGTCCAGCAACGCCCGCGTGTTGGGCGACGGGCAGTGGGCGACGACGAGGAGGCGTTTGGGCGGCATGATTCGTCCTTTCCACGGCGACTGTACCAACAACACAGGAAGACGTCCCATGAGCGAAGACGCGCGCCGCTTCGTCGTCGTCACCGGTGGCCCCGGCTCCGGAAAGAGCACCCTGATCGACGCGCTGGCCAGCCAAGGCCACGCCCACAGCGTGGAGGCGGGCCGCGCCATCATCCAGGACCAGACGGCCATCGGCGGGCCGGCGCTGCCCTGGATCGACCCGTCGGCCTTCGCGGAGCTGATGCTGTGCTGGGAACTGCGCTCCCTCCGCCTCGCGCGGGAGCAGGAGGGGACGGTCTTCTTCGACCGCGGCATTCCGGACGTCATCGGCTACCTGCGCCTGATGAAGCGCCCGGTGCCCGCGCATCTGGAAACGGCGGCCCGCCGCTTCCGCTATCACCGGACCGTCTTCATGGCGCCGCCCTGGCCGGAGATTTTCGGGCCGGACACCGAGCGCCGGCAGACACTGGCCGAAGCCGTGGCGACCCACGACGCCATGGTCGAGACCTACGGCGGGCTGGGTTACGATCTGGTCGAACTGCCCAAGGCGCCGGTGGCGGAGCGGCTGTGCTTCGTGCTGGACCGGCTTGGCCAACCGGAGCCGCTCACGCCATGAGTTGGCCGCCGTTCACCTCGATCACCTGACCGGTGATGTAGCCGCTGAGCGCCTCCGAGGCCAGAAACAGATAGGCGCCGACGCAGTCCTCCGCCGTGCCCAGCCGGCCCAGCGGGATGCGCGCCGCCGTCGCCGCCAGCTTCTCCGGCGAGGAGTAGCGCTGGTGGAAATCGGTGTCGATGGTGCCGGGCGAGACGGCGTTGACGCGGATGCGGTCCGGCGCCAGCTCCGCCGCCAGCGAGCGGGTGAAGGTCGAGACGAAGGCCTTCGACGCGCTGTAGATCGAGGAGCCGGGGCTGCCCCCGGTGCGGGCGGAGATGGAGACGGTGTTGACGATGGCCCCGCCCCCGGAGGCGCGCAGGGCCGGCAGGGCGCGCCGGCAGGCCACGACGACGGAGCGCAGGTTGAGGTCGATCACCTCGTCCAGGAAGTCGTCGCCGATCCGCTCCAGCGGCACCCGCCCGACCATGGTGCCGGCGTTGTTGACGAGGATGTCCAGCCCGCCCAGCGCCTGCACCGCCGCGTCCACCGCCGACTCCACGGCGCGCGGGTCGCGGAAGTCGCCGGTGACGGCGTAGACCTCCGTCCCGCCCGCCGTGAGGGCGAGCGCCAGCCGGGCCGCGGCATCATTGCCACCAGAACCGTGGAGCGCCACCCGCGCGCCTAGACTGGCGAAGGCGGTGCCCACCGCCGCCCCGATCCCCCGGCTGCTGCCGGTCACCAGCACGCGCTTGCCGCGCAGATCCTCGCCCAGCAGAGTCATGGCTCCTGTCCCTCAGCGTTCGCGCCGCACGCGGCGCACGGCGTCCAGCCAGCCGTCGTAAAGGCGGACCCGCTTGGCCGCGTCCATCCGCGGCTCGAACCGGCGGTCGCAACGCCACGCACCGGCGAGTGCAGCCTGATCGCGGTAGACCCCGACCTTCAGCCCGGCCAGCCCGGCGGCGCCCAGCGCGGTCGTCTCGATCACCGCCGGGCGTTCCACCGGCAGGTCCAGCACGTCGGCCAGGAACTGGCACAGCCAGTCGTTCGCCGCCATGCCGCCGTCCACCCGCAGCGCGTCGGAGGTCGCCGTGTGCGCGGCCGACCAGTCGGAGACCATGGCGTCGCGCAGGTCGCGGGTCTGGAAGGCCACCGCCTCCAGCGCGGCGCGGGCGATGTGGGCCGGGCCGGCGTCCAGCGTCAGGCCGAAGATGGCGGCGCGGGCCTGCGGGTCCCAATGGGGGGCGCCCAGGCCCACGAAGGCCGGCACCAGATAGACGCCGTGGCTGTCCGGTACGCGGGTCGCCATGTCGTCGGTCTGGGAGGCGTGGGTGATGATCCCCAGCCCGTCGCGCAGCCACTTGATGGCCGCCCCGGCGATGAAGATGGAGCCCTCCAGCGCGTAGGTCGTCCGCCCGTCGAGCCGGTAGGCCACCGTGGTCAGCATGTTGGAGCGCGATTCCACCGGTTCGTCGCCGGTGTTCAGCAGGGCGAAGCAGCCGGTGCCGTAGGTCGATTTCACCATGCCCGGCTGGAAGCAGGCCTGCCCGAAGGTCGCCGCCTGCTGGTCGCCGGCGATGCCGGTGATGGGGATGGCGCGGCCCAGCAGGTCCGGCTCCGTCGCGCCGAACTCGGCGCTGCTGTCCAGCACCTCCGGCATCATGGCGCGGGGGATGCGGAACAGGGCGAGCAACTCGTCGTCCCAGTCCTGGCGGTGGATGTCGAAGACCATGCTGCGCGAGGCGTTGGTCGCGTCGGTGGCGTGCACCCGCCCGCCGGTCAGCCGGTGCAGCAGGAAGCTGTCGATGGTGCCGAAGCACAGTTCGCCCCGCTCCGCCCGCTCCCGCGCGCCGGGAACATGGTCGAGAATCCAGGCGATCTTGGTGGCGGAGAAGTAGGAATCGATCAGCAGCCCGGTCTTGCGCCGCACCAGCGGCCCGCAGCCCTCCTCGACCAGCTTGCGGCAGAGGTCGGAGGTGCGGCGGTCCTGCCAGACGATGGCGCGGTGCACCGGCTCGCCGGTGCGGCGGTCCCAGACGACGGTGGTTTCGCGCTGGTTGGTGATGCCGATGGCGGCGATGTCCGCGGCGCTCAGCCCGGCCTCGTCCACGGCGCCCCGCATCACCGCCACGGTGTCGCGCCAGATGTCCTCCGGATCGTGTTCCACCCAGCCGTCGGCGGGATAATGCTGCGCGAACTCGCGCCGGGCCACCCCGGCGGGAACGCCCCGCCGGTCGAAGACAATGGCGCGGGTGGAGGTGGTGCCCTGATCGATGGCGAGGACGTGGCCGGCTTCAGACATGGTCTTTCCTATGGTCTCGTTCGTTCCCTCTCCCCTCTGGGGAGAGGGTTTAGGGTGAGGGGGATGTGCGTGGCGGTGCGTCCGGCAAAAGCGCATCCCCCTCACCCTCCCCTCTCCCCGGAGGGGAGAGGGTTATTTCAAGTTGTTTACAACATCACTGCACCATCGCGGCCTTCTTCGGCGGCGAGGCCGGCCAGGACTTGATGAGCTGGTCGTAGTCCACCGTCTCGCCCTTCGGCTTCTCGTTGGACAGCTTGCGCTGCGGCGCGGTGGTGCCGTCCTTCTCGGCCTTGGCGAACCAGAACTCCGCCGACTCCTTCTTGTTCAGCTTCGGTCCGCATTCGCCCTGCACGCCCGACCGCTCCAGACGCTCCATCACCGAGTCCTGGGCCGCGGCCAGCGCGTCCATCGCCGCCTGCGGCGTCTTGGCGCCGGAGGAGGCGTCGCCGATGTTCTGCCACCAGAGCTGCGCCAGCTTCGGGTAATCCGGCACGTTCACGCCGGTCGGCGTCCACTGCACGCGCGCCGGGGAACGGTAGAACTCGACCAGCCCGCCCAGCTTCGGCGCGCGCTCGGTGAAGCTCTTGTCCCAGATGTCGCTTTCCCGGATGAAGGTCAGGCCGACATGGCTCTTCTTCAGGCTGACCGACTTGGACATGGTGAACTGGGCGTAGAGCCACGCCGCCTTGCGGCGGTCCACCGGGGTGGATTTCAACAGCGTCCACGACCCGGCGTCCTGGTAGCCCAGCTTCATGCCGTCCTTCCAATAGGCGCCCTTGGGCGACGGGGCCATGCGCCATTTCGGCGTGCCGTCGGCGTTCACCACCGGCAGGCCGTCCTTCACCATGTCGGCGGTGAAGGCGGTGTACCAGAACATCTGCTGAGCGACGTTGCCCTGGGCCGGCACCGGGCCGGATTCGGAGAAGGTCATGCCCGCGGCCTGCGGCGGCGCGTATTTCTTCAGCCACTCCACGTATTTGGTGACGGAGTAGACGGCGGCCGGGCCGTTGGTGTCGCCGCCCCGCTCGATGGAGGAACCGACCGGGCTGCAGCCCTCCATGCGGATGCCCCACTCGTCCACCGGCTTGCCGTTGGGCAGGCCCTTGTCCCCGTTTCCGGCCATCGACAGCCACGCGTCGGTGAAGCGCCAGCCGAGCGACGGGTCCTTCTTGCCGTAGTCCATGTGGCCGTAGACCTTGACGCCGTCGATCTCCTTCACGTCGTTGGTGAAGAACTCGGCGATGTCCTCATAGGCCGACCAGTTGACCGGAACGCCGAGATCATAGCCGTACTTGGCCTTGAACTTCGCCTTGATGTCCGGGTTGGTGAACCAGTCGTAGCGGAACCAGTAGAGGTTGGCGAACTGCTGGTCGGGAAGCTGGTAGAGCTTGCCGTCCGGCGCGGTGGTGAAGGACGTGCCGATGAAGTCTTTCACGTCCAGCGTCGGCAGGGTCACGTCCTTGCCCTCCCCGTCCATCCAGTCGGTGAGGGGAACCACCTGCTTGTAGCGGAAATGGGTGCCGATCAGGTCGCTGTCGTTGATCCAGGCGTCGTAGATGTTCTTGCCGGACTGCATCTGCGTCTGGATTTTCTCCACCACGTCGCCTTCCTGGATCAGGTCGTGGCGCAGCTTGATCCCCGTGATCTCGCTGAAGGCCCTGGCGAGCGTCCGGGCTTCGTACTCATGGGTGGTGATGGTTTCGGAGACGACGTTGATCTCCATGCCGGCGAAGGGCTTGGCGGCGTCGATGAACCACTGCATTTCCTTCAGCTGATCCTCCTTCGACAGGGTCGAAGGCTGGAACTCGCTGTCGATCCAGCGCTTGGCCGCCTCGATGTCGGCGAAGGCCGGGGCCGATGACAGAAGAAGCGCCGCCGCGGATGCGGAGGCGAGATACAGGGCACGCATCGTTTATTCCTCCCGTTTCCATTGTTATAGGCCCGTTCCGGCCGGCAACGGCCGGCCGTCACACCCAGCGGAAGACCGCCGCGGCGTAGAGAAGCGAAAGCGCGGTCGCGTAGTGCACCTCCCCGCCCACCAGCCCCAGCCAGGCGAGGTGGATGAAGGCGCTGCCGAGCAGCGTGATGAACAAACGGTCGCCGCGCGTCGTGGTGATGCCCAGCACGCCGGGGCGCGCGACCTCCGGCCGGTTGAGCGCCAGGACGGTGAGCAGGGTCAGCAGCCCGGCGATGACGGCGAAGAAGGCGCCGGTCTGCCAGGTCCAGGCCATCCAGGCGAGATGTTCGGTGACGGTGTCCATGGCGGCGTCCTCCCTCCCGTCAGACGCGGCCCAGGGCGAAGCCCTTGGCGATGTAGTTGCGCACGAACCAGATCACCAGCGCGCCGGGCAGGATGGTCAGCACCCCCGCCGCCGCCAGCAGCCCCCAATCCATGCCGGAGGCCGAGACGGTGCGCGTCATCGTCGCCGCGATGGGCTTGGCGTCCACCGAGGTCAGCGTGCGCGCCAGCAGCAGTTCGACCCAGCTGAACATGAAGCAGAAGAAGGCGGTGACGCCGATCCCGCTGGCCACCAGCGGCATGAAGATCTTCACGAAGAAACGCGGAAAGCTGTAGCCGTCGAGATAGGCGGTTTCGTCGATCTCCCGCGGTACCCCCGACATGAAGCCCTCCAGAATCCACACCGCCAGCGGCACGTTGAACAGGCAGTGGGCCAGCGCCACGGCCAGCGGCGTGTCGAACAGCCCGATGGCCGAATAGAGGTTGAAGAAGGGCAGCGCGAAGACCGCCGCCGGGGCCATGCGGTTGGACAGCAGCCAGAAGAACAGATGCTTGTCCCCCACGAAGCGGTATCGGGAGAAGGCGTAGGCCGCCGGCAGGGCCAGCGCGATCGACAGCACCGTGTTCAGCGCCACATACTGCAGCGAGTTCAGATAGCCCGAATACCAGGACGAATCGGTGAAGATGCGTCGGTAATTCTCGAAGGTCAGGGTGTGGGGCCACAGCGTCAGGCCGCTGACGATCTCGGTGTTCGTCTTCAGGCTCATGTTCACGAGCCAGTAGATCGGCAGCATCAGGAACAAGATGTAGAGCGTGAGGACGATCCGTGCGCGCAGCATGGCCCGTTTCCTTTGCTAGTTCCGTTGCGCGTCCATGCGGGTCATGACGGTGTAGAAGACCCAGCAGACCGCCAGGATGATCAGGTTGTAGACGATGGACAGCGCCGCCGCCTTGCCGAGGTCGAACTGCCCCAGCGCCAGCTTCACGAGGTCGATCGATACGAAGGTCGTCGAGTTGCCGGGACCGCCGCCGGTCACCACGAAGGGCTCCGTGTAGATCATGAAGCTGTCCATGAAGCGCAGCAGAACGGCAATCAGCAGCACCCGATGCATCTTCGGCAATTGGATGTTGCGGAACACCGCCCAGCGCGACGCCCCGTCGATCCTTGCCGCCTGATAGAAGGCGTCGGGGATGGAGCGCAGGCCGGCGTAGCAGAGCAGAGCCACCAGCGAGGTCCAATGCCAGACGTCCATCACCACGATGGTCACCCAGGCCGACAGCGGGTCCGCCGTGTAGTTGTAGGGAATGCCCAGCCGGTTCACCGCCCAGCCCAGCAGGCCGATGTCCTCGCGGGCAAAGATCTGCCAGATGGTGCCGACGACGTTCCACGGGATCAGCAGCGGCAGCGCCAGCACCACCAGCGTCGCCGCCACCCGCCAGCCGTGGCGCGGCATGCTCAGCGCCACGGCGATGCCCAGCGGCACCTCGATCAGCAGGATCAGCAGCGAGAACAGCAGGTTGCGCCACAGCGCGTCGAAGAACCGCCCGCCGAGGTCGGTGGAGGGGTCGAGAAGCTCCTGGTACCAGCCGATGCCGTTCCAGAAGAACTGGTTGTTCCCGAAGGTGTCCTGCACCGAGTAGTTGACCACCGTCATCAGCGGCAGGATGGCCGAGAAGGCGACGATCAGCAGAACCGGCAGGACCAGCAGCCATGCCCCCTGGTTGACGGGCTTGTCCATCACGCCGCCTCCCCTTCCACGAGCGTTCCGTCCGCGTAGACATGCACCATGGCGGGGTCGAGCAGCAGCGACGCCTCGTCCCCCGCCAGCGTCAGATCCTCCGGCACCGTTGCGGCCATCGGCAGGCCCGACAGCTCCACCCGCGCGATGCGCGTGCGCCCCAGATCGTCCAGCCGGCGCACCCGCACCGGCAGTCCGCCGGCCCCCGCGGGCGCCAGCGTGGCGAATTCCGGCCGCACGCCGATCTCGATCTTCGCCCCACCATTGAGCGTCGGATAACCGCGGCGCAGCGCGATGACGTGCCCGCCGACCCGCGCGGCGCGTCCCGACACCTCGGCCGGCAGGACGTTCATGCCCGGCGACCCGATGAAATGACCGACGAAGACGTGGGCCGGGCGCTCGAACAGCTCCTGCGGGCGCCCCACCTGGACGACGCGCCCGTCGTGCATCACCACCACCTTGTCGGCGAAGGTCAGCGCCTCCGTCTGGTCGTGGGTCACGTAGATCATCGTCAGGTCGAGCGCGCGGTGCAGCGCCTTCAGCTTCGACCGCAGCTCCCATTTCAGATGGGGGTCGATGACGGTCAGCGGTTCGTCGAACAGGATCGCCGCCACGTCCGGACGGACCAGCCCGCGCCCCAGCGAGATCTTCTGCTTGGCGTCGGCGGTCAGGTTCCGCCCGCGCCTGTTCAGATCCGCCGTCAGGTCGAGCAGCCCGGCGATCTCCCGCACCCGCGCGTCGAGCGGCGCCCCGCGCAGGCCGCGGTTGCGCAGCGGAAAGGCGAGGTTCTCGTAGACCGTCATGGTGTCGTAGACGACGGGGAACTGGAAGACCTGGGCGATGTTGCGCGCCTCGGTCGGCAGCGCCGTCACGTCTTTGCCGTCGAACAGCACCCGCCCCTCGCTGGGGGTCAGCAGGCCGGAAATGATGTTCAGCAGCGTGGTCTTGCCGCAGCCCGACGGCCCGAGCAGCGCGTAGGCCCCGCCCTGCTCCCACACATGGGTCATCGGCTTCAGCGCGTAGTCGTCGTCGCCTTTGGGATTGGACGTGTAGCTGTGGCCGAGGGATTGAAGGTCGATGCGCGCCATGCCGTCCGCCCTCCCCGTCACGCCGCCATGACCAGCGGCGGCGCCGCGGCCAGCCGCCCGTCATGGCCGAACACGAACAGCCGCCGCGGGTCGATGAAGCACTCGATCCGCTCGCCCGGTTCGACCTCCAGCACGCCGCGCGTAACGGCCACCCAACGGTCCGCCCCGCCATCGGTGCGCGGCAGATCGATGTGGACGAAGCTCTCCGACCCGGTGATTTCGCTGACCGCCACGGCTCCGCTCAAGGCGATGGCGTCGGCGTGGGGCCGCGTCAGATGCAGGTGGTCGGCGCGGAAGCCGATGGTGTAGTCGTCGTCCGGCAGCTCGGCCAGCACGCCGCGCGCCGGCCCATGTTCCCCCGTCGCCAGCACGATCTGCAGGCCACGCTTGTGCACCCGCATGGTGTTGAGCGGCGGGTCGGAGAAGACCCGCGCGCTGGTCAGGTTGGCCGGGCGGCGGTAGACGTCCGGGGTGCGCCCGAACTGCGCCAGCCGCCCTTCCCACAGCGTCGCCGTGTTGCCGCGGAGCAGGAGCGCCTCCGCCGGCTCCGTCGTCGCGTAGACGAAGACGGCGCCGGTCGCGGCGAAGATTTTCGGCAGCTCCTCCCGCAGTTCCTCGCGCAGCTTGTAGTCCAGATTGGCCAGCGGCTCGTCGAGCAGGACGAGCTGCGCCTCCTTGACCAGGGCGCGGGCGATGGCGGTGCGCTGCTGCTGGCCGCCGGAGAGCTGCTGCGGCGTGCGCTGCAGGTAGGCCTCCAGCTTCAGCAGGCGTGCCGCCTCCCGCACCTTGCGGTCGATCTCGTCCTTGGGCCGGCGGGCGACCCGCAGGGGGGAGGCGATGTTCTCGTAGACGGTCAGGGACGGGTAGTTGATGAACTGTTGGTAGACCATGGCGACGGAGCGTTCGCGGACGTGCCGCCCCGTCACGTCCGCCCCGTCCACCAGCACGCGCCCGGCGCTGGGCACGTCCAGCCCGGCCATCAGCCGCATCAGCGACGTCTTGCCCGACAGGGTCGGCCCCAGCAGAACGTTCAGCGACCCGCGCTCCAGGCTCAGCGACACGTTCTCCAGGTGAACGTGGCCGCCGACATGCCTGCTGACCTTGTCCAGAACCAAGCCCACCGGCCTTCCTCCCCAATATTCATTTTTTCTTTATTGAGATGGTTCTTGTCGCCCTGTTTCCAGCCTGTTTTCCACGCCCGCTATTCGGCAGCGTCGGATGCCCTCTCCCTCCGGCTGCGCTCCTCGGTCATGAAGGCGTCGAGCGCCTGGGCCTGGGCGGCGTCCAGCCGCAGCCCCAGCTTGGTCCGGCGCCACAGCACGTCCTCGGCGGTCTCCGCCCACTCCTCCGTCATCAGATAGCGGACCTCGGCCTCGGTCAGAGTCCCGCCGAAGTCGCGGCCCAGATCCTCCGGCCGTGCGGCGCTGTCGAGAATCCTGCGGGCGCGGGTGCCGTAGGTGCGCGCCAGCCGCTCCAGATGCGGCTGGGTCAGGAAGGGCGCCCGCCCGCGCAGTTCGGAAATCAGCGTCGCGACGCCGTCCGCCGGGAAATCGCCGCCCGGCAGGGTGCCGGCGCTGCTCCAGTCCGAGGCGCCCGGAGCGAGCTTCGGCAGGAAGGGCGCCAGCTTGGCGATGGCCGCGTCGGCCAGACGGCGGTAGGTGGTGATCTTGCCGCCGAAAATGTTGAGCAGCGCCGCCTTGCCGTCGCCCGGCGCGTCGAGCGCCAGCACATAGTCGCGGGTCGCCGCCTGAGCCGTCGAGGCGCCGTCGTCGTAGAGCGGGCGGACGCCGGAATAGGTCCACACCACGTCGGCCGGGGTCACCGGTTTGGCGAAATAGTCCCCGGCGGCGGCGCAGAGATAGGCGATCTCCGCCTCCGACGCGCGGACGTCCGCCGGATCGCCCTGGTAGTCGTTGTCGGTGGTGCCGATCAGGGTGAAGTCGCGCTCGTAAGGGATGGCGAAGACGATGCGCTTGTCGGCGTTCTGGAAGATGTAGCAGCGGTCGTGGTCGAACAGCTTCGGCACCACGATGTGCGAGCCCTGGACCAGACGGATGCGCGCGTCCACCGTGGACCGCGCCCCCTGCCGCATCACCTCCGACACCCAGGGGCCGGCGGCGTTGACCAGCGCGCGGGCGCGGATGCTGCTGCGCTGGCCGCTGCGCGTGTCCTCCACCGTCACGGTCCACAGCCCGTCCTCGCGGACGGCGTTCAGGAAACGGGTGCGGGTGCGGATCGTCGCGCCCATGCGGGCGGCGTCCTGCGCGTTCAGCACCACCAGACGCGCGTCGTCGACCCAGCAATCCGAATATTCGAAAGCGCGACCGAAACCGGGCTTCAGCGGCTTCCCCGCCGGATCGTTGCGCAGATCGAGCCCACGCGTGCCCGGCAGCTTCTCCCGCCCGCCGAGATGGTCGTAGAGGAACAGGCCGAGCCGCAGGAACCAGGAGGGCCGCAGGCCGGGCAGGTGCGGCAGGACGAAGCGCAGCGGCCAGATGATGTGCGGCGCCATGCGCCACAGCACCTCGCGCTCGCGCAGCGCCTCGCGGACCAGCCGGAACTCGTAATATTCCAGGTAGCGCAGGCCGCCGTGGATCAGCTTGGTCGAGGCCGAGGACGTGCCCGACGCCAGATCCTTCTGTTCGCACAGATAGACGGAGCAGCCGCGTCCCGCGGCATCGCGCGCGATGCCACAGCCGTTGATGCCGCCGCCGACGATGGCAAGGTCGTAGACCCCGGCCATCCATCCCTCCTCTCCGCTGTGCGCCCGCCCCTTGCGGTCTGCGCTTTTGTTTTCGTTTCAAACGGTAGCCGAGGGTTCGACGGGCCGCAATACGAAAAAAGTGAAAGCGATACGAAAGGTCATGGCGCCATCAACCCTCCCTCGTTGGGAGAGCCGGTGAACTCCCACGGCGCCGGCGGGTTATCCAGGCAACCGGAAGCGGAGGATCGCGTGTTCGAGTGGATCGCAGACATGGTCGAAGGCGGCGGCTACGCCGGCATCGCGCTTCTGATGCTGCTGGAGAACGTCTTTCCGCCCATCCCGTCGGAACTCATCATGCCCCTGGCCGGCTTCGTCGCCGCCCGCGGCGACCTCAGCCTGCCGCTGGTGGTGCTGGCGGGCACGGTGGGGTCGGTGGCCGGAGCGCTGGTCTGGTACTACGCCGGGCTGTGGCTGGGCAGCGAACGGCTGAAGCGGCTGGCCGCCCGGCATGGCCGCTGGCTGACAGTGGCGCCCGCGCAGGTTGACGAGGCGACGGGCTGGTTCCGTCGGCACAGCGGGGCGTCGGTGCTGATAGGGCGCCTGATCCCGGCGGTGCGCACGCTGATCTCCGTTCCCGCCGGGATCGCCGGGATGAGTCTGGTGCGCTTCCTGGTCTACTCGACCATCGGAACGGCGCTTTGGTCGCTGGTCCTCGCCGGGGCGGGCTATCTGCTGGAGGGCCAGTACGACAAGGTGTCGGGGTGGATGGACCCGGTGGCCAAGCTGGTCATCGCCGCCATCGCCGGCTGGTACGCCTACCGCGTCGCCACCTTCCGCCCGCAGGAGCAGAACTGACGGGGGGCGTCCCCGTCAGTTTCGCAGAAACAGCCTGACATCAGCCCTTTGCGTCATCCTTTGAACTGCGGGCGGGCAGATCCTTGCGCTTGGCGGAGGCCATCTCCCGCAGTTCTTTCTCGCTCATTGACTTGGCCATTTCCTTCGACGCCCCGCGCAGGCTGGATTCCGGCTGCTCCCCACGCTTGGCGGCCAGCGCCGCACCCGCAGCCATCTGCTGCTTCTTGGACTCCGCCTTACTCATCCGATCCCTCCCCCGTGACGTGAACGCTCCTTCCATCAACAGGATTGGAGCGGATTCCGCACTGGCTGGCTGGCGCTGCAACCTTTGATCAACCCGCCGCATACCATCCGCTGCGCCGTGATGGAGGCGATGTCCATCGGAACTCAATAACCACACACGGGTGTGCGCGAATTCATTCCACATCTGTAATGCGGCTTTCTTTGTTGTCAGAATCTCTCTGAGTTGTATCTTCAGTTGACAATCCTCCTTTAGGACGTATTCTCGGCGACCTAATCCCTTTTTGGGATGCATATGACGTTTTTGTAAAAATTCGTCACGAATTTTCCCGTCGGATCATTGCAACGCCGAAGGATTTGTGGGGACTTCGATGCCCGACACCACGCCGCACCTCCCCAACGACCGCCTTCATCTGTCCAACAGTTTCGGACCGGTCAAAATCTGGCCTGATCTTCGTCTGCACGAAGGATTCGAACGGCTTGCCGAACGGCATCCCACCGCTCCGGCGGTGGTGACGGAGGCCGGCATCCTCGACTATGCCGGGCTGGACGCGGCGGCCAACGCGCTGGCCCACGCGCTGCTGGCGCTGGGGCTGGACAGGGAGGAGCCGGTCGGCGTTCTGGCGGAGCGATCGGGCGATCTGCCGCAGGCGTTCCTCGGGATTCTCAAGGCAGGCGGTGTCTATGTGCCGATGGTCGCCGACCTGCCGCCGGAGCGGCTGGCAAACATGGCGCGGCAAGCGGGGATGCGGCTGCTGATCGCCCTCGACGGGCTGCCCATACAGGACGCGCTGGCCGATGCACTGTCCGCCAATGGCAACGCCGAACGACCGCAGGCCGTCCTGCGCCCCGAATTCCTGGACGGCGACAGCCTCGCCAAGGCGACGGAACGTCCGGATCGGCCCGGCCCGGTGAACGGGCTGGCGGTCATCCTCTTCACCTCCGGGTCCACCGGCCAGCCGAAGGGCGTGCTGATCCAGCACGACGCCTGCGTGAATCTGGCGCTCGGCCACACGGAGGCGCAGGGCGTCGGGCCGGGTGACCGGGTGCTGCTGTCCACCTCGCCCGGCTTCATCCTGGGTTTCCGGGAGCTGTGCCTGCCGCTGCTCTCCGGGGCCGCTTACGTCCCGGCCTCGCGCGCGCTGATCGACGATCCGGCGCGGCTGCTCGACCATATGGCCCGGCTGGGCGTGACCATCGCGTTGTTCACGCCGTCCTACCTGCGGCTTCTGCGCGGGGCGGTTCCGGCGGGGCTGCGCATGATCCTGACCGCTGGGGAGCGGCCCAACCCCGACGACGCACGGCATTACGCCCACCACCTCGACTACTGGAACATGCACGGCGCCACCGAGGTCTGCGGCACCATCTGCATGCACAAGGTGAATCCGGACGGCGACGGCCCGCTGCCCAGCGGGCGGCCCTTCACCAACAACGCCGTCCATCTGCTCGACCGCCACGGCAACGAGGTGCCCGACGGCGCGGTCGGGGAGATCCATGTCATCGGGCGGGGCGTCTCACGCGGCTACCTTAACCAGCCCGAACTGTCGGCGGAGAATTTCGTCGAGACGCGATTCGGGCGCGCCTACCGCACGCACGATCTGGGGCGCTGGAACGAAGACGGCGACCTGGAGACGCTGGGCCGCGCCGACGACATGGTGAAGGTGTCCGGGCAGTCGGTGTCGCTGGGCGAGATCGAGCGGACGCTGCTGCGCCACCCGCTGGTCAGCCGCGCCGCCGCCCTTCAGCATCAGGGCCGCCTGACCGCCATCGTCGAGAGCGCCGATCCGGAAGCGGCGCAATCGGAAGACTGGCGCGCCTTCCTCGGCCGCAGCCTGCCCGCCTATATGGTGCCGGCGCAGGTGAAGGCCGTGGCCCGGATGCCGATCAGCTCCGCCGGCAAGACCGACCGCCGCGCCCTTCTGGCGCTCGCCGAAGAGGCATTGACCGCCGCGCGCGGCACGGGCGGAACGCTGCCGCAAGGCGATCTGGAGCGGGCCATTGCCGGGGTTTGGGAGGAGGTGTTGGACACCCGCCCGGTGATGCGGGACGACCCGTTCTTCGCCATTGGCGGCACCAGCCTGCTCGCCATCGCGGTCGGGCAGCGCCTCCATGCGCTCGGCCATCCGGTGACGGTGCCGGTGATCCTGGCCTCCCAGACGGTGAAGGCGTTGGCCCGCCGCATCGCGGAACAGAAGGGCAAGGACACGGCCCCGCCGGACCTGAGCGAAGGCCCCGCCACCGCCGGGCAGGAGGATTTCTGGGTCGCCGCCAAGCTCGGCTTCGCCGCCGCCGGATCGCACGTCGTGCGCGTCCTGTCGGTGCGCGGCCCGGTGCCGGAAGCGGAGCGCTGGCGCGCCGCCTGGGCCGCCCTGCTGGAGCGTCACCCAGCCCTGCGCACCGCCTTCCACGCCGACGCCGAAGGGCGGGTGCGCTGGCGCACGGTTCCCGTCACCGCCCTGCCGCCCTCGGCCGGTTTTTCCATTGATCGCTGCCACGTTCCGGAGGAGGCGCGGGAACTGATCGCCGGCTACGCCGAGACGCCCTTCGCCCTGACCCAGGCGCCGCTGGCCCGCGCCGGACTGATGCTCATCGAATCCGGCAACGAGACGCTGTTCTGGTTCGTGCTGCATCATGCCGTGGTGGACGGCCAGTCCGCCCGCACCGTGCAGGAGGATGTCCTCGCCCTGCTGCTGGGCCACCCCCTGCCGCCGGCGCCGCACGGCATCGCGCTGGCCACGCGGGACGAGGCGCACCACCTCCGTTCCAACGGGGCGGCGCAGGACCGCGCCTTCTGGAACGCCAAGCTGGACACCCTGCCGCCGGAGGCGTTCGAGGAGTTCCCGCTCGACCAGCCCCGCCCCGTCACGCCCGGCGGGCGCTCCGCTCCTCCCCTGGCGGAGCGGCTGGACGCCGCGACCACCGCAGCCCTCACCGCGATTGCGAAGGCGCAGGGCATCGGCCTGCACGGCCTGCTGCTGGCGATCCTGGCGGCGGAGACGCGGCGGCGCGGCGGGCGGACGGCCCTGATCCTGGGCACCGGCGTTTCGCTGCGCCCGGCGGGAGCGGAAGACGCGGTCGGGCATTTCGTCAATCTCGTGCCGGTCCTTCTGCCCGGCACCACGGCGGCACTGGCCGGACAGGTCCGGGCCGCCCAGGACGCGCTGACCGAAGCGGTCGGACACGCCGGCCTGCCCGCCAACCTGATCCAGCGTGAGTTCCGCCAGCGCCGGCCGGACGCGCTGCCGCCAGCCCGCCCCAACCTCTTCTCGGTGGCGCTGACCGCCAATCCGCCGCGGACCAGCGCCGATCCGGCCAGCGGCCTGTCGCTGTCCCCACGCCGCTTGCCCGGCGCGCTCGCCCACCCCGCCGCCGGCCTCGACTTCGCCTTCAGCCACGAGCCGGTGACGGCGGAGGGAGGCGAAGAACTGGAACTGGCGCTGCTGTGGAACCCTGACGTTTACACGGAGACCACGGCGCGCTCCTGGCTGGCCGGCTTCGCCGCCTGGGCGCGCTGGCTGGCCGCCGACCCGACACGGCTGGACTCCCCGCTGCCCGCCCTGCTCCCGGAGGAGGCGGCCCTTCTCGACCGCTGGGAGCGCGGCGAGGAGCGCCCCCGCCCAGCCCGCCGCACCCATGAACTGTTCGAGGAAATCGCCGCCCGCCAGCCGGATCGCCCCGCCGTGGTCACCCGCAGTGGCGTGCGGACCTATGGCGACCTGAACCGGGACGCCGACCGCATCGCCGCTGCCCTGCTGGGCTGCGGTGTGGCGCGGCAGGAGGCCGTGGCGGTGCTGACCGGCTGCTCGCCGGGCCTGCCCGCGGCGGTGCTCGGCGTCTGGAAGGCCGGAGCGGCCTATCTGCCGCTGGCCCAGGACCTGCCGCCGGAGCGCATGGCCTATATGGTCCGCGACGCCGGCGTCCGGCTGCTGATCGCGCTGGACGGCCAACCCATTCCGCCCGCCTTGGCCGAGGCCGTGCCGACGCTGATCCGCCCGGACATCCTCGAAGGCTCCGCCGCACCGACCGCTGTGATTGGAGCGCCGGACGACCTCGCCTACGTCATCTACACCTCCGGCACCACCGGGCACCCGAAGGGCGTCGCGGTCCGTCACGACGGCTTCATCAACGCCGCGCTGGCAACCGGGGAGACGGTCGGCCTGCGGGCCGACGACCGGATGGCGCTGGCGGCGACGCCGGGATTCGACGCCTCGCTGTGGGAACTTGGGCTGGCGCTGCTCCACGGGATGGCGCTGGTTCCCGTGCCGCCGGACCTGCGCGACGATCCGTGGGCGCTGAAGGACGCCTACGCGGCGCTGGGCGTCACCGTGGCCTTCCACGCCCCCTCCTATCTGCGGGTCAGCCAGGAGAAGCCGTTCCGGGGCCTGCGCGTCCTGCTGACCGGCGGAGAGGCGCCGAACGCCGACGACGCCCGCCACCACGCCGCCGATCTGGCCTTCTGGAACGCCTACGGTCCCACGGAGGCGAGCATCCTCGCGTCCATGGGCCGCGTCCTGCCGGACAGCGGACGCGGCGGCCCGGTGCCCGCCGGGCGCCCGCTGCCCAACAGCCGGGTCACTCTGCGCCGTCCGGATGGAACGCCGGTTCCGCCGGGCCTGCCGGGAGAAGTGTGGCTGGGAGGGGTGGGCCTCGCCCGCGGCTACCTCAACAACCCTGAGCTGACAGCGCGAGCCTTCGCCGAGACGGCGGAGGGCCGCTTCTACCGCACCGGCGATCTGGGCCGCTGGACGGCGGACGGTCAACTGGTCCTGTGCGGCCGCATCGACCATCAGGTGAAGCTGCACGGCCAGCGCGTCGAGCTTGCCGAGATCGAGCAGGATCTGCTGGCCCACCCCGCCACCACGCAGGCCGTCGTCCTGGTGGACGCCGCGGCGGAGGGCACCAAGGCGTTGCGCGCCTTCGTCCGTGCCAAGGACGGCGCCAGCCTGCCCGACGAGGAGGCGTGGCGCGCCTTCCTGGCAGACCGCCTTCCCGCCTTCATGGTGCCGGCCAGCGTGACGGCGCTGGACAGCGTCCCCCTGACACCGGCCGGCAAGATCGACCGCGACGCCCTGCTCCGCCTCGCCCACTCCCATTCCGATGGCCACGCCGCCACGGCGGAGCGGCAGGCGCCGCGGGGCGGTCTCGAAAGCCGCATCGCCGCCCTGTGGAGCGGTCTGCTGGGCGAGGAGGTCGCGCGCACCGACAATTTCTTCGCACTCGGCGGCAACAGCCTGCTGGCGGTGACCATTGCGCACCGGCTGTCGCAGGACCTGGGCGTGACCGTCCCGGCGCGCGCCCTGTTCGCCGCCCCGACCCTGGCCGGCTTCGCCCGCAAGGTGGCGGAGCTGCGTGACGCGGAAACGCCGCAGGCCGACGCGGACGAGTCCGACCTCGCCACCGAAGGGGAGCGCGAATTCTGGGTGGCCGAGGCGGCGGGGCTGGACACGCGGCCCTTCATCATCCCGGTGATCCGCGCCGTGGAGGGGGAGTTGCCGGACGCGGCCCGCTGGTCGGACGCCTGGACGGCGCTCGCCGAGCGGCACGAGGCGTTGCGCACGACCTTCGCGGAGGACGGCGAAGGGCGCTTGCGCCGCCACGTCGCCCCCTCCGTCGATGGAGCGCTGGAGACGTCCTCGCTGGCCGACCGCAACACAGCTCTGGCTCACATCCGCGCCCGCCAGGGCCAACCATTCGCCATGGCGTCCGCGCCGCTGTGGCGCGCCGGGCTGGTGACGCTGGCGGACGGCGGTGCGCCGCTGTTCTGGATGGCGATGCATCACTCCATCGGCGACGGGCGCTCGGTCGGCATCCTGCTGGAGGAACTGACCGCGTTGCTGGCGGGCGAGACCCTGCCTCCTCGGCCCGCCCGCTACGCCGCCATGGCCGCCCGCGAGCGGCGTTATCTGGACGGCCCGGACTGCGCAGCGGACGAGGCCCATTGGCGGGACCTGCTGTCCGCCCTCCCCGCCGACGCTTTCGACGACTGGCCGCTCGACACGCCGCGCGCCGCCGGGGCCGCGCCGGGCAGCCACCGCTTCGAGTTGCGGTTGGACCCAGCCGCCGCCGGCGGGCTGAAAGCCGTCGCCCGCCGGCACGAGGCCAGCCTGCACGCCGTGCTGCTGACCCTGCTGGCGCGCGAGGTGCGGCGGCGCACCGGGCGCGGCGCCGTCACCATCGGCACCACCGGCGACATCCGGGAAACCGCCGAGGATGCGCGGGTCGTCGGTTACGGCGTGAACATGCTGCCACTGGCCCTCCGGCCCGCTGCCGGTCTCCCCTTCGCAGCAGAGTTGCGTGCCACCCAGGCGGCTCTGGCCGGAGCGCTTCAGCACGCCCGGCTGCCCTTCGCGCGGATCTGCCACGGCTTCTGGGCGGATCGTCCGCAGCAGCGCGACCCAGCCCGCTACCCGCTGTTCGACATCGCGGTGACGGAAAACCCGCAAACCAGCCCCGCCCCCGGCCCGCTGCGCCTCGTCCGCCCCGATGGCGATGGGCTGGCCTACGAACGCACCGGCCATTCGCCGGGCCAGGACATGGTGCTGATCCATGAAGGGCTGGCCGACGGCGGGCTGCTGCTGCAATGGCACGTCAACGCCGCGCTCTACGCCAAGGACACGGCGGAGCACTGGTTCGAGGCGCTGGCCGCCTGGGCGCGCTGGCTGGGGCGCGACGCCGCCCACGCCGACGTGTCACCGCCCGCCCTTCTGCCGGAGGAGGAGGCGACGCTCGCGGCGTGGGAGCACGGCCCGGCGGTGGAGCGCCCGGCGCTGCCCTTCCACGCGCTGTTCGAGCGGCTGATCGACCGGCCCGGCACCGGCCAGGGTGGACGCCCGGCGGTCATCGGCGCCGACCGCGTTCTGACCTACCGCGCGGTGGAGGCAGAGGCCAACGCCATCGCCCACGCCCTGCGGGAGCGCGGGGCGGAGCGCGGCACCGTGGTCGGCGTGCTGACTGGCCGTTCGCCCAACCTGCCCGCCGCGCTGCTGGGCGTGTGGAAGGCTGGAGCGGTCTATCTGCCGCTGGCCGCCGACCTGCCGGCCGAGCGGCTGGCCTTCGTCGCCGGAGACGCCGGGGCGGCCCTGCTCCTGGCGCTGGACGGTGTCACGGTGCCCGACACACTGTCGGCCTTGCCGCTTCTGCGTCCGGAGGACCTCTCCGCCGATTTCCGAACGGCACACGCCCACCGTCCGCAAGCCGCGACCGGACCGGAAGACACTGCCTACATCCTCTACACCTCCGGTTCCACCGGTCGCCCCAAGGGCACGCCGGTCAGCCACGGCGCCTATGTGAACATGGTCTTGGGCGCCGTGGAAACCTTCGGCCTGACCGCCGAGGACCGGACGCTGATGTTCGCCTCGCCCTCCTTCGACGTGTCGCTGTCGGACATCGGCGTGCCGCTGGCCGCCGGGGCGGCGCTCTGCGCCGTTCCCTACGAGGTGCTGAGCGCGCCGGCCCAACTGATCGCCTTCCTGGCGGAGCAGCGGGTGACCGTCGCCGACCTCACGCCGACCTATCTGCGCCTGTTCGACGGGGCAAAGTTGCCGTCGCTGCGCATCCTGGTGACCGGCGGCGAGGCGCCCCTTGCGGCGGACGTGCGCGCCTACGCCGGGCGGCTGCGCTACTACAACGCCTACGGCCCCACCGAGAACACCATCACCAGCGCCATGGGGCTGCTGGGCGCGGAGGATCGGGGCTTCCTGCCCGTCGGCCGACCGCTGCCCAACACGTCGGTCCACATTCGCGACGCGGCGGGCCGCCCGGTGCCGCCGGGGGCGGTGGGGGAGATCTGGCTGGGCGGCGCCAACCTCGCCCGCGGCTACCTGAACCGGCCGGAGCAGGAGGCGGCGGCCTTCGTCGGAACGGGCGCCGGACGGCTCTACCGCTCCGGCGACCTCGGGCGCTGGCGCGCCGACGGCGAGTTGGAGGTGCTGGGCCGCATCGACGATCAGGTGAAGCTGAACGGCATCCGCATCGAACTCGGCGAGATCGAACAGGCGCTGGGCGCCCACCCGGACATCGCGCAGGCCGTGGCCCTGGTGCAGGGCAAGGCCGGCGCTGCGCAGAGCCTGTGGGCCTTCGTCCGCCCCATCCCCGGCAAGCCGGTCCCGGCCGAGGAGTCCTGGCGCGGCTGGCTGGCCGAACGGCTACCCGTGGTGATGATCCCGGCCGGGCTGATCGCGGTGGAGACGGTGCCGGTCACAGCGTCCGGCAAGGTGGACCGCGCGGCTCTGCAAGAGTTGATCGCCGGCCACGCTCCGCAGGGTGCTCAGATGGCGCCGCAGGGCCGGCTTGAGGAAACCGTCGCCCGCATCTGGGCGGAGCTGCTGGGCCGCGGCCCGGTCTGGCGCGACGACAATTTCTTCGCGCTCGGCGGCCACAGCCTGCTCGCCATCGCCGTCGCCCACGCTCTGGAAAAGGAACTGGGGCATCCCGTCTCCGCCCGCGACCTGTTCACCGAGCCAACCCTGCGCGGCTTCGCCGCCCGCCTCGCCGCCGCCGCCGCTCCCGCGGAATTCTCCTCCGATGCCGAATCCGACCGCGCGACCGAAGGCCAGCGGGAGTTCTGGGTGGCCGAGCAGGCCGGGCTGGACACCCGCGGCTTCAACATCCCCATGACATTGGCGGTGGAAGGCGCCCCCCCGGCCGATGACCGCTGGCAAGCCGCCTGGACCACCCTCGCCGAGCGGCACGAGGCGTTGCGCACCGGCTTCCAGGAGGACGAAGGCGGCACGCTCCGCCGTGTCGTCCATCCCGTGACCGACGCCCTGGAGATTGGGACGGCCCCCGGCCGCGCCGCCGCTCTGGACCTCATCCGGAAGCGCCAGACGGCGCCCTTCGCCATGGCCGCTCCGCCGCTGTGGCGTGCTGGGCTGGTCCGGGTGGCCGACGGCAGCGGCGCCCTGTTCTGGCTCGCCCTGCACCATTCCATCGGCGACGGGCTGTCGCTCGGCCTGCTGGCGGACGGCCTCGCAGCACTGCTGCGCGGGGTGTCCCTGCCCGGCCGCGCCCCCGGCTTCGGCCGCTCCGCCGCGCGGGAGGAGGCCTATCTGGCCGGCGAGGCTGCCCGGTCGGACGCGGAGCATTGGCAGAGCCTGCTCTCTGGGGTCGACCCCGCCGCCTTCGAGGAATGGCCGCTCGACACCCCGCGTCCGACGGTGCGCAGCACTGAAACGGCCAAGGGAAGCCATTGCCACCGCGTCCGCCTCGCTCCGGACGTGGCGGAGGCGTTGCGCGTCCTCGCCCGTCGCAACGGCGCCAGCCTGCATGCCCTGATGATGACGCTGATGGCGTGCGAGGTGCGGCGCCGCACCGGCCGGGCGGCGTTCCTGATGGGCACCGCCGCCTCCACCCGCGAAACGGCGGAGGAGGCGGGCGTCGTCGGCTATTACGTCAACATGCTGCCGGTGCCTTTCCGGATAGAGCGGAGCGAACCGCTGGAACAGGCGGTCAAGGCCACGCAAAGCCGTCTGGCGGAAGCCTTGCGCCATGGCCGCCAGCCCTTTGCCCGCATCCACCAGGAGTTCCGCCGCAACCAGCCGCAGGGGCATCACCCGGCCCGCTACCCGCTGTTCGATCTGGCGGTGACGGAAAATCCGGCGACGGCCGTTCCGCGGGGTGACGCGCTCCGCTTCGCAGCCATCGACACCTTCGACGGCGACGGCATCCAGTACGAGTTGCGCCAGAGCGCCCCCGCCCAGGACCTCGTCCTGGTGCATGAGGGGCAGGCGGATGGCGGGCTGGTCCTCCAGCTCTACGCCAACGCCGCCCTTTACGAGCGGAAGACCGCCCAGGCCTGGACCGCGGCGCTGGCCGGCTGGGCACGGCGGCTGGCCGATCCGCAGCGGACGCTGGGCGAACCACTGCCCGCGCTGCTGCCGGACGAGGAAACGCTGCTCGCCGCGTGGGAGCGCGGCCCGGCGATGCCGCATCCGGTTCCCTGCTTCCACCACCGGTTCGCCGCGCTGGCGCGCTCGCAGCCGGACCGCCCAGCCCTCATCACCGACGACGGCGCGGTCAGCTACGCCGCGATGAACGCCCGCGCCAACGCGCTGGCCCACGCGCTGCTGGCGCGGGGCCTGCGGACCGGCGACGCGGTCGGCGTCCTGACGGAGCGCTCGCCCGCCCTGCCCGAAGCGGTGCTGGCGATCTGGAAGGCCGGGGCCTCCTATCTGCCGCTGACCCGCGATCTGCCGGCGGACCGGCTGGCCTTCATCGCCCGCGACGCCGCCATCCGCACCGTCATGGCGCTGGACGGTCACCCTCTGCCCGACGCGCTGGCGCAGGCCGGATACGCCGTCATCCGCCCGGAAGCTCTGACCGGGGACTTCCGCACCGCCCACGCCCATGAGCCGCAGGCCGGCACGCGCAGCACGCCCGGCGATCCCGCCTACATCATCCACACCTCGGGGTCCACCGGGCTGCCGAAGGGGGTCGTGCTGCATCATGGCGGTATGCTGAACCTTGCCCTGTCGATGGCGCGGATGATGGGCGTCCAGCCGGACGAACGGACGCTTCTCAGCTCCTCCCCCTCCTTCGACGCCTGGATCTCCGATTCCGTGATGACCTGGGCGACCGGCGGCGCGCTGGTTCCGATCCGCCGCGCCGAGATGGACGACACCGCCGGGCTGCGCGCCAAGATGGAACGGCTGGTCGTCACCTCCGCCACCCTGCCACCCTCCTACCTGCGGCTGTTCGAGCAGGCGGACCTGCCGACCCTGCGCATCCTGATGACGGTGGGTGAGCCGCCCAACGCCGCCGACGCCCTGCACTACGCGGCCCGGCTGCGCTACATCAACGGCTACGGCCCGACCGAGAACACCGCCGCGGCCAGCATCGGCATCCTGCGCCCGGACTCGCCCTGGATGAGCGCCGGGCGCCCGCTGCCCAACACCGCCATCCACATCCTGGACGAGGACGGGGAACCGGTGCCCCCTGGCGCCATCGGCCATGTCTGGCTGAGCGGCCTGGGGCTGGCCATCGGCTATCTGAACCGGCCCGACCTGACCGCCGCCGCCTTCGTGGAGACGGCGAAGGGCCGCCGCTACCGCACCGGCGACCTCGGTCGCTGGCTGCCCAACGGGGAGCTTCTGGTCCTCGGCCGGTCGGACAGCCAGGTGAAGCTGCGCGGCCAGCGCGTCGAGCTGGGCGAGATCGAGCACCGGCTGGAATCCTACCCCGGCGTGCAGCAGGCGGTGGCTCTGGTGGACGCGCCGCCGGGCGGTACCCAAACGCTGTGGGCCTTCGTCAGCCTCGCGCCCGACGCCGCGGAGCCGACGCAGGCCACCTGGGCCGCCCATGCGGCGGCGGCGCTGCCCGCCTACATGGTGCCGGCGGCGGTGATCCGGGTGCCGGCGATACCAGTGACGGTGGCCGGCAAGGTCGACCGCAAGGCGCTGCTGCAAGCGCTGGCCGACCACGCGCCCTCCGAAGGCACAGCCTCCGGCGCCTACACCCCGCCGCGCAACGCGGTGGAGCAGCGGGTGGCGGAGCTGTGGGCGGAGCAGCTTCAGCGGCCCGTTCCGGGGCGCGAGGCCGGCTTCTTCGAGCTGGGCGGCGACAGCTTGCGGGCGATCGCCGTGGTCAACCGCCTGCGCCGCGAATTCGCTTGCAGGATCAACGACCTCTACGAAGCGCCGGTGCTCGCTGATTTCGCGCTGCGCCTGCGGCCCCAGCCGGACCATCTGCACCGCGTCATCGCCACCGTCCGCTCCCATTGGTGGGATTATCAGGCGACCCTGCCAGCCTTCGACGCCGCCCGCGACCGGGCGCTGGCCGAGCAGCAGCAAGCCTACGAGGCACGGAACGCCGCCTACGCCGCCTTCGACGGGACGGAGCGGCGCGACTATGGCGAGGCGCTGCTGACCGGCGCCACCGGCTATCTCGGCGCCTACCTGCTGCGGGAGCTTCTGTCCGATCCGGCAGGGCGGGTGACCGCACTGGTGCGCGGGGGCGACGACGAGGCCGCCCAAGCCCGGCTGGGCCGCGTGCTGGCCGGCTATTTCGGGGCGGCGGGCGGGGCGACGCTGATCGGCGATCCGCGCCTGACCGTGCGGGCCGGCGACCTGCGTCGCGACGGGCTGGGCCTCACACCCACGGTGCACGGCGCGCTAGCGGAGGGGGTGCGGGCGGTCTTCCACTGCGCCGCCAACGTCAACCATTTCGGCCATTACGCGGAGTTCCACGCCGACAATGTGGAAGCGACGCGCCGGCTCCTCGACCTCGCCGCCGCGCGGCGCGGCGACCCGGCGGACTTCCACCTGATCTCCACCCTGTCGGTCACCGGCAAGGCGCCGGAGGACAGCTTCAAACTGGTCACCGAGTACGACGCGGTGCCGGACACCCTCGACGAGAACTACTATGTCCGCAGCAAGCAGGAGGCGGAGCGGCTGGTCACGGCGGCGCGCGGCGATCTGCGCAACGCCAGCATCCACCGCGTCGGCAACGTCGTCTTCGCGGCGGAGGGCGGGCCGTTGCAGTTGAACCTGCGGGACAACGCCTTCTTCCGGCAACTGGCCGCCTTCGTGCGGCTGGGGGTGGTGCCCGACGATTCGCACGTCTGGCTGTGCCACGTCGATCGGGTGGCCCGCGCGGTGGCGTTGCTGGCCGGTGCCGCCGGCCTCGCCAACGAGACGCACCATGTGGAGAACCACCGCCGCGACACGCTGGCCGACTTCGTCACCTCGGCGGCGGGCATGGCGGGTGCCGTCCGGGCAGTTGGCTTCGACGCGCTGCTTGACCGGCTGGAGCGCGCCATCGCGGAACCGGAGATGGACGGCGCGCTGGCCCAGACGCTGGAGGGCTTCGGGCTCTACAGCGGGCGCTCCCCCCAGGCGCGCGGCCGGCGGCAGGAGTTGACCTCCGAACGCACGCAAGCACTGCTCGGCCGCATGGGCTTCGGCTGGCCGCCGGTTCCCCGCGCTGGGCAGGCCGACATGCTGCGCGCCGCCGCGGACCTCTTCTCCCGATGAACGCCTCCGGAGCCACCATGCTAACCCACATCCAAGACCTTGGCTTCCGCTCCGGAGAATTCACCGTCGAGCCGTTGCCCGACGCGGAGTCCGGGCGGGTCCTCGCCATCCTGGCCGCCCGCCACGGGACGGAAACCGACGCCGCCGCCCTCGTCCCGGACGGGCGGGAAACCGAGCTGCGCGGCGAACTGGCGGAGGCCGCGCCCGGCCTGTCCGCCCTGGCCACGGCGATCCGCGACCGGCTCGAGACCAGCCACAGCGGCGTGCTGATCCGCCGCGCCCATCTCGGCAGTCACGATCTCGACACCCGGCGCCGCCTGCTCTACGCGCTGGCGGTGTGCATTGGCGCGCCGACCGCGACCGACCGGATCGACCGCAAGGTGGTGTGGGACATCAAGGTCCGCCCCGAACTGGTCCGCAGCGGCGGCGCCTCCACCTTCTCCGAGCACGCCGACGAGGCCGACTTCCACACCGACACGCAATATTTTCCAACCCCCGAACGCTACATGCTGCTCTATTTCGCCCAAGCGGCGGCCTGCGGCGGCGGGCGGTCCAGCCTGCGCGACGCCCGCTGCGTCCGCGCGGCCCTGGCCGGCAGCGACGAGGGGCGCTGGGCGCTGGACCTGCTGTCGCAAACGGCGCTGCCCTTCCGCATCCCCGCCACCTTCACCCGAACCGGATCGCGGGACGCGGTGGAGGTTACCTTCGCCACCGTCTTCGGCGACCGTCCGCTCATCCGCTTCCGCACCGACACGCTGCGCCGCGGGCTGGCCGCCCGACCGGAGCACGACACGCCGGAGGTCCGCCGCGCGCTCGCCATCCTCCAGGCGGAGCTGGACAACCCGGCACGCCGGCTGGAGACCTTCATGGAGTCCGACAGCCTGTTGGCGATGAACAACCACGAGGCGCTCCACGGCCGAGGCGCCTTCGCCGACCCGGACCGCCACGCGCTGCGCATCCGCATCGACGACGGCGCTCCGCAGGATGGCGCCCCGCAGGATCACGCGCGATGAACCTCCTCCGCCTGCTGGGACGGCTGGGACCGGCGCCGCTGCGCCGGCTGGTTCTCTACGCCCTGGGGTCGGCCCTCTTCTCCACGCTGGTGCTGGCATTGGTCAACCGCGGGGCGGAGGAGATCGCCGCGGAGAAGGCCGACTTCGTCAACGTGCCTCTGGCCGCCGCCTTCGTCGTCAGCGTCCTCCTCTACATGCTCCTCGAAGGCCGCATGGTCGCCCACCTGTCGGCGGACGCGGAGGAAGTGGTGGACACGCTGCGCATGCGGCTGCTCGACCAGATCCGCCGCGCCGACCTGTGGAAACTGGAACGCTTCGGCCAGACCCCGCTGTTCGAAAGCGTGACGCAGAGCAGCCAGCTCATCTCGCAGAACTCGCAATTCCTGGCGCTGACGGTGCGCTCGGTCTTGCTGACCGGGACGATCCTGCTCTACATCGCCACCATCTCGCCGGTCGCCTTCCTGCTGATCGGCGGGCTGCTCGGCGCCGGGACATGGTTCTACGTCCGGCTGGGCCGCGCGCTGGAGGAGCGGCAGCGCGCCATGATGGCCGAGGAGGCCTCCCTGTTCGAAGGCGTGTCGGACCTGTTCGACGGCTTCAAGGAGCAGCGTCTGAACAGCGCCCGCAGCCGCGACCTCAACGCCGCCTTCGGCACCGTGTCCGGCCGCACCACCACGGCCCGCGGCGCGGTGCATCTGCACACCTGGCAGCAATTCGTGTTCGGCGAGTGCGCCTTCAACCTGATGCTGGGCGTGGTCGTTTTCGTCGTGCCGTCCTACTCCAGCGCCATCTCGGCGGAACTGGTGAAGATCACCGCCGCCATCTTCTTCATGTCCGCCCCGGTGTTCGGGCTGATGCAGTCTCTGGCGGTGATGAGCGCCGCGGAGGCCGCCGCCGGGCGCATGATGGCTCTGGAAGGCCAGCTCGCCGCGTTGGCGGAGGCCGGGAGCGACGGCCCCGCCCTGCCGGTGCCGGTCAACTTCGCCGAGTTGCGGATGGAGGGGGTGGAGTTCGCTTTTCCCGCCCCGCCGGGCGAGCCGCCGTTCGCGGTCGGCCCCTTCGACCTGACCATCCGGCGCGGCGAGGTGATCTTCATCACCGGCGGCAACGGGTCAGGCAAATCGACCTTCATCAAGCTGCTGACCGGCCTCTACCACCCGCTGCGCGGGCGGATCACGGTGGACGGGGTGCCGGTCGGACCTCAGCGCATCGCCGCCTACCGCGAGCTGATGGCGACCGTCTTCGCCGACTTCCACCTGTTCGCCCGCCTTTACGGCCAGGACGCCATCAACCCTGTGGAGGCCGCCGAGCTGATGCGCTGGATGGAGATGGAGCGGGTCACCGCTCTGGAGGGCGACCGCTTCGGGCGGCGCGACCTGTCCGCCGGCCAGCGCAAGCGGCTGGGCCTCGTCGCGGCGATCCTGGAGAAGGCCCCGATCCTGATCCTCGACGAATGGGCCGCCGACCAGGACCCGCATTTCCGCTTCAAGTTCTACCGGGAGGTCGTGCCGGAACTAAAGCGGCGCGGCCTTACCATCGTGGCGGTGACCCACGACGACCATTACTTCGACGTCGCCGACCGCCGCCTGCACATGGAGGAGGGCCAACTGACCGAACTCGCCCATTGGACGGAGGGCGTGGCATGAGGCTGGCGGCCATCGTCCTGCGCGAGCTTCCGGAGAATCTGCGCACGCTCGCCCTGATGAACGTCCTGTCGGCGATCGCGACCGCGGCGCTGCTTTGGCTGGTCGACGCCGCCGCCAAGGACGCCGCCAAGGGCATCGTCAGCCCGCGCCTTCTGGTGATGTACGCCGTCACGGTGACGCTGTTCGGGGTGACCCACAATTACGCGCTGGTCACCGCGTCCCAGGACGCCGAGCGGCTGATCCACAGGATCCGCCTGCGCCTGTTCGATCTGGTGCGCCGCGCCGACCTCGTGACCGTGGATCGCATCGGGCGGGCGTCCCTGCACGGCGTGCTGACCCAGGACACCCAGACGCTGGCCCAGACCCTGCCGCTTCTGGCGATCGGCGGGCAGCAGGCGGTGATGCTGGTCTTCCTGGCAGTCTATCTGGCCTGGCTGTCGCCGTTGGCCTGCGTGATGGCCTTCGCCTTCGCCGGGATCGCCGTGGCCGTGAAGGTCGCGCGCGTGCAGCGCCTGCGCCGCAGCATGGTGGAGGCGGCGGCGGCCGAGGCGCGCGTCTTCGACGGGCTGACCGATCTGCTGCGCGGCTTCAAGGAGGTGCGGATGAACCGCCGCCGCGGCGACGGGCTGATCCACGACCTCGCCGACGCCTCGTCCCGGGCGCGGGCGGTGAACGTGGACATGAAGGAGCAGTGGGGCCGCAACTTCGCGCTGGTCGAGGCGATGTTCTACACGCTGATCGGCATGATGGTCTTCGTCGTGCCGCTGTTCACCACCGGCTATCACGAGGTGGTGGTGGCGGCGACCACGGCGGCGCTGTTCATCGTCGGGCCGGTCAGCACCGTCTCCTTCGTTACTCCGCTGGTCGCCCAGACCGAACTGGCCCTGTCCAACATCGAGGCGATGGAGGAGCGGCTGCGCGCCGCCGCCGGCAGCGCCCCGGACGAGGGGGCGGAGCGGCTGCCCGGCCCGCCGACCAGCATTGCGCTCAAGGATGCCACCTTCGCCTATCACGACGGCGAGGGCGCGCCGGTCTTCGCGGTCGGGCCGCTGTCGGCGGAGTTCCGGGCGGGCGAGATCACCTTCGTCACCGGCGGCAACGGCTCCGGCAAATCCACGATGCTGCGCCTGCTGACCGGGCTGATGCCGCTGGACGGCGGCCAACTCCTCGCCGACGGGGAGCCGGTGCCGGCGGAACGGATGCAGAGCTACCGCGACATGATCTCGGCCATCTTCTCCGACTATCACCTGTCGCGCCGCCTCTACGGCGTGGCCGACCCCGACCCGGCGCGCGTCCGCCTCCTGCTGGAACGGCTGGAGATGCAGGACAAGGTGACGATCGCGGACGGCGGTTTCAGCACGGTGGCTCTGTCCACCGGCCAACGCAAGCGCCTCGCCCTCGTGGTCGCGCAGATGGAGGACAAGCCGGTCATCGTGCTGGACGAATGGGCCGCCGACCAGGATCCGCATTTCCGCCGTGTCTTCTACGAGGAACTGCTGCCGGAGCTGAAGGCGTTGGGCAAGATCGTCATCTGCGTGACCCACGACGAGCGCTGGTTCGGCCTCGCCGACCGCGTCTATCACATGAACGAGGGCCGCATCGAGGAAGGCCACGGCCACCATCACCTGTTCGCCCTGGAGCCGGCGTGATGGCTCCGTCTCCCTCCCCTTGGCTGCAAGGTTTCCGACCGGTTTCGGCGCCGCGCCACACCCTGGTCTGCTTCCCCTACGCCGGGGCCGGCGCCGCCGTCTTTCGCGAGTGGGCATCGGACGTCGGGCCGGACACGGAACTGTTGGCCGTGTGCCTGCCGGGACGGGAGAGCCGCATCGGCGAACCACCGCTGCGCCGGGCCGAGGACGTCGTGTCGGCCATCCTGACCGCGCTGCAACCGCTGGGAGACCGCCCTCTGATCCTGTTCGGCCATTCGCTGGGCGCGGCGTTGGCCTACGCCACCGCCCGCGCTCTGGTGGCGCGGGGATGCCCACCCGCTCTGCTGGCCGTCTCGGGACGCCGGGCGCCGCACCTGCCGTCACGGCGCGCCCCATCCCACGCCTTGGATGATGGGGCCTTCCGCACCCGTCTCGTCGCGCTGGGCGGCACCCCGCCCGAGGTTCTCGCCTGCGACGAGTTGATGGAACTGATGCTGCCGATGCTGCGCGCCGACTTCGTCATGTCCGACGGCTTCCACGAAGACGGCCCCTCACCGCTTCCCGTGCCGATCCTGGCTTTCGCCGGGGTGGAGGACAATGAGGCTACGGTCGAGGAAGTTTCCGCCTGGGAACAGGTGGCCGGTGCGGCGTTCGCTCTGTGCACACTTCCCGGCGGTCATTTCTTCCTACACGAAAAACGCTCTTTGATTGTCTCTCAAGTTCGAATGGCGCATTTTTTGTGGAGCAAAGTTCAAAATTATACTTTTTAATGGCAAAAACTTTGACGAAGACAACCAATTTCGTTAGCCCATAAGACGGTGCCGCCGGCCACCACCGGCGGCGTTTTCGGAGCGGGCCGTCCCTTCGGGGCCGACTGTCGCCGCGGACCATTCCGACGCGCGACGTTCATTGCTGATTTTCCCTCGACAACGTCCCTTTTTGGAGCACCACAGCATGGTCAGTGAGAAGGAAACACCGGGCGGCAAGGCGAAGCCGGAAACGGCCGCCACCCTGGCCACCACCCCGGCTCCGGAGGCCGTGACGGCCGCCCCGGAGATCGCAAGCACAACCGCCAACACGTCCGAAGCCGCCCCCGCGAGCACCCCGGCCGCTCCGGCCGCCACCGAGGCGCAGGCGGCGGAAATCATCCGCAAGCATGTGCTGCTGTCCGCCGCGGCGGGCGTCATCCCGCTGAACTTCGTGGACACCGCAGCACTCGCCGTCGTCCAGCTTCGCCTGCTGAAGGAGCTGTCGGAACTGCACGGCGTCGACTTCCGCGGCGACATCGGCCGCTCCGCGGTCGGCACGCTGTTCGCCACGGTCGCCCCGACCGCCCTGGGCGGCAGCCTGCTCGGCTCCATGGCGTTCAACATGGCTCTGCGCTCGGTGCCGGTGATCGGCACGGTGACGCGGCTGGCCACCCAACCGGCCTTCAACAGCGCCTTCACCTACGCGCTGGGCAAGGTCTTCCAGCAGCACTTCGCGTCGGGCGGCACCTTCCTGACCTTCCAGCCGGAAAAGGTGAAAACCTATTTCCGCGAGAAGTTCGAGGAGGCCCGCCGCCGCAAGGGTGCGACGCCGGAGGCCGCCCCGGCCGCGGCCTGACCGCAGCACCCGGACGCCGCCACGGACCGGGAGGACGGGCGGGGACGCTTCCGCGCATCCCCGCCCCCTCCGGCCGCCGTCACCCCTCCGCCCTGCTCCCATTCCAAGGCCGGACGCGCATGCCCCTCGTTCTCGTCATGCTCTATCTCCTCGCCTGTCTGGTGTGCGCCGTCATGGGCCGCAACACCACGATCGGCTTCATCGGCCATTTCCTGCTGGCCGTCTTCCTGACTCCGCCGGTGAACTTCGTGATCCAGGCGGTGGGCCGCCCCAGCACGCGGGAACGTGAGAAGATGCTGACGACGAGACCGCGATGACCACGCTCGACCAGTCCGCCGGGGACGGCCTCGCCCGCGCCCCCCTGGGGCAGCGCGCCGGCCTCTGGCTGAAACGGCGCAGCGTGTCGATCTACGCCCTGACGCTCACCCTCATCCTCGGTTTCCTCGCCATCGCCCCCGCCGTCTTCGTCGAGGTGCCCTCCGGCCATGTCGGCGTGCTGTGGCTGCGCTTCTTCGGCGGCACGGTCACCGACCGGGTCTACAGCGAGGGCACCCACCTGATCTTCCCGTGGGACCGGGTGACGATGTACGACGTGCGCCTGCGCACCGACACCCGCACCTACGAGGCGGTGGCGGCCAACGGCATGTCGATGACGGTGACCGTGGCGTTGCGCTACCGCGTCAACCCGCCGGCCGCCGGTCTGCTCCACAAGCTGGCCGGTGACGATTACGCGGAAAAGCTGGTGCATCCGGAGATCGCCAGCCTCGTCTACGAATTCGTGTCGAAGCACAATCCGGAAAACTTCTATTCGATCAACCGGGCGGACATCCAGGGCTTCCTGCTGACCGAGGCACGCCGCCAATTCCCGGCGCCGCCGACCGATCTGCAGGCGCTGAAGCTCCCTCCGGGCGCGATCGCCGACGATTACAGCTCCGTGATGATCCGGGTGGAGGACGTGCTGGTGGCCGGAGTCAGCTTCCCGCCGTTGGTCCGTCAGGCCATCGACCGCAAGATCGAGCAGCAGCAGATCATGGAGGAATACGACTTCCGCATCGCCCGCGAGGCCAAGGAGCGCGACCGCAAGCGGATCGAGGCGGAGGGCGTGCGCGACTTCCAGGACATCGTCGCCCGCAACATCACGCCGGAGTATCTGCGCCTGCGCGGCATCGAAGCGACGCGGGCCTTCGCCACCTCCTCGAACGCCAAGACCATCATCATCGGCGGGCGGGACGGTCTGCCGGTCATCCTGAACACCGGCGACGACGCCAAGTCGGGAACAGGAACGGCAACGTCGGGCGCGCCGACCAGGACCGCGGCCAAGGAAGCGGAGGGGCTCGCCGGCCGGCTGTCCACCCTGGACGAGCCGCCGCCGGAGAACAGCGCGCCGGAAGCACCGCCGGACACCGCCGGGCGCTGAGACCCGGCGGGACCGTCCGTCCAAAGGAACCGGCTACTCGGCGGCCTCGGCGAGGGTCCGGGCGAAATCGCGCTCCATCTCGTCGAGCAGCCGGACCACCTCCGCCGACGCCCGCGTCATCTCGGCGGCGTGGCGTTCGGCCTCCATGCGGTTGCCGGCCTGGAGGGCGAGCAGCGCCTCGCGGCCCGACTCATGGACGGTCCGATGCGGGGTGGCCATGCCCCTGTAGGTGGGCAGGCGCATCGTCCGGGGATCGTTCACGCTGTCGTACCAGCGGCCGAG
This sequence comes from Azospirillum baldaniorum, assembly GCF_003119195.2. NCBI lineage: Bacteria > Pseudomonadati > Pseudomonadota > Alphaproteobacteria > Rhodospirillales > Azospirillaceae > Azospirillum > Azospirillum baldaniorum. The sequence goes on along the minus strand of NZ_CP022260.1, from coordinate 598,404 downwards.
ACGGCAGGAGTGATGGGTGGACAGGTCCGCCGGCAGAAGCGTGCGCTGGCCGCCCACCGCCTCCATGATCTTCTCAACGAAGGCGAGATGGTCCTGCTTGGCGAGACGGACCAGTTCTCCCACCCCGTCGCGGCTCATGCGGTCCACCTCCTCGCGGCCGATCTTGCGCTCGTCGAAGCGGATGTGCAGCCGGTTGTCGTGCCGGGCCACCACCGAGCCGCGCAGCGACAGCTTGTAGCCGGGAAGCGACACGGTGACCTGCCCGCCGCTGGGCGCCGCCCCCTTCGTCTCGGCGTAGCAGCCGCATTCGGAGATGTCGCGGACCAGCGCCGGCGTCTGGTCCACGCTGCCGTCGAGCAGAACCGGGCGGCGGCGCGTGTGGCGCCGGTTCGCCAGATCGGAGGAGGTGCGGATGGCCCGCGCCAGCAGCGACGGCAGGGTGTCCAGCGCCTCCTGCATGCGGTTGGCACTTTCGCCGACCGTGTAGGCCACGGTGGTGGCGCGCTCGGTCTCGCCGCTGACCTCGGTCATCCGGCTGGCGATGCCGCGGAAGATTCCGGCGACCTCGCCGATGTTGCGGGCGATCTCGCGCGAGGCGGAGGACTGCTCCTCCACCGCCGCGGCGATCGAGGAATTGATCTCCTGCATGGTGGTGATGGTGGTGGCCACCCCGTCCATGCCGGTGATGGCCTGCTCCGCCACCGCCTGGATGGCGCCGACCTTGGCGGCGATCTCGTCCGCCGCCTTGGCCGACTGCCCGGCGAGGTTCTTCACCTCCGTCGCCACCACGGCGAAGCCCTTGCCGGCTTCCCCGGCCCGCGCCGCCTCGATGGTGGCGTTCAACGCCAGCAGGTTGGTCTGCCCGGCGATGGCGCGGATGATGTTCAGGATGCCGCCGATCTCCTGCGCCGCGGTGCTGAGCTGCGCCATGATCTGGCGGGCCTCGCCGCTCTTCTCCTCCGCCTCGCCGGCGATCCGGGATGCGCCGCCGACCTGCACCGAGATTTCGCCGACTGCCGCCTGAAGCTGCTCCGCCCCGGAGGCAACGGTCTGGGCGGCGTCCAACGCCTCCGCCGTGTCGGCGGACGTGCTGGTGATGCTGTCCTTCACCGTTGCGCAGACGCTGTCCAGATCGCCGACCGTGCGGCGCAGGTCCGCGGTGTAGCTGGCGACGCTGTCCACCACGTCGTTGGCCTCGTGGTCGATGGAATCGACCATCGCATCCACCGCCTGGAGCCGCTCGTCGATCAGCCGGTCCCAATAGACGGACAGGGCGGCGTCGAGATCCATCAGAACCGCCGACACCACGGCGCGCTGCATGGTCACGATCGAGCCGAGCCGGCTGCCGGTCAGCAGCGTCCCGCCCATGCTCTGAGCCAGGGCCGCCATGATCTCGCCCAGGATGAAGGCGTAGCCGCCGACATACCAGCTCGGGCTCAGCCCGATGCGGTGATGGGCGATGCCGACCGCGCGCACCGATTCCTTGTAGCCGTCGTCGAAGCGGCCTTCGAACAGCCGGGTCCAGTGCGCGATCTGGGCGCGCTTGGCTCCTTCGACCTGCGCCGGATTGGCGAACAGGGCGGCCAGTTCGGGCTGGGCCATCGTGCGGGCGTAGAAGCGGTCCAGAACCCCCGGCAGGGCCTTGGAGATGATCGGCAAGGCCTGTCGCAGACTGGCGACCGATTCCGGTCCCAAACCGAAATAGGCGGTCTTGGTGACGTCAAGGGCACGCAGGGTGTCCGGCATGGCGAATGTTTGTATTCTGTAATGAACGAGCGCCAACCGATAACATTTCCCCTACACCAAAGGTATCTATAAAAGGAATTCGCGTGCGACATGCTGTCCCACTTCATGATTAACAGATGGTTTACTTTGCTCAAGACGCAGCATGGGCGCAATGAATAAGCCTTGAAATACAAACACTTTCCTCAAGGCGGCTGACAAAAACCGCAACAGCACCTTCACATTGCATGAATCCGGTGCGTCCCGACGTTGACAAAACTATTTGTTACAAATGCGCGACAAAGGTTACCAATGCGCCGCCTTCCCGGTGTTTCCGGGGCGACCCGACGATTTTTCAAGGAGTTTTCGGCCGATGAATCCCCTCCGCACGCTCAGCCTTGCGACAAAGCTGACCATTCTGTGCACGCTCGGCCTGATTGCCTTGTCCGGCGCCCTGACCTACGCAACGATCGTCAAGGTCACCGCCAGCATCAGCAAGGACGCGGCGGAGCGGAGGGAGCAGGCCATTACGAACTTCCGGATGCTGCTCGACCAGAAAGGGTCCGAGTACCGGCTCAAGGACGGCGCGCTGTACATCGACGACGTCAAGCTGGACGGTGCGAACGACATCGTCGACACCGTCCGCAGCGTCACCGGCGGCGTGGCCACCATCTTCCGCGGCGACACCCGTGTGGCGACCAACATCCACAACCCGGACGGCAACCGGGCCGTCGGGACGAAGCTGGCCCGCGGTCCCGTCTACAGCGCCGTCATCGACGGAAAGGAGCCCTTCCGCGGTGAGGCCGACATCCTGGGCGAGGCCTATTTCACCGCCTACGACCCGATCATCGACCAGAACGGCGAGGTCATCGGCGTGCTGTTCGTCGGCCTGAAGAAGAGCGTCGCGTTGCGCGTTCTGGAGGAGGTCGTCCCCAACATCATCCAGGTGGCGGCGGTCATCACCATCGGCATGGCCCTGGTGATGCTGCTGGTGGTCCGGCGCCAGTTCCGCACGCTGGACCAGATCCGCGGCACCATGTTCCAACTGGCCGACGAGCGCTACGAGGTGACGGTCCCCGGACTGGACCGCCAGGACGAGATCGGCGCCATGGCCAAGACCGTCGAGATCTTCCGCCAGAAGGGCATCGACAACCAGCGCCTGCGCGAGGCGCAGGAGCGCGAGCGCCGCGAGGCCGAGGCCGCCAAGATCGCCGCCCTCGAATCCATGGCCCGCACGGTGGAGCAGGAAACCCGCACCGCCGTTGACCGCGTCGCCGAGCGGTCGGTCTCGATGGACAGCAACGCCCAGGCGATGGCCAGTTCGGCCGAGACCGTCTCCGCCAACTCGCAGAGCGTGGCGGCCGCAGCGGAACAGGCGCTGGGCAACGCCCAGGCCGTGGCGGCGGCCACCGACCAACTCACCGCCTCCATCGCCGAAATCACCGGTCAGGTCACCTTCGCCAGCCAGATTTCCCGCCGCGCCGTGGAAAGCGGCCGCAAGACCGAGGACGTGGTGCTCTCCCTGTCCGAGGCCATCGGCCACATCGGGGAGGTCGCCACCTTCATCCAGGACATCGCCAGCCAGACCAACCTGCTGGCGTTGAACGCGACGATCGAGGCGGCGCGCGCGGGCGAGGCCGGCAAGGGCTTCGCCGTGGTCGCCCAGGAGGTGAAGAACCTCGCCACCCAGACCTCCAAGTCGGCGGAGGAGATTTCCCGCCAGATCACCGACCTGCAGAGCATGACCGCGGGTGCCGTCGACGCGGTGCAGGACATTGGGCGGACCATCACCGAGATCGACGGCGTCGCCAGCAGCATCGCCAGCGCCATGGACGAGCAGGGTGCCGCGACCAGCGAGATTTCCCGCAACGTCGGCCAGACCGCCGCCGCCGCGCAGGAAGTGTCGTCCCGCATCGCCCACGTGTCGGAGGAGGCGGCGGTGACCGGCAGCCGCGCCGACGAGGTGCGCCGGGTGGCGTCCGACGTGGCGGGGAGCATCGACCATCTGCGCGAGATGCTGGTCCGCGCCGTGCGCACCGCCACGCCCGAGGTGGACCGCCGCCGCGCCCCGCGGTTCGAGGTCAACCTGCCCTGCACCATCGCCGGAGCGGTTGGGTCGCTGTCGGGACAGCTCACCAATCTGTCGGAAGGCGGCGCCACCATTCGCGGCCTGGACCGGACTCAGCTGGGCAGCCGCGGCGTGCTGACCATTCCCGGCTGCACCATCCCCATTCCCTTCGCCGTGCTGGGGGGCAAGGAGCAGGATCTGCATGTCCGGTTCGAGCTGACGCCGGACGCCGCCGACCGCTTCGCCGCGGACGTTCAACGCCTCACCGCGGGTCTGCACCCGCTTCCGGCGGTCGCCTGACGCGGATCATCGGGCCAAGCCCGCCGCTACGGCAGTTGCGCCAGCGGGTTGCCGAGCGCGCGCAGTTCGCGCGCGTGCATTTGCAAGCCGGGCAACCATTTGGCGGCGAAGGCCCGGACGTCCGGGTCGGTGCCGCCCTGGGCCTGCGCGTTGAACAGGGCGACCGACACCTCGTGCTCGGCGATCTGCTGCTGCAGATACTGCCGGTCGAACGCGGTGCCCTGAAGCGAGGCCAACGCGTCGGCGACCGCCTGCCGGCCGGGGTCCGGCGCGGTGGGCGGCGTGACGCCCTTGGCCTGGGCCAGTCGGGCGAGTTCCTGGTTGGCTTGGGTATGGTCGGCGGCGATGCGCCGGCCGAGGTCGCGCACGGTGGCGCTGGACGCCTGCCGCTGGGCCAGCGTGCCCATCGCCACCTCGCCGAAGCCGCCGTAGGCCGCCTGGGTCAGAAAGGACTGGTCCGCCACCGTCAGCGTCGAGGAGGCGCCCGACCCGGTGCTTCCCATCTGGGACGCGGAAGCGCCGGAACTGCCCATCGGTGGCACGAGGCCCGGCTCGCTCGAACAGGCGGCGAGCGCGAGGATGGACACGGCGGCAAGGGCTGCGGTTCGCAACATGGGCATTCCGACCTCCCGATCTACAATCTTGCGTTGGGACACACCGGTCCCCAACAGCCTCCTGTTCTCCTTGTGCCTGGCGAGAAGCGTTTTTACGGGTCCCCTGCCCACAAGGGCAGGGCGACCGCTGCCATCCTCATAGGATGGACCGCAGGGAGGCGGGCGGTCCTGCCCGGACGGGCGTGACCTTGCGGCCGGGCGCCGGTCGCGGGAGGGGGCGCCGCCCCTCCCGGTCACCCAGCGCGTGTCCTTGCGGACGCGTCAGCTGTTCTTCTTCAGGAAGGCGATCAGGTCCTTGCGCGCCTGCTCGTTCTTCACGCCGGCGAAGGCCATCTTGTTGCCGGGGACAGTCCCCTTCGGATCGGTCAGGTACTTGTCGAGATTGGCCTCGTCCCAAGCCAGCCCGGCGCCCTTCATGGCGTCGGAATACTTGAAGCTCTCGATGGAGCCCGACGGGCGGCCGACGACGCCGTGCAGGTTCGGGCCGACGCGGTTGGGGCCGCCGGCCTCGATGGTGTGGCAGGCCTTGCACTGGTTGAACACCTTCTCACCCGCATCGGCGTCCTGCGCCGAGGCGATGCTGGGAAGGGCGGCGAACAGGCCGAAGGCCAGAACGGCAACACTACGCTTCATTGCACTATCCTCGATTTCCAATGCCCAAAAGACAGGCACGGCCACCCAAGGCCCGCAGGACGTCCTGCGTTGTTCGCTTCGCCACGATCAATATTCGTCGCATCGGCGCGCGGCGTCCGCCGCTCCGTTACTTGGCCTCGATCATGACAAGCGGCTTGGGAAACCAGCCGCCACCTCGGCCGGCGTTTTAATCCCCGCATGCTGGTATGCACAATGCCGGGCATGGGTGGAGAGCAGCCCCTGCGACAAAATGACCGACTCTTTTCGAAAATTTTTCGGGATTAAAATTTACGGTCACTTCAACCGGCAATGGACCAGCGTCGTTCCGGTGGTGTTGGCCTTCTCGATGTCGGTGTCGCGCAGGTCGGCTCCCGACAGGTTGCAGTTGGTCAGGTCCGCCCCGGCCAGCCGCGCACCCCGCAGGTCGGCGCCGCGGATGTCGCTGTCGGCCAGTTGGGCGTTGCGCAGGTTGGTCGGCCACAGGCGCCCGGTGGGCTGGCCGTCCGCCGCCAGAAGCTCGATGGCCCGCATCACCGCGTTGCGCATCATGGCGCGGGTCAGGTCGCAGCCCTCGAAGCTGGCCCCGGACAGTTCCGAATTCTCGAAACAGGTTTCACGCATGCGGCAGCCGGGAAACTGGGCGATCTGCAGCTTGCTGTCGCGGAAGCTCGCCCGCGTGAAGTCGCAATTGCGGAAGATCGCCCCGCTCAGGTCGCAGCCGTCGAAATCGGTCCCGACGAAGGCCCCGTCCGACACGTCGAACCGCCTGCCCTGCTTGCCGTTGCTGTTGATCCAGCGGACATGGCCGTCCAGCCCCTCCCGGATTTCCGGCGGGAAGTCCGATTGGTTGCGGTGGTAGATGGCGCCCATCATCCGCGCCTCCGCCCAATCGGCGGTGGCCATGGGGACGTTGCGCAGTTCGGCGTCGCGCAGGTCGGCGCCCTGGAAGGTGGCGCCGGCAACGACGGCGTTGTTCAGGATGGCGCCCTTCAGCTTCGCCATGCTGAAATCGGCGCCCCGCAGATCGGCACCGCTGAGGTTGGCACCGAACAGGGCGGCGTTGCTGAAGTCCGCCCCTTCCAGGCTGGCGCGGGTCAGGTTGGCGCCGGTCAGATCGGCGTCGGTGAAATTCGCGTTGACCAGGACGGCTTCCCGCAGCGCCGCCTCCTGCCGGGCCTTGCGCCGGTCCTTCCACAGCACGAGCTGGCCGGGGCGGAGGTCCGCCCGCTCGAACAGGGTGTTGCGCAGGCAGGCCTTGGTGAAGTTCGCCCCGCGCATGTCCGCCCCGACCAGCGAGGCCTCCCGCAGATCGGCGGAGACGAAGCTGGCGCCGAACAGATCCGCTCCGTCAAAGTTGCAGCGCTGGAGGACGCTGCGCCGGAAATTCGCTCCGGTCAGAATCGCGTCCGACAGGAGCAAACCCGACAGGTCGAAACCGGTCAGGTCCGCCGCCTTCAATTGAAGGCGCAGTCCGTTCGGGCGCGCCGCCAGATAGAGCCGGTGGGCTCTGATGGCCTGCGCGAGATCCTCCAGGCTCAGGTCCGCCCCTTCGCCCGGCCCGCTTGTCGGGGCACCGCTCATCCCGCTTCCCAGCACCCCTGCAATCGACTCCACGCCCGCTCCGTGGACAGTAGCAAGTTTACGCGCAAAATTACTTGCAAAATTGTTAAAAAGGCCGCACATCTCTACATGGCTGCCGCGCGTTTGCACCGCACATTTCAATCGAACCCAAGCAAAGACGGCCCAAACGCGCCGGATTCGAACTATTCCATATTGAATTTAAGGAATATGCTTGCCCTCTTTTGGAGTGCAGTCACCCTACTGGGTATAACCTGTTGGGGGTATTTGACCTTTTCTCCCTTAATTGCCTCACCCCTCCGTGCTACTCGTCCCGGTCAGCTTCGCCGGTATCCGACGTCTCCGCTCGGGTTCCGGCGGCGGGCGGGACAGGCGCCTCATCGACGCCGTTCCGGCACCGCAGCCGGCAGAACGACAAGAGGGATAAGGGATGACCAACCCGATCAACAGGTCACCACGGGCCGGGGCGGACGGGACCGCGCCCGCCGCAACCACACCCCCCGTCCGGGTCCTGGTCGTCGAGGATGAGACGATCGTCGCCATGTATCTGACCGATATGTTGGAGGAGTTGTCCTACGAGGTGTGCGGCGTCGCCGCCAACGCCGCCGACGCGCTGAAGATCGCCGAGCGGGAGCGCCCCGCCCTGGCCCTGGTGGACATCGGCCTCGCCGGTCCACAGGACGGCATCGAGACCGCGCAGGCTCTGCGCGAGCGCTTCGCCGTGGGCAGCATCTTCATGTCCGGGGCCAGCGATCCCGTCCTGCTGGAGCGCGCCCGCGCCGCCGGCCCGCACGGCTTCATCCAGAAGCCCTACGACGAGCGCCAGCTGAAGACCCTGCTGCACAACGCCGCCCCCCAGCATTAGCCCCCGCCGCCTTCCGCTTGCCGTCCCATGGCTGCGCCGCTCCGGCGCGCGGCCAATCCGGCGTTCCGCCGGATGCGCCGTCCACCACGCGCAAGGGGACACCCGAGACACAGGCCTGGACTTCTTAGGGACCATCGCGTCATGACGATGACCGACGCTCACGACCGGCTCTCCCCCCAGCTTCTCTTGCGCGCGCTGCGCCAGTTCCGCAAGGGCGACTTCTCCGTGCGCCTGCCGCTCGACCTGGATGGGCTGGACGGCGAGATCGCCGCCGCCTTCAACGACGTGGTGGAGATGAACGAAGCCCTGGTGGAGGACGTCGGCCGGGTCAGCGTCGCCATCGGCAAGGAGGGTCGCATCGGCCAGCGCGTCCGCCTGCCCACCGCCTCGGGCGGCTGGGGCGACTGCGTGGACAGCGTCAACGCCATGGTCGCCGACCTGACCCAGCCGACCCAGGAGATGGCCCGCGTCATCGGCGCGGTCGCCAAGGGCGACCTGTCGCAGTCGATGCCGCTGGAGGTCGACGGGCGTCCGCTCCAGGGCGACTTCCTGCACACCGCCCGCACGGTCAACCGGATGGTCGAGCAGCTCGTCACCGTGACGGCGGAGTTGACGCGGGTGGCGCGCGAGGTCGGCATCGAGGGCAAGCTGGGCGAGCAGGCCCAGGTGAAGGACGTCGCCGGCACCTGGAAGGACCTCACCGACAACGTCAACCTGATGGCCGCCAACCTGACGGCCCAGGTCCGCAACATCGCCGACGTCACCACGGCGGTGGCGAAGGGCGACCTGTCGCGCAAGATCACCGTCGACGTGAAGGGTGAAATCCGCGAGCTGAAGGACACCATCAACACGATGGTCGACCAGCTCAACAGCTTCGCCTCGGAAGTCACCCGCGTCGCCCGTGAGGTCGGCAGCGAGGGCAAGCTCGGCGGACAGGCCCAGGTGAAGGGTGTCGCCGGCACCTGGAAGGACCTCACCGACAACGTCAACCTGCTGACCGGCAACCTGACCAATCAGGTCCGCAACATCGCCGACGTGACCACCGCCGTCGCCAACGGCGACCTGTCGCGCAAGATCACCGTCGACGTGAAGGGCGAAATCCGCGAGCTGAAGGACACCATCAACACGATGGTCGACCAGCTCAACAGCTTCGCCTCGGAAGTCACCCGCGTCGCCCGCGAGGTCGGCACCGAAGGCAAGCTCGGCGGGCAGGCCCAGGTGAAGGGCGTCGCCGGCACCTGGAAGGACCTCACCGACAACGTCAACGCGATGGCGACCAACCTGACCAGTCAGGTCCGCAACATCGCGGAGGTCACCACGGCGGTGGCGAAGGGCGACCTGTCGCGCAAGATCACCGTCGACGTGAAGGGCGAAATCCGCGAGTTGAAGGACACCATCAACACGATGGTCGACCAGCTCAACAGCTTCGCCAGCGAGGTCACCCGCGTCGCCCGCGAGGTCGGCAGCGAGGGCAAGCTCGGCGGGCAGGCCCAGGTGAAGGGCGTCGCCGGCACCTGGAAGGACCTCACCGACAACGTCAACCTGCTGACCGGCAACCTGACCAATCAGGTCCGCAACATCGCCGACGTCACCACGGCGGTGGCCAACGGCGACCTGTCGCGCAAGATCACCGTCGACGTGAAGGGCGAAATCCTGGAGCTGAAGGACACCATCAACACGATGGTCGACCAGCTCAACAGCTTCGCCAGCGAGGTCACTCGCGTGGCGCGCGAGGTCGGCACCGAAGGCAAGCTGGGCGGACAGGCCCAGGTGAAGGGTGTGGCCGGCACCTGGAAGGACCTCACCGACAACGTGAACATGATGGCCGCCAACCTGACCGGTCAGGTGCGCGGCATCGCCGAGGTCGTGACGGCGGTCGCCGAGGGCAACCTGAAGCGCAAGCTGACCGTGGCGGCGCGCGGCGAGATCGCGGCGCTGGCCGACACCATCAACGGCGTGATCGAGACACTGGCCATCTTCGCCGATCAGGTCACCAACGTGGCGCGCGAGGTCGGCATCGAAGGCAAGCTGGGCGGTCAGGCCAAGGTGCCCGGCGCCACCGGCGTGTGGGGCGACCTGACCGACAACGTGAACCAGCTCGCCGCCAACCTGACCACCCAGGTGCGCGCCATCGCCGAGGTGGCGACCGCGGTGACCAAGGGCGACCTCACCCGCTCCATCGCCGTCGAGGCGTCGGGCGAGGTGGCGGCGCTGAAGGACAACATCAACGAGATGATCCGCAACCTGCGCGACACGACGCAGAAGAACGCGGAACAGGACTGGCTGAAGACCAACATCGCCAAATTCACCCGCATGCTCCAGGGCGAGCGCGATCTGGTCACCGTCACCAACATGATCCTGTCGGAGATCGCGCCGCTGGTGAACGCCCAGCACGGCGTCCTCTACGTCACCAGCCGCGACGGCGACGAGCCGGTCCTCGATCTGGTCGCCAGCTACGCCCTGAAGGAGCGCGACGGGTTGGGCACCCGCTTCACGCTGAAGCAGGGGCTGGTCGGCCAGTGCGCCCACGAGAAGAAGCCGATCCTGCTGACCAACGTGCCGAAGGACTATGTGCGCATCAGCTCCGGCCTCGGCGAGGCGGCGCCGCTGAACATCATCGTCCTGCCCGTGCTGTTCGAGAACGAGGTGAACGCCGTGCTGGAACTGGCCTCCTTCGGCCATTTCAGCGAGACGCACCGCTCCTTCCTGGAGCAGCTGACGGAAAGCATCGGGATCGTCCTCAACACCATCGCCACCAACATGCGGACCGAAGGGCTGCTCAAGCAGTCGCAGCGCCTGACCGCCGAGCTGCAGAGCCAGCAGGAGGAGCTGAAGACCACCAACGAGCGGCTGGAGCATCAGGCCGCCTCGCTCCGCCAGTCGGAGGAGCTGCTGATGGCCCAGCAGGAGAAGCTGCGCCAGACCAACGAGGCGCTGGAGGAGAAGGCCGAGCAGCTTTCCCTCACCTCCAAATACAAGTCGCAGTTCCTGGCGAACATGAGCCACGAGCTGCGCACCCCGCTGAACAGCCTGCTGATCCTGTCCAAGCTGCTGTCCGACAACGGCGACCACAACCTGACCCCGCGGCAGGTGGAGTTCGCCCGCACCATCAACGCCGCCGGCTCAGACCTGCTGAACCTCATCAACGACATCCTCGACCTGTCGAAGATCGAATCCGGCACGGTCACTCTGGAAATCGGCGCGGTGGTGCTGGACGATCTGCGCGGCCATGTCGAGCGCACCTTCGCCCAGCTCGCCGAGGAGAAGGGGCTGCGCTTCGACATCGACATGACCCAGCCCCTGCCCGCGGCCATCCAGACCGACCAGAAGCGGCTGGAGCAGGTGCTGAACAACCTGCTGTCCAACGCCTTCAAATTCACCGAGACCGGCGGCGTCACCTTCCGCGTCGGGCTGGCCGGCGAGGGCTGGAGCGCTGCCCACCCCGTGCTGAACGCGGCGGAGGGGGTGCTGGCCTTCACCGTCGTCGACACCGGCATCGGCATCCCCGAGAACAAGCAGCGGATCATCTTCGAGGCGTTCCAGCAGGCCGACGGCACGACCAGCCGCAAGTACGGCGGCACCGGCCTCGGCCTGTCGATCAGCCGCGAGATCGCCCGCCTGCTCGGCGGCGAGATCCGCGTGCAGAGCGAGTCCGGGGCCGGCAGCGCCTTCACGCTCTACGTGCCGATGGAGTTCGACATCGCCCGTTACGGCGACCCGGCGACGAAGCTGGCTCCCTTCCCGACGCCGACACGGCCCATCGTGGTGCCGGGGCCGGAGGAGCGGCTGGCGTTGCCGCAGCACCACCCCGTCGCCGACGACCGCGAGCGCATCCGCCCCGGCGACCCGGTGGTCCTGATCGTCGAGGACGACGTGAAGTTCGCCTCGATCCTGGTCGATCTGGCGCGGGAGAAGGGCTTCAAGGCGATCCTCTCCCACGCCGGAAGCCCGGCCATGCCGATGGCCCGCAAATACCGCCCGGACGCGGTGATGCTGGACATCGGACTGCCGGACATCGACGGCTGGGCGCTGCTCGACCTGCTGAAGCGCGACCCGCACACCCGCCACATCCCGGTCCACGTCATCTCCGCCAAGGAGGAGCGGCGCCGCGGCCTCGCCATGGGCGCCTTCGACTACACCGAGAAGCCGGCCGACCGCGAGGCGATCTTCGCGGCACTCGCCAAGGTCAAGGGCTTCGTGGAGCGCCACCAGCGCCGGCTGCTGATCGTCGAGAAGGTCCCCAACCCGGAGACCGGCGGCATCGCCGGCCTGATCGACCACGACAAGGGCGTCGGGGGCGGGGGCGGTGACGACATCGACATCAGCACCGTCACCTCCGCCGAGGCCGCCCGCGCGTTGCTGGCGAAGGAGCGGTTCGACTGCATGGTGCTCGACCTGACGATCCCCCAGCCCAGCGATTTCGAGCTGATCGACAGCCTGCGCACCCGCGATTCCACCGCCTGGATGCCGGTCGTCGCCTATGTCAGCGACGCCATCGCGCCGGAGGACGAGGCGCGGCTGCGCCGGCTGGCCGAGACGGTGGTGCTGCGCAGCGTCCATTCCGCGGACTCGCTGCTCGACGAGACGGCGCTGTTCCTGCACCGGGCGGTGGACCGGCTGCCCGACGACAAGCGCAACGCGCTCGACCAGATCCGCCAGCGCGACCCGGTGCTGGCGGGGCGCAAGGCGCTGATCGTGGACGACGATTTCCGCAACATCTTCTCGCTCGCCAGCGTCCTGGAGGCCCACGACATGACGGTGCTGCACGCCGAGAGCGGGCCGGAGGGGCTGGAGCTGCTGAAGGCGCACCCCGACCTCGATGTGGCTCTGGTCGACATCATGATGCCGCTGATGGACGGCTACCAGACCATCCGGGAAATCCGCGCGACCGCGTCCGGGCGCGGCCTGCCGGTGATCGCCGTCACCGCCAAGGCGATGAAGGGCGACCGCGAGAAGTGCATCGAGGCGGGGGCGACCGACTATCTCGCCAAGCCGGTGGACATCGATCACCTGCTGTCGCTGCTGCGGGTCTGGGCCGGACGCCGGCAGGACGACGACGCGGGGCACACCCATGCCGGACGGGAGTGAGGAGAAGCCCATGCCCCACCCCCAGATGCCCGCCAGCTTCGCCGAGATCGAGGACGCCACACTGCCGCCGCCGGAGGTCCGCGTGCTCGTCGTCGACGACGATCCCCGGAACCTGCTGGCGATGCGGGAGACGCTGGCCGACCTCGACGCCACGGTGATCCTCGCCCGCTCCGGCGAGGAGGCGCTGAAGCGCGTGCTCGACCAGGACTTCGCGGCGATCCTGATGGACGTCCACATGCCCGGCATGGACGGCTACGAGACGGCGGAGCTGATCCGCAACCGCCGCAAGTCGCGGCACATCCCCATCCTGTTCCTGACCGCCATCAACAAGGACGAGATGCACATCTTCCGCGGCTATTCCGCGGGGGCGGTCGACTACATGTTCAAGCCCGTGGACCCGGTCATCCTGCGCAGCAAGGTCACCGTCTTCGTCGAGCTGTACCGCAAGACCGAGGAGGTCAAGCGCCAGGCAGCGTTGCGCGAGCGGCTGATGGCCGAGAACTACCGCGTGCGCGCCGAGAAGCTGGAGGCCGAGCAGGCGCTGCGCCGGTCGGAGGAGCGGCAGGCGATGATCGCCCGTTCCCTGCCGATCGTGCTCTACACCGCCGGGCCGGAGCGCGGCACGCCCTTCCGCTACGTCACCGAGAACGTCGAGGCGCTGTTCGGCTTCCCCGCCGAGCGCTTCCTGACGGACGGCGGTTTCTGGGAATCGCGACTGCATCCGGACGACCGCGAGCGCGCCGCCATCCAGTTCGACGCGATGCGGCAGGGCGGCGTGTCCACGGTGGAATACCGCTGGCGTGCCGCCGACGGGCAGTACCGCACGCTCCTGGAAAAGGCCATGCTGTTGCCGGGCGAGGGCGGCCGGCCGCCGGAACTCTGCGGCACGGTGCTGGACGTCACCGACACGCGGGAGCTTCAGCTCCAGCTCGCCCATGTCCAGAAGATGGAGACCATCGGCCAGTTGACCGGGGGCATCGCCCACGACTTCAACAACATGCTGACCGTGGTCATCGGCAGCCTGGAGAGGCTGGGCCGCATGGCCTTCGACGACCCCAAGGCGGCGCGGCGGGTGGAGATGGCCCTGCAGGCGTCGCTGCGCTGCTCCGACCTGACGCGGCGGCTGCTCGCCTTCGCGCGGCGCCAGCAGCTCCATCCCGAGAGCGTGGACATGGAGGCGCTGGTCCGCAACATGGGCGAGCTGATGGAGCGCACGCTCGGCTCGGCGATCACCGTCGAGATCGACAGCGCGCCGTCCCTCTGCCCGGCGCTGGTGGACCGCACGCAGGCGGAGTCGGCCCTGCTGAACCTCGTCATCAACGCACGCGACGCCATGCCGGCGGGCGGCACGCTGACCATCGCCACCGCGATGGTGGAGGCCGAGGAGGGGGACGCGGAGCTGAGCCCCGGACGCTATGTGCGGATGACCGTGAGCGACACCGGCTGCGGCATGCCGCCGGAGGTTCTGGCCCGTGCCTTCGAACCCTTCTTCACCACCAAGGAGATCGGCAAGGGCACCGGTTTGGGGCTGAGCATGATCCACGGTTTCGTGAAGCAGTCGGGCGGGCTGATCCGGGTGGAGAGCGAGCCGGGCCGCGGCACCTCCTTCCACCTCCACCTGCCCTGCGCCCCCGCAGCCGTCCGTCAGGCGAAGGCGCCGGAGGACACCGAGGACAGCGGTCCGCTGCCCGGCCAGGGCGAGGTCATCCTGGTGGTGGACGACGACCGCGACGTGCGTCAGGTCGCCGTGCTGACCCTCCAGGATCTCGGCTACACCGTGGTCGAGGCGGAGAACGGGCCGGAGGCGCTGGCCGTGCTGGCCGGGGAGCCGCGGGTGGACCTGCTGTTCACCGACGTGGTGATGCCCGGCGGCATGAACGGGCTGGAACTGGCCCAGGAGGCGCAGCGCCGCCATCCCGCCTTGAAGGCGCTCTACGCCTCCGGCTACGCCCATGGCGTGGCCGGGGGCCTGAGCGGCGAGGGGCCGGGCGCGGAGTTCCTGATCAAGCCCTACCGCGACCGCGACCTCGCCCGCGCCGTCCGCAAGGCGTTGGGTGTCAGCGCGGCGGATGCTTTCCCGGAGTTGAAGAGCGCCTGACGATTGCCATCTTCGTCGAAGGTCATTGTCGCCCTTTTGCCTCAACCTTGAGCGGGGCCGTGGTGTTCAGATGACCATCGCGTTGCAATAAAGGAGTAGCCGACGTGTCCGCTGTCCGCCTGTCCGGGATTCGCTTCGCCTCGGTCCTTTGCCTTGGCCTGTCCGTCGCCCTGCCCCTGACCTCCGCCCCCGCCTCGGCGCAGGTGTTCACCCAGGGCGGTTACGGCGCGCCGACCCAGACCAACCCGCAGGGCGGCCCGCTCGGCAACGGCGGCGGCAACACCACCTTCGGCATCGACAACGACCTGCTGGGCAAGCTGGGCGGGGCCGCCGTCGGGGCGCTCGCCGGATCGCAGATCGGCAAGGGCAGCGGCAACCTGCTGGCCATCGGCGCCGGTGGCCTGCTCGGCTACTTCGCCGGCGGTTACCTGATGGAGCAGTTAAGCCCGGGCAGTCGCAATGCGGCGCAGAGCGCGGAGACCCGCGCGCTCGACGCGCCGGTCGGGCAGACCATCCGCTGGAACAGCCCGGACAGCACGAACACCAGCGGCACCATCACCCCGATCCGCGCCGGGCGCGATTCCGCCGGACGGGAGTGCAAGGAGTTCCAGCACAAGGTGACCATCGACGGCCGTCAGGAGTCCGCCACCGGCACCGCCTGCCGCGGCGACGACGGCCAGTGGCGCCTCGCCGCGAATCCGTAACTCCGGTTACAAGCCGGCCTTCACGCCGACGGTGTGAACCAGCACCGTCATGGTGTCGGTCGGCACCTCCACCGTCACCGGGACGACGCGCCCGCTCTCCGGCGCGCGGGCGAACCACACGGTCGCCTTGCGCTCGACCCCTTCGGCGAAGAAGCGGTCCCGGTCGCGGTCGCCCTGGAAGCCGGCCACCGGGCGGACGGTGACCGCGCAGACCTCCGCCGTACCCGTGGCGATGCGGTAGCGCGACGACGGCAGGTCGCCCTTGCCCTGCGGCGTCATGATGATGTCGTAGCGGCGGCGCCCGTCATAGACGGGATAGCGTCCGCCGCAGCCGCCCGCCCGGCTGGCGGTCAGGATCACCGCCGCCCCGGCGCTCAACGGATCGATGCTGCCCCGGCGGCTGTCCGGCGGCACCCGCGCCGCCTTGTCGGGGCTGAGCGGCGGATCGGCCGTCACATCCACCCCGTCGGGGCCGAAGGTCAGCGTCATGATGTCCTGCTTGCGGCGCAGCCGGCGCTCGCCGCGGAAACGGTCCGGCTGGGCGGCGCCGGCCTCCAGCCGTCCCGCGGACTCGGCGTGGTAGCGGAAATTGGTGAAGAGGCCGAGCCAGGGCACCGCCTCCGCCTCCAGGGCCGCCCGGTAGCGGCTGGCGCCGCCCTCTCCCTCCTCCGTCAGCATGACGCTGCCGCGCGCCAGGGAAACGCCGCCGCCATAGGCGGCGAAGTCCAGCTCCAGCGTGGCGGCCCGGCCCGCCGCCGGCGGAAGAATCAGCAGCCCGGCGGCCAGGAAAATCCGCTTCACGGCGATCGCCTCACGTCGATGGTCCGCCCTCCGCGACGACCAGATCCTGGTACTCCGGGTGGCGCTGGATGTATTTGGCCACGAAGGGGCAGACCGGCACAACCTTCTGCCCGCTGGAGCGCGCGTCCTCCAGCGCACCGCGCGCCAGCGCGGAGCCGATGCCCTGCCCGGCCATGCTCTCCGGAACCTCCGTGTGGGTGAAGACGATGGCCCCGTCGCGCTTTTCGTACTCCACCACCGCGGTGGCGTCGCCCACGGTCAGCTCGTAACGGTTCTTGGCCGCGTTGTTCTTCACGTCTCCGCTCATTCCCCACCCTTTCCCTTGTCGTCGAAACCGATCACCACCCCCTCGTCGGGCCGCAGGCGCAGGGCGCCGGACACCGGCTCCCCACCGCGGTCGAGATGGGTGGACAGCCGGATATGGGCAGCGTCCGGCACCGCGTCCACCGTCCGCTCCGCCGCCGACAGGTTCAGCAGGACACGGAAGCGGTCGCGTCCATGACGGCGCTCATAGACCAGGACGTCGTTTTCCGCCGACACCGGCTCGTAGCGCCCGACCGACAAGGCCGGCTCCGCCCGCCGCAGCGACAGCAGGGCGCGGTGGAGCGCCAGCATGGAGGACGGGTCGGCCGCCTGCGCCGCGACGTTCACCCGCTCGTGGTCGGGACCCAGCGGCAGCCAGGGCTCGCCCGTCGTGAAACCGCCTCGCGGACCGCCGTCCCAGGGGATCGGCGTGCGCACCGGATCACGGCCCAGCCCCAGGCCGGGGATGTTCTTCTCCCAGGGGTCCTGCACGCGGTCGGGCGGGATCGCCACGTCGGTCATCCCGATCTCGTCGCCCTGGTAGAGCGTCGGCGTGCCGCGCAGCGTCAGCAGCAGCATGGCCGCCACCCGCGCCTGGCCCCGCCCCAGCCGGCTCGCCACGCGGGAACGGTCGTGGTTGCCGAGCACCCAGTTCGGCCAGCCGCCGGGCGGCAGGGCGGCCTCGTAGGTGCGGATCAGCGCGGCCAGCGCCTTCGCCTCCCACGGGGTGGACAGCAGATGGAAGTTGAAGGGAAGCTGGAAGCCGGTCAGGTCGGCGCCGTAATAGGCCATCAGCTGATCGATGGGCAGATAGGCCTCCCCGATCAGCAGCCGGTCGGGGCCGTACCCATCCGCCACGCGGCGCATGGCGGCGATGGCGTCGTGAACCTCGGGCTGGTCCACCGTGTGGAGGCGGATCAGCCGGCGGACCGGCGACATGCCCTCCCGCCAGCCGGGGTTCGGCGGGTTGTCGCGGAATTGCGCGTCCTTGATCAGGTGATGGATGGCGTCCACCCGGAAGCCGTCCACCCCGCGGTCGAGCCAGACGCGCAGCGCGTCGAGCATGGCCTCGCGCAGCGCCGGATTCCGCCAGTTGAGGTCCGGCTGCTCCTTCAGGTAGGCGTGGTAATAGTATTGGCCGGTCGCCGCGTCCCATTCCCAGGCACCGCCGCCGAACTCCGACAGCCAGTTGTTGGGAGGGCCGCCGTCCGGGGCCGCGTCGCGCCAGATGTACCAATCGCGCTTCGGGTCGTCGCGCGACGAGCGGCTGGCCTGGAACCACGGGTGCCGGTCGGAGCTGTGGTTGGGCACGAAATCCAGGATCAGCTTCATGCCCCGGCGGTGCAGCTCCGCCAACAGCCGCTCGAAATCCTCCATCGTCCCGAACAGCGGGTGGACGCCCGTGTAGTCCGACACGTCGTAGCCGAAATCGGCCATCGGCGACGGGTAGATCGGCGACACCCACAGCGCGTCCACCCCGAGCGTCTGGAGATGGTCGAGCCGGGCCAGGATGCCCGGCAGGTCCCCCACCCCGTCGCCGTTCGAATCCTGGAAGGAGCGCGGGTAGACCTGATAGATCACCCCGCTCTGCCACCACGCGAAGCCGTCCGCCATAAAGCCGTCCGCCATGAGCGGGCCCTCAGCCGATCAGCAGGGACTCGGCGCCGTCGATCCAGACGGGTGTGCCGGTGATGTGCTTCGAGCGGTCCGATGCCAGGAACAGCGCCAGCTCCGCCACGTCGGCGCTGCTGCCCGGCTTGCCGCGGGTCAGCGGTATCTCGCCGTCGGGATATTCGGCGGCCTCCTCGGCCTCTGCGGTGTTGCGCGCCTGGGTGTTGTCCTGAATCTTGGTGTCGATCATCCCCGGACAGATGGCGTTGACGCGGATGCGGTGCTTGGCCAGCTCCAGCGCCAGCATCTGGACCATGGCGACCTGCGCCGCCTTGGTGCAGGAATAGGCGGTGGCCCCGGCGTTGCTGAACACCCGCGTGCCGTTGATCGAGGCGGTCACCAGCACCGACCCGCCGCCCGCCTTCTTCAGATACGGCACCGCGTGGTGCAGCGTCAGGTAGGTGCCGCGCAGGTTGATGTTGATGGTGCGGTCCCACTCCTCCGGAGTCAGCTCGTCGATCGGCGCCCAGACGCCGTTGATGCCGGCGTTGGCGAAGACGATGTCCAGCCGTCCATACTCCTGGACCAGCCGGTCCACCGCCCGCTTCACCGCCTCGCTGTCGGCGACGTCGGCGACGAGGGGGATGGCCTTGCCGCCCGCTGCGGTGATCTCCTCCGCCGTCTTGCGGATCTCGTCCTCGGTGCGGCTGAGCACGCCGACGCTCGCCCCGGCGCTGGCGAACAGGGTGGCGGACGCCTTGCCGATGCCCGACCCGGCCCCGGTGATGAGGGCGACTTTTCCGTTCAAATCCATGATGTAACCGGCTCCGCTGCTTGTGCTGGGACAGCAGAGCCAACCGATGGCGGCCGGGCCGGTTCCCGTCTTTCTAGGCGCCCGCGGCGGGCGCGCGGCGGTTCACCAGCCAGATGCCGGCGCAGACCAGCAGCATCGCCGCGGCGAGGCTCGCGCTGACCCGCTCGCCCAGCAGCAGGGCGCCGGACAGCACGCCGAACAGCGGCGTCAGGAAGGTGAAGGCCGACAGGCGGGCCGCCGGGTAGCGGGCCACCAGCCAGAACCAGGCGAGGTAGGAGGCGAAGGCAACCACCACGATCTGGAAGGCGAGGCAGGCGAGCGCCAGCGGGCCGGGCGCCGTCACCCCCGCCTCGCCCATGAGAAGCGAGGCCAGCGGCATCACCGCCCCGGACACGGCGAGCTGGTAGAACAGCACCTTGGTCGAACTGGCGCGGACCAGCTTGCTGCCCTTGATGACCAGGGTGGTGGCCGCCCACAGCACCGCCGCGGCCAGCACCATCAGGTCGCCGATCATCTCGCGGTTCGTCGGCAGGCGCAGCCCGTCGGCGAAGGCGACCGCCACCCCGACGAAGGCGCAGACCAGCCCGGCCGCCTGGACGCCGCGCATCCGCTCCCCCGGCAGCAGCAGATGCGCGCCGACCGATACCAGGAAGGGGGCTGTGTAGAGGAACAGGATGCTGCGCGACACCGTGGTGTAGGACAGCCCGGTATAGACCAGCAGGAACTCCCCGGCGAACAGCAGCCCGGCCAGCAGACCCAGCCCCAGCGTGCCGTCCCGCTCGAACAGGCGCATGCCGCGCAGCGCCGCCCAGCCCCACAGCAGCGCCAGCGCGCCCAGCGAGCGCAACCCGCCCTGGAGCACCGGCGAGAATCCGGTCATGGCGACCTTGATGGCGACCTGCTGCAGGCCCCAGAGCAGGCAGAGCAGAACCAGCGTGGCGGAGGCGGCGCCGTCCAGCTCCGCGCGGCGTTCGGTCATGGCGATGGCGGTCATGATGATGGCTGCGGCGGCGCGGCGGTCCACCGCCATCCCCACCGCACGTCCTCCCGGTTTTTCTTCCTTCGACGTGCAGAATGGGACGGCGCCGGGAAGCCGGTCAACGAACGCCTGCGAAGGGCAGACCCGCGCGTGGGCTCGATGGCCCGGACGGACTTTTGTGCAATGCGGTATGCAGGCATGCCCATAATGCGCAGCTCACCGCCGCTCCGAGGTTCATATTGAACAGGCAATCGACGGCGCCGCCTTTGCGGCGCCCGCCCCTCCCACGGCAAATCAACACCCGAAAAGGAACGGACGTGATCCACAAGATCATGGACAAGATCGACCGCGTCATCGCCCAGAAACGCGAGAGCGGCGAGCTTGATGCTTGGCTTTCCAACGGCATGGCCCGCCGTTACTGCCAGGAACTGACGGCGTCACAGAAGCACTACTATCCCGCCCTGCTGCTGTATGTGGAACGGCACGCCGGGATCGGGTGAGGCGGTGTTCACTCCGCCGCTCTGACGACCGACCCCTCCAGCTCCGACCGGCGGGCGCGCAGGGTGGCGAGCTTCGCTTCCAGCTTGCGGATTTTCTTGTCGAGCTTCTTCGCCCGCTTGCCGTCCTTCTTGGAGACCGTGCCGCCGCGCGCGGCGATGCGGGCGTTGATCGCCGCCTTCGTCTCGTCCGGCAGGCGTTTCCAGTGCCTCACCTCAGCGCGGGTGCGGAAACAGCCCATGCAGCGGTCCGCCGCATCGTAGCGGCAGAGCTTCGTGCAGGGGTTGCGGGTGTCGTGCGTGCTCATAGCGCCATAGGATGGGTGCGGCAGGGCCGAAGGAAAAGCCCCGGCCGCCCCGTCCTGCGGACGATTCTCAAAAAAGCGGGTCTGCGATGATCAGGGCGTCACGCGCCCGGACAGGCAGGAGGCCCGCGCCCGCTCATCCACCGCCACCGCCGCGGCGCCGGCTCCCCCCTCCCCGCCATAGAGCGCGGCGGGAAGCGGCCGGCCGGTGGCCTCGCCCTCCTTGCGGTGCCAGGACAGGATGCAGGAGCACACCCGCACCGCCGCCTCGGTGGAGCCGGTGTTCTGCGTCGCGAAGGGGCTGGCCTCGCAGGCCGCCAGGAACTCCCGGTTCGCGTCGGTCCGCCCACCGTCCGGCGGGTCGCCGCTGAAGACCAGCAGGGCCGCCAGCGACGCGAAGAAGAACACGAACAGCAGCGAACGCGGGTTGCGGAACACGGGCGGAACCCTTTCTTCAGGCCGAGCGGATCTGCCGCAGGAACGCACCGGCCTGCTCGCGCAGGGCCAGCGCCTGCCGGCCGAGATCGGCGGCGGCGGAGCGCACTTCCGACGCCATGGTGCCGGTCTCGTGGGCGGAGGCCGACACGTCGCGGACGCTGTGGGTCACCTCCGACGTGCGGTCGGCGGCGCGCTGGACGCTGCGGGCGATCTCACCGGTGGTGGCGTTCTGGCGATCGGCGGACCCGGCGATGCGGCCGACCAGATCGTTCACCGCGACCACCGTGCGCCCGATGCCGCCGATGGCCGTCACCGCGCTGCCGGTCACCGCCTGGATCTCCGCGACCTGCTGCGCGATCTCGTCGGTCGCCCTGGCGGTCTGGTTGGCGAGGCCCTTCACCTCGTTGGCGACGACGGCGAAGCCCTTGCCGGCCTCGCCCGCCCGCGCCGCCTCGATGGTGGCGTTCAGCGCCAGCAGGTTGGTCTGCGCGGCGATGCTCTGGATCAGCGTCACCACCTCCCCGATCTTGCCGGCGGCGGCGGCAAGGCCCTCGACCGTGTGGTTGGTGCGCTCCACCTCCTCCACCGCGTTGCGGACCATGCGGGAGGACTCGTCGATCTGGCGGGACACCTCGACAATGGACGCCGTCAGCTCTTCGGTGGCGCCGGCCACGGTCCGCACGTCGTCGCTGGCCTCGCCCGCCGCACCGCTGACCGCGGCGGCCTGCCCGCTGCTGCTCTCGGCGATGCCATGCAGGCGCTGGGCGTTGGATTCGAGCTGGGCCGTGGTGGCGCTCAGCGTCTCGACGACGCTCAGCATCGTGCCTTCGAAGTTGCGGGCAACCGCCTCCAGCGCGTCGCGGCGGTCCCGCTCGGCGCGGGCGCGCTCCTCCGCCTGGGCGGCATCGAGCCGGGCGACCTGCTGCGCGTTCTCCTTGAAGACGCTCAGCGCCCGGGCCATGCCGCCGATCTCATCCTTGCGGTCCAGCGCCGGAACCTCGACCGACAGGGTCCCCGTCGCCAACCGCTCCATGGCGCCGCGCATGGCGGACAGCGGGCGGAAGATGCGTCGTGACAACAGCAGGCTGCCGCCGGCCACCAGCAGCGTCACCGCGGCGCCCAGCCCACCGATCATCGTCTGGGTGTCGCGGATCGGCGCGAAGAACTCCGCCCGCGGCACACCGACATAGAGCACGCCGACCACCTTGCCCGAGCGGTCCTTGATCGGGTCGTAGGCGGTGTAGAAGGGAACGCCCAGGATGTCGGCCTGCCCACGGTACGGCTCGCCCCGGACCAGCACGGCGTCGTAGACCGGCCCCTTGGCCAGTTGGGTGCCGACGGCGCGCCCGCCGTCCGGCTTCTGGACGTTGGTGGTCACCCGCGTGTCGCCCATGAACAGGGTGGCGGTGCCGCCGACCAGCGCTTTCACCCGGTCCACCGGTTCGAAGAAACCGTTCAGCGCGCGGTCGCCGGCGTACAGCGCGCCGTCGCGGACGCTGATGTCGCGCCCGTACTGGTTCAGCACGTCCCAGGCGACGCGCATGTTGGTTTCCTGCCGCTCGACCGCCATGCGCTCCGCATAGCGGCTCAGCAACGTTTCGTTGACCGCAAAGGTGGCGCTCGTCAACACGACCAATCCACCGACACACAGCGACACCGTCTTGCCCGAAAGCGACAGCGAGCCGACCCCCGTCAGCAACCCCATGGCGAACCCCCGCGCCCAATGATGCCCATTGAATCCGAGCGTTTCGTACCCCAACGAACCGCAGCGGCATAAAAGCGTCAGAGGCTCTTAACAAATCGTTCCGGGGCGCACCACGCCTGCCCCACGGCGGGGCGCGGCGCATCCTTTTTAGAGCGATTCAAATATATATGAACAGCTATTCATATAGATTGACACCTACACTCTCCGGCGTTAGGGTCCGCCCCGTCATTGGGGAGTAGCCACCCTCCTGCGAGAGGGGCGTGCGCCAACAGACTCGGGACCATCCTGCCTCAGGCGGTCCCGTGGCGCACGCGGCAGCCGGACAGAGTCCGGCCGGTTCGGCAAGACCGATGGTGCGGACGCTCCCGAAGGCCAACCGGGGGTAGCCGTGCTGTCGTGTCCGTTTGGCCGGAGTTCGTTGCCATGCTCGGTGTGACCTCCCTCGTCCTCGCCGTCAGCCTTTCCATGGACAGCTTCGCCGCGGCGTTGGGCCGTGGCGCCGTTCAGAAGCGTCCCGGCCTGTCCGAGGCGTTGCGGGTCGGTTTCGCCTTTGGCCTCTGCCAGCTCTCGATGGCCTCCATCGGCTGGGCGGTGGGTTCGGCCTTCGCCGGCTTCGTCCAGGCGATCGACCACTGGATCGCCTTCGGCCTGCTGCTGATGATCGGCGGATCGATGATCCGCAACGCGCTCGCCGGGGAAGAGGACGACGAGGCGGCGGCCACCCGCTCGGGCTGGCTGGCCCTGCTGACGGTGGCGGTGGCGACCAGCATCGACGCCAGCGCGGTGGGGGTCGGCCTCGCCATGGCGGACGTCAACATCGCGGTGACCGCCAGCCTGATCGGCGTCGTCACCTTCCTGATGGGTTTCGGCGGCGTCCTGCTGGGCCGCGCCGCCGGCCCGCTACTCGGCCGCCGGGCGGAGCTGATTGGCGGCCTCGGCCTGCTCGCCATCGGCACCAAGATCCTGATCGAGCACACCCTTCTGTAACGTCCGACCCGTCAACGGTCTCCGTCTTCAGGCGGCGACCGCGTGGATGGTGTGGCCGGCGGCGACGGCGGCCACCGTCTGGGCGAGCAGGCCCGGACGCTCCTGAACCCGGTCGCAGACCGCGCTGAAGTCGATGGACAGCGCCCGCTCTCCACGGTCGCTCAATGCGCCGCAACGGCGCCCGGCGTGCTCCAGGGTCGCCACGGCGGCCCGGATGACCCCGGCCCCGATCTTCAACCGGCTGGCCCGCGCGGCCTCGGCGATGCGCGGCTCGTTCTGCGCCAGCCAGTGGGACAGCCCCTGCGCGGCCAGCGCGAATTCCCGCTCCAGCGCCGCCGGGTCGCACAGCACGGCACCGTTGGGCAGATGCAGCCGACCGTTGGCCGATGGGAGCGACAGCGCCGCCGCGATGATCGCGGAGGCCAGTTCCTGCCCGGAGAAGGGCGTCGTCACACAATCACTCATCATAGAAGCGTTCATCGGTTCGCTCTCCAGCAGGACCCGGAGCCCGGTCAGGGCACGGACAATTGCGCGCGGGCCATGCCGCCATGCAGCGTGTCGAAGCAGACCACGCACTCCGGCGAGTCGGCGATGTAGGCCAAAACGTCCGCGTAGGGACCGTCGATGTGGATGAGTTCCGCCCCGCGATCCTCCGCCGCGCCGCGGCTGTGGGTGATCGTCAGCATGTCCATGCGCGGGCCGCGCCCGCCGGTGGTCGCCGCCAGCACCGTCGCCCGCTGCCGATGATCGGAATTGCGGTGATCGGGGCGCAGGGCGACCACGACGCCGGCGGGAGCGGCATCCTCGACACCGCGGACGGCGTTCGGGCGGCTTCCGGGACGGACGGCGGAAAGGGTCTTGACCATGGCTCACCTCAAGGGCTCGGGCTGGCGATACGGACGGACTGGCTTGGCGGACGGGGCGGACAATCGCCCCGCCTCCCTGTTGGTATACCGTATCCCAGAACAATCTTAGCTTCAAGGGCGATTTTGCGAAATTTTCATCCCGCTCCGCAGCAAGACATCCTTTGACCCCGGAGTCCGGGCGGCTTTTCCGCAGGGAGGAAAAGGGCAGCCTCCGCGCTGGACAGGCGGGCGCGGGCGTGCTCAGAGGATAGGGTCGGTCACTGTCACGGGAATCGGTCCATGGACCCGGTCGCCACTTCCGTCATCCTCGTCCACGGCGCCTTCGCGGACGGCTCCGCCTGGAGCCGCGTGATCCCCCTGCTCCAGGCCCAGGGGCTGGAGGCGATCGCCGTGCAGAATCCGCTGACCTCGCTGGACGAGGACGTTGCCCATGTCCAGCGCGCCATCGACCGCGCCAAGGGACCGGTGGTGCTAGTCGGCCATTCCTGGGGCGGGGCGGTGATCACCCAGATCGGGAATCAGGACAAGGTGAAGGCGCTGGTCTATGTGGCGGCCTTCGCGCCGGGAGTCGGCCAGTCGCCGAACGACACGCTGAAGCCCTTCCCGCCCTCGCCCGGCCTGTCCAGCGTGTCGATGGACCGTGCGGGCTATCTGCATTTGTCGGCGGAAAGTCTGGCGGCGAACTTCGCCCAGGATGTGCCGGCGGCGGAGGCGGCGCTGCTGGCCGCGACGCAGGGGCCGGTCCATGCCGGCTGCTTCCGCACGCGGGTGACCGCCGCGGCGTGGGAGCACAAGCCGTCCTGGTACATCGTCGCCAGCGAGGACCGGATGCTTCCCCCGGCCTTCCTGCGGGCGACCGCCGAGCGCATCGGCGCGCGGACGGTGGAGGTCGGGGCCAGCCACATCCCGCACGCCTCCCGGCCCGACGCGGTGGCGGCGGTGATCATCGAGGCGGCGGGAGCCCGCTGACGGGCGCCCGGCCGCTCCCAATCACGATTTCAGGGGCACGATTTCACGGCATCATCCGGCGGCGCAGCAGCAGGCGGGCTCCGGATCGGACTCGTCGTCGTTCGCGGCGACGCAGCCGTGTGCCGTGCCCAGCAGCCGGTGAAGATAGTCGTTCCACAGCGACCCGCAGGCCGGGGCCGGCGGCGGAACGAACGGTGTCGGCGACACATCCGGCGGAGGCGGTTCCGCGTGCCGGTCGAAGGTCATGGGCGTCTCCTCCAAAATGCCACCCGCCGACCGGCGGGCGTTGGCGCTTGCTGCGCTCTGATGCGCGCCACGATAGCGGAAGTCAGTGTCCTGCACAGCCTGTTCGAAAGCCACTCCACCTCCGGCATAGAAGCCGTCATAGAAGAGGGATCGGCTGGTCAGGCCCATCATTGGCACCGATAGCTGTGCCGTGACGCCAATCCCTTTCGTCTGTTGATGAGGCGCGAAGCTGCATCGACACAGACACCGATTAGGAGAGAGGCGCGTCATGGCGAATCTTCAGAACATCCTCGGCACCCTTCTGGCGACCGGCATGGGAGGGCACAGCCGCAGGAGCCCGCAGGATCTGGGGTCGATCCTGAACCGGTCAGGGATGGGCTCAGGATCGGCGATGCACGCCCGCAGCGGCATGGGCGTCGGCCCCATGGCCGGGCTGGGCGCGCTGGCCTACCTCGCCTACCGCGCCTATCAGGAGCGGCAGCAGAATATGCCTCCGTCGGGGCAGCCCTCCTCCGGACAAGCCCCCGCCCGCTCCGGGCAGCCGGGGACCAGCCCGTGGGGGGCGCCGCCGTCCGGTTCGGGCAACACGCCGGGGGGCATCCTCGGCGGCATCCTCGGCGGGGCCGGCGCTTCCGGCGGCGGATCGCTGGGCGAACGGCTGTCCCAGGTCTTCCAGCAGCGCACCGCTCCCCTGCCCGACGCCGCCCCGTCGGGATCGGGCGAGGGTGCCTTCCCGGAACTCGCCATGGAGGACCAGCACGCCCTGCTGCTGATCCGCGCCATGATCGCCGCCGCCAACGCCGACGGCGAGATTTCGGCGGCTGAGCGCCAGCGCATCATGTCCGCCCTGGACGAGGCCGGCGGCGGCCCGGAGGAGCGGCGAATCGTGG